>NC_004369.1:0-314709 GCF_000011305.1 Corynebacterium efficiens YS-314 | reverse complement strand
GCGGCGAACTCGTCGAAGACGGGCAGTTCATCCCTGCAGGGTTCGCACCACCATGCCCACACATTGACCACGGTGGGCAGGTCATTGCCCTGCCCCTGCTCCCCGCCCAGGCACGGCAGCTGCACGCCCGCCGCACCGTCGTCCTGGCAGTCGGGGCGATCTGCCACGATGCTTGTCGACGCCTCCCCTGCCCCGTCCCCGGCCGCGCCGGTCGCGTCACCGTCCCCAGTGGTGGAACCGGACAGCAGCTGCGGGATCACGGCAACCAGCACCGCGAGAACCACCACCACGCCCACGAGGGACCATTTAGCGCTCGTTGTCATCTGCTTTACATCCCTGCCATCTTCAGCAGGTGCTCCCTGTCATCACTCTTGATCAACTTCTGTGCCTCCATGGGGTCGGCCGGGCCCTCCAGACCGAAGGAGGGACAATCCGCGGCCAGCATGCAGGCCCCGCAGGCAGCGCGCCTGCTATGGCATATCCTACGTCCGTGGAAGATCAACCGGTGTGAGAACAGCGTCCACTCCTTCTTCTCGATGAGTGCACCGATCTCATGCTCCACCCGGACCGGGTCGGTCTCCTCCGTCAGTTTAAGTCTCCGGGCCAGCCGCCCGAAATGGGTGTCCACGGTGATCCCGGGGACCCCGAAGGCATCACCGAGCACCACATTGGCGGTTTTCCTGCCGATTCCCGGCAGCTTCACCAGTTCCTCCAGGGTGTGGGGAACCTCCCCGTCGTGAAGCGACACAAGGGCGCGCCCCAGACCGATGAGCGAGGTCGCCTTGTTGCGGTAGAACCCGGTCGGGCGGATGAGCTCCTCGAGCTCGGCGCGATCGGCGTTGGCATAATCCCAGGCCGTGGGATAACGCCGGAACAAAGCCGGTGTGACCTGGTTGACGCGCACATCGGTGCATTGTGCCGACAGGATGGTGGCCACGGTGAGCTCGAGAGGGTTTGTGAAATCCAGTTCGCAGTGGGCATCCGGGTAGGCCACCGCCAGGGTCCGGTTGATGCGGCGGGCCCGACGTTTCCGCCCGATATCCGTCTCACCACCCTTGTTGGCGATGTGTGAACCCACGCGGGGGCGTGTGAGTGGGGTGATGGATCCGAATTCTGCAGCCATATATCTAAGAGTGCCAGACCCCTGGTGTGCACGCGAAGCCCGTTTCTCGTTACACTGTGGGCTTATGACTGGTCTCCTCGTAGTGTTGATTCCGCTTCTCCTGCTGTTTTTTCTCTTCGCCATGCAGCGGATCGAGTCCTCCCTACTGTCCACCCAGGATGTCAACAGCTCCCGGGATGTCACCACCAGCAGTTCGGATGATGCGTCAGCTGCCGGTGCCGGGGAGGGCGCCTCCGGCGAGGATGGACCCCAGTCGCAGCCTAAAGCTGCTTGATAAGTTAAACTGCTCAGAGCCGAGAAATTAATTAGATAACGCTGTTATCTTTCTGTGAAAGTTAGATTTCTCCGGTTAAATTGTGACAATCTAGGCATTTCAACTATTGCGGTGACCAATCGCATAGTAGAGTGTGGATAACACATTAGGATGCCCCCACCCAGGCACCGTCCGGATTACTGTTTGACCCGAACACTGAAGGTGTTGCCATTCATCCGGACCCAACTCAACATGTGTTCAGATGAAGGAGAAATGTAAGTGGAAGGTGTACAGGACATCTTGTCGCGCGCCGGAATTTTCCAGGGCGTAGACCCGACGGCGGTCAATAACCTTATCCAGGACATGGAAACCGTCCGCTTCCCCCGCGGAGCCACCATCTTCGAGGAAGGTGAACCGGGTGATCGTCTCTACATCATCACCTCCGGCAAGGTGAAGCTGGCCCGCCACGCCAATGACGGTCGCGAGAACCTGCTGACCATCATGGGTCCCTCCGACATGTTCGGTGAGCTCTCCATCTTCGACCCGGGCCCCCGCACCTCCTCCGCGGTCTGTGTCACCGAGGTCCATGCCGCCACCATGAACTCCGAGATGCTGCGCAACTGGGTCTCCGACCACCCGGCGATCGCCGAGCAGCTGCTGCGTGTGCTGGCCCGTCGCCTGCGTCGCACCAACGCCTCACTGGCAGACCTCATCTTCACCGATGTCCCCGGTCGTGTCGCCAAGACCCTGCTGCAGCTGGCCAACCGTTTCGGCACCCAGGAAGCCGGCGCCCTGCGCGTCAACCACGACCTCACCCAGGAGGAGATCGCCCAGCTGGTCGGTGCCTCACGTGAGACCGTGAACAAGGCCCTGGCCACCTTCGCACACCGCGGCTGGATCCGCCTCGAGGGCAAGTCCGTGCTCATCGTGGACACCGAGCACCTGGCACGCCGCGCGCGCTAGTAGCTCACCCCCATACAAGCCCACCGCCCGGGCCCCCTGACAACGGGGAACCGGGCGGTGGTTGTTTTTCTCGATGTGCTGTGTCTAGATCTGGCCGGTATCCACAGCGGAATTACGACCTGATTCCTCCCGCTCCTGCGCCAGCAGGTAACGGATGGCCACATGGGTGGACTGCTCGGCGGCACCGCGCAGCACCGGATCAACATCATCGTAGATGGCATCGATGAGGTCCTTCATGGAGACCTCCCGACCCTGCGTGGCCCACACCCCGCGGATCTGCTCCAGTCGCTGCTCCCGGCGGTCGATGTACTTGCGGGCGAACCAGGACACATCATCCCCCTCGGGACCATGACCAGGCAAGAGCGTGATGTCTTTGCCCCGCTCCTCCAGGATGGCCAGGGACTCCAGGTACTGGCCCAGGTCACCATCGGTCTCGGAGATCATGGTGGTATGGCGACCGGCGATGGTGTCACCGGTGACGATGCCCTCCAGGGTGGACTCATGCGGGGTGCCGCTCCAGATGAAGAAGGACACGGAATCACGGGTGTGGCCCGGGGTGGCGACCACCTCGATCTGTGGGGTCACACCATCGATGGTGATGATCTCCCCGTCGACAAGCTCCCCGGCCTTCTCACAGTAGGAGGGATCAAAGGCACGGATGGGTGCACCGGTCAGCTGACGGAAGCGGGTGGCACCGTCTGCGTGGTCATGGTGGCGGTGGGTAAGCAGAATCAACCCGACCTCCTCCCCCTTGGCGTTGAGCACGTTGAGGTGCCCCTCATCTTCCGGACCCGGATCGATGACGATGCTCCGGGAATCCTCAGATGCGCGGATGATCCAGGAGTTGGTGCCTTCAAGTGAGCTGTAGCCGGGGTTGGGACACAGCACCACGGAGGCGGACGGGGTGACTGGGCGCAGTTGGCTATAAGCAGGATGCTCCATAAGGTTCAGCTTAGCGCCCATGATGACTTTCGTGGAACCGGGGAGGGACATCCCCCACCGCGGGCTTCAGGCAGACCGTGGGGAGGCTGCAGAAAAAGATAAAACCGGAGACAGACCATGTCTCCGGCCTACTCATGGAAAATCTATTCAGAGACCTCGACGACGAGTTCCACCTCGACGGGCGCCCCGAGCGGAAGCTCAGCGACACCAACAGCGGACCGGGCATGGGCACCGGCCTCACCGAAGATCTCCCCGATGAGGTTGGAGGCGCCGTTGATCACGGCCGGCTGACCGGTGAACCCCTCGGCGGAGGACACGAAACCGACAATCTTGAGCACGCGGGTGATCTTGTCCAGACCCACCAAGGCATCCACAGCCGCGAGGGCGTTGAGAGCCGCGGTGCGCGCGTAATCGGCGGCGTCCTCCGCGGTGACCTCGAGTCCGACCTTGCCGGTCGCGGGAAGTTCACCGGCGACGAAGGGGAGCTGGCCTGAGGTCCAGACCTGGTTCCCGGTTTTGACGGCGGGCACATAGGCTGCCACGGGCGCGGCGACGGCCGGGAGGGTGATGCCGAGTTCGGCGAGACGTTCAGAGTGTGTGGTCATGTACCTATGCCACCTCGCGCTTCATGTAGGCGACGAGGTTCTCGGGGTTCATCCCCGGCATGACGGTGACCAGTTCCCAACCATCTTCACCCCAGGTATCGAGGATCTGCTTGGTTGCGTGAGTGATAAGTGGCACGGTGGCGTATTCCCATTTAGTCATGGGTGCCATCCTACCTTCGGAGACCACCCCATCAGGCGGGGTTCCCCCGGCGCTATCCCCGAGCCTTCTCTCCGAAGCGGGGATCGTCGGTCTAGATACCGATCAGTTCCCCACCCTGTGCCAGGTATTCCGCCCAGTTGGTGATGTGGGGGTTCTTGCGCAGCAGCGCACGGCGCTGACGCTCGGTCAGACCACCCCAGACACCGAATTCCACCTTGTTATCCAGGGCATCTGCCACGCACTGCATGGCCACGGGGCAATGACGACAGATGGCGGCAGCACGGCGCTGGGCGGCACCACGGACAAACAGTGCATCCGGATCACCGTTACGACACTTGGCATGGGTGACCCACTCACCGCGCTCAGCGGTGTCCATACGTGCAGCCACCATGCCATCGCGGGAGAAAGGGTTGTTGCGTTGCTCAGGGATGACAGATGTCATGACTCGCTCCTTAATGGGGACCGCGCAGATTAGTTACAGAAGTTAATGTAATCACATGCAAGTTTTGCTGTCGAATGCATCACACCATATGGGGGAGTCTTGGAGATCTCATTCCGGAGAATCCGGACCCCACCCAAGCTGGCAGAAGTGGCACATCTGCGACAAGTACATGTCATCACATATACCTTCACGGTACATCCCGGGGTTGCCGTCGCATCTTCGTAACTCACGCATACACCCCCGGAGATGGGCATGTGCGTGGCGGGGCGGCTCGTCGACAAGCACGGGCCCCGAGGGGCTACCCGGCGGGCATGATCTCACTCTCGGTGACCCACTTGTGGTTGGTCATGTGCATCCCGTCCACCGTCAGGTCCACCATGTACACCGTCTCCTGCGTTGAATAGTCAATCGTGGCCTCGGCACCTTGCATACCGGACATGTGCCCGGCATCCAGGACCACCTGGGTTCCATCAGGGAGTGGGGCCTCACCCGGGTTGACGAGTTCCTCATGAACAACCCACCGGTGATCAGTGACCGGCTCTCCCCCATGGCGTGGGATGAAGCTGACCGAATACACGGTGGTGTCGAAGGCCCCGGAGATCGTGGCCTCGGCACCATCCATCCCCGGCATGTGATCAGCAGTGAGGATGACCTGGCTCCCCACGGGGTAGGTCGGGTTCTCCTCCGTCTGGATCCCCGCCGGTGGCTGACCACCATGGGCAGGGTGATCATGGGCACCGTGTGGGCCCCCGTGCATGGTTGAGCCGGGAGTGGTGGTGTCAGACGTGCCTGTGGGGGTCTCAGCGGCGGATGTAGTGGTGGTGGTTTCTGACGTTGCCGTAGTCGTGGTGGTGTCCGTCCCGGTCTCCCCGCCACAGGCGGCCAGGGCCAGTACGGAGGTCAGGGTGAGGGCAACAAGAGTGGTGTGGTGCTTCAAGGGAGGTCCTTTCGTGGAAACAAGAAGGGGTCAGCGGGTTGCGGTGGCGGAACTCTGAACAAGCACCTCCTCCCCTGCCGCGTCTGTCGGTGCCAGGCGAGCCGGGTCGAGGTCGATGCGGCGCAACAGCTGGGCATTGAGTGCCACGATGACCGTGGACAGGGACATCAGGATGGCACCGACCGCCGGCGGCAGGATGAAACCGATGGGCGCGAGCACGCCGGCAGCCAAGGGAACGGCCACAATGTTGTAGCCCGATGCCCACACCAGGTTCTGGATCATTTTGCGGTAACTGGCCTGCGACAGCTCAATCATCGACACCACGGCACGCGGATCATCGCTGGCCAGAACCACACCTGCGGATTCCATGGCGACATCGGTACCTGCACCGATTGCGACTCCCACCTCGGCCCGTGCCAGGGCGGGGGCGTCGTTGACACCGTCGCCGACCATCGCCACGCTCAACCCACGTTCCTGCAGTTCGAGGACCTTGGTGTCCTTGTCCTGGGGCAGCACCTCGGCGAAGACCTCGTCGATACCCAGCTCCTGCCCGACCGCGTCGGCGACCTGGCGTGCATCACCGGTGATGAGGGCGACCTTCACCCCGCGGTCCTGCAGGGCACGCACCGTGGCGCGGGATTCAGGACGGATCCTGTCCTCGACGGCCACAGCTCCGATGATCTGACCATCACGCACGACGTGGAGGACTCCGGCACCGCGCCCGGCCCACTGGTCGGTGGTATCGACGATGTCCGCCGGAATGTCCAGTTCCAGTTCACGCAGCATGTTCGGCCCGCCGACGAAGACGTCCACGCCCTCGACGGTGGCCCTGACCCCGCGGCCGGTCGCGGCGGTGAAGTTGCTACCGCCCAATTGCTGCTTCGCCGCCTCGGGGTGTTCCGCCGCGGCCGTAACGATCGCACGGGCGACGGGGTGCTCACTGTCCGCTTCCGCGGCTGCGGCCACGGCCAGCAACTGTCCGGTGGACACGCCCGCGGCGGCGGCGACATCGGTGACCGCGTGCGCCCCCTCGGTCAGGGTGCCGGTCTTGTCGAACAGGACCACATCAACGGTGCGCATGCGCTCAAGTGCCAGACGGTCCTTGATCAACAGTCCCGACCTGGCGGCGCGTTCGGTGGAGATGGCGATCACCAGGGGGATCGCCAGGCCGAGGGCATGCGGGCAGGCGATGATCAACACGGTCACGGTACGCACCACCGCCTGGTCCGGGCTGCCGATGATCGTCCAGACGATCGCGGTGATGATTCCGGCGATCAGTGCGAACCAGAACAACCACCCGGCTGCCCGGTCCGCCAGCGCCTGCGCGCGCGAGGATGAGGACTGCGCATCAGCCACCATGCGCTGGATTCCCGCGAGGGCGGTGTCCTCACCGACGGATTCGACGCGGACCCGGACGGTGTTGTCGGTGGCCACCGTACCGGCGACCACCCTGTCACCGGTGTCGCGGAACACCGGGCGGGATTCGCCGGTGATCATCGCCTCGTCGAACTCGGCTGCGCCGTCGATGATGGTGCCGTCGGCAGGCACCCGGGCCCCGGGCCGCACCAGCACAACGTCACCTTCGGCCAGCTCAGCGAGAGGCACGGTGTGGACTGCGCCGTCGATAATCTTCTCCGCCTCATCGGGCAGGAGAGCTGCCAGGGCGTCCAATGCGGAGGACGCCGATCCCAGGGCACGCATCTCCATCCAGTGCCCCAACAACATGATGGTCACCAGCAGGACCAGTTCCCACCAGAAGTCCAGGTCAAACCCGCCGATACCGAGGGTGGTGACCCAGGAGGCGACAAACGCCACGGTGATCGCCATGGAGATCAACAACATCATGCCGGGTTGGCGCGCCTTCAGTTCAGCCCAACCACCCCGGAGGAATGGGTCACCGCCGTAGATGAAGACCACGGTGCCCAGGATGGGGGCGATCCAGCTTGCCCCGGGGAACTCCGGGATGGTGTAACCGAGCAGGTGCGCAACCATCGGGCTGAAGAACACCACCGGTATCGAGAGGACCAGACTGAGCCAGAACCGGTTTTTGAACATCTCCGCACTGTGATGACCGTGCCCGTCATGGCCACCATGGCCGTCATGGCCCCCGTGGCCGCTGTGACCTGCATGATCGTGGCCACTGTGGTCACTGTGGCCACTGTGGTCACTGTGGCCACTGTGACCATGGTGACCATGGTGGTGATGATTGCCATGGTCCCCCGGCGGGGGATGTTCCTCATCGACTGCGGAATGCGGCGGGGTGCCGGGCATGGCCTGACCGTGGGTGTCAGCTTGCCGGCGATGGTCGTGTCCACTGCGCTTATGGTACTGATCACCGTGGTGCGGGTGGGTATTCATGACTCTCCTTATCGCTTGCCCCGGATCGGGGTAATGGGGTTCCTACGCCCTGACAATGCTGCTGGCGTTGTAAATGCTGCGGATCCCTCCTTCGTGTCGGGGGACTGGGTGGGCACTACCGCCATCATATACCCCCATGGGGTATATGGGGAAGGGGCTGGGGAGGCGGGTGCACATGCCCCGGCGCAACACCCCTGGAGGGGTTCGTCGACATACCATCTGGATAAAGCGGAAGACGGATGGTAAAGACAGATCCCGCCCCGAGGCCGGGTGAGGTAGCACCCAGGGTTCCCCCATGGGCTTCGATCAGAGCCCGGGAGATGGTCAAGCCGATACCTGACCCCCCGTTATCCCGGCTGCGAGCGGTGTCCCCGCGGTAGAAACGTTCGAAAATATGCTCAATCTGGCCTTCTGCCATGCCCTCACCGGTGTCAGCGACCTCGATGGCGACAAAATCCTGTCCCTGCTGGCTGGTTCGGACGGTCACCCGGCCACCAGCGGGGGTATGACGAAGTGCGTTGGAGAGCAGGTTGCCCATCACCTGGCCGAACCTTTGCTGATCGAGAACCACCGTGGTCCGTGGCGGAACGGGAATCAGCTGCAGATCCACAGACTTGGCCTGATATGCCTCCCGGACTGCGTTCAGTGAGGTGGAGAGCACCTCTGCCAGGTTCTCTTCCGCCAGCTCGAGAGCAATGCGGTGCTCCTGGACCCGGGAGACCTCATCCATGTCCTCGGTCAACCGGGTCAATCGGCTCAACTGGTCACTGATGACCTTCTGCGTGGCGGTATTCCAGTCGATCACCCCGTCCTGGAGCCCGTCGAGGTAGACCGCGAGTACCGATAATGGTGTGCCCATCTCATGTGCGAGATCCGACAGCATCTGGCGTCGCACCTGTTCGGTCTGCTCCAACCTGGTGGCCATCGTGTTGAAGGCCCGCGCCAACGTGTCTACCTCAGGTCCGGCCTGCCCCACAGGCACCCTGACATGGTAATTCCCATTCGCCATGCCCGCAGCTGCACAGGTAAGATCCCGCAGGGGTGCCCGCAGTCGACGAGACAACACCAGACTGGTCAGCACCGCACAGATCAGTGCGGTGGGCAGAGCGACGGCCAGCGTGATCAGGTTGGCATACCGGTAGGCCTGTTCAGCGTGGAACTGCTCCAGGGACGGATCCTCCAGACCAGCCATGACCAGGTGCTCGTGAAACAGGGGAGGGCCCACCAGGGATGCCACTGCCACTGCCACACTCAAACTGATCGCCACGACCAGTACCTGGGCAGCCAGAAAACGGAACATCAGTCCAGGCCTGTGAGTCATACCTGCCCCAACCGGTACCCCACCCCACGGACGGTGTCGATAAGACCCCTCCCCCGCGCATCGGTACCGAGCTTGCGTCTGAGATTCCCGATATGAACATCAACAATGCGCTCATCACCCACCCAGGTTGTATCCCACACCTCGGTGACCAGCTCCCGACGCGAACAGACCCGGCCGGGACGCAGTGCCAGGGCCAGCAGGAGATCAAATTCAGTAGGCGTGATGTCCACTGCCCCGCCCCCGACGCGGACCGTATGCGCGGAGGGGTCGATGACAAGGTCCCCGATGATCAACGGGGCGTCCGTCCCCGGGCCGGTGACGGTGATGCGGGGGCGGCGCATAACCGCCCGCACCCGGGTGACCAGTTCCCTGATGCCGAAGGGTTTGGTGATGTAATCATCGGCCCCCATGGTCAGACCGGTGATCTTATCCTCCTCACTACCGCGGGCCGTGAGCATGAGGATGTAGCAGTCCGAGAAGGCACGGACCTGACGGCACACCTCAAGACCATCGAGTTCAGGTAATCCAAGGTCGAGGATCACCACATCCGGGGAGAATCTGCGCGCCTCATGGACGGCATCGATCCCGGTGTGTGCCTGAACAGTTTCGAACCCGGCCCGGAGGAGATAGGTCTCAACCATCTGGGCCAGCGGTTTTTCATCATCGACGATGAGCACGCGCCCCGCAGCCAGAGTGTCGGTTGGTGTTTGGACAGCCATGACACCCAGTATCTCCCCCTCGGGGGATGATCCGGGTGTTTCAGACCTCCCACCGGGCAATCTTCATCAACTCTTTAAATATCACCCCGACCACACGCGGTGACTCCCGGTGGTGCACGCAGCCCACCCCGTGACCCGGTGGCCGGAAAAGGACTGCCCACAGGGCGATGCCCCAGTCCGGTTCACACCGGGACAGACCCCGACTCCATGGCGGGGGTGAACGCTGGAGCGTCTCCAATGTCTTCAGTCCGGGACCGACGGTGACCGGGGCCACCCTGGGTCATTCCCCCTCGCTCGGCCAAACCCACAGGCTGAACCTTGACATTTCCTCCACCTGATCCGGGTGTGCTAGAGAAAGAACCAAGAACATCTGTCAATGGCAATCCCCTCCCTCCCTCACGATTCAAGGAACCCCACGTGAAAAGAACAGCGATCATCCTCGCCACCCTCTCCCTCACCCTGGCCGGATGCTCGGCCACGAACCAGGATCCAGCCCCCACAAATGACGCAGCGGACACCACCGCCACAAATGGCACAGCAGCCACCCAGGACCAGTTCCTCGCCAGCCACGGTCTGGCCGACTTGGATGCCTCCCAGATCATCGACCACCTGGATGCACTGCCCGTCGCCGAGCGCCCCACCGATCTGATCGCCTCGGTGCGCACCGATGAACTGGTGTTGAGTGATGACAACCAGGAGCTCGTGCTCGACCTGCCCGAGAATCAGACCTATGTGTCCATCGCCCCCTATCTCACCCAGACACATGACTGCTTCTATCACAGTCTGACCACCTGCCTCGGTGAGCTGGGCAATGAACCGGTCCACGTCACCATCACCGATGAGGCATCCGGGGAGGTCCTGGTCGATGAGCAGGCAACCACCTTCGACAATGGTTTCGTCGGTTTCTGGCTTCCCAGTGAGACCACCGGCACGATCGAGATCACCCACCAGGACCGGACGGGCACGACCGCATTCTCCACCAGCGACGACGGGGCGACCTGCGTGACCGATCTCCGCATGACCTAGCGGTTCCGCCGAACCCGATCGACCCCACAGTTGTCCCCGCAGCATGAGACACAGCATGGACCACAGCATGGTTGGCCAGATTCACGAAACAGGCTTCAGTAGCTAGGCTGTTACCGTGTCCTTCCCAAAGTCCATGACCAAACTCCTGGCATCCACGGTGGCAGCGGGGCTGCTCGGCGCCCTGGCGCTGGTGCCCGTCGCCAGTATCACCGGGGTCGCCTTCGCACGCACGAATGAGACGATGCAGTCCAACCTCGCCGATCTCGAGGATGGACGTGGCCCCGGGGTCACCACCATCACCGATGCCACCGGCGAGCCACTGGCCTACCTGTATTCGCAGCGGCGTTTCGAGGTGACCGGGGATCAGATCTCCCAGCCGATGAAAGATGCCATCGTCTCCATCGAGGACCGTCGGTTCTATGAACATGACGGCGTTGACCTGCAGGGATTCGGTCGCGCGATGCTCACCAACCTGGCCGCGGGTGGAGTGGAACAGGGTGCCTCCACCATCAACCAGCAGTATGTGAAGAATTTCCTCCTGCTGGTTGATGCCGATGATGAGGCCGAGCAGGCTGCCGCCATCGAGACCTCCATCCCCCGCAAGCTGCGTGAGATGCGGATGGCCTCCGATCTGGATGACAAGCTGAGCAAGGATGAGATCCTCACCCGGTATCTCAACATCGTCCCCTTCGGTAACGGGGCCTACGGTGTGGAGGCTGCCGCCCGTACCTATTTCGGGATCTCCGCTGCGGAACTGACTGTCCCGCAGTCGGCGATGCTCGCCGGTATCGTGCAGTCCTCCTCGTATCTCAACCCGTACACCAACCATGACGGGGTCTTCGAGCGGCGCAACACGGTGCTGTCGGCGATGGCGGATACCGGCGCGATCACCCGGGAGGACGCGGCAAATTACCAGCAGCAGCCGCTTGGTGTGTTGGAGACCCCGCAGGGTGAGCCCAACGGGTGCATCGGTGCAGGCGATCGTGGTTTCTTCTGTGATTACGCCCTGAGTTACCTCGCGGAGCAGGGCATCACCCGGGACATGCTGGACAAGGATGCCTACACCATCCAGCTCACCCTGGATCCCGTGGTGCAGGACGCCGCCCGCGCCTCGGTGGTGAACCACACCGACCCCGCCGCCCCGGGTGTGGCCGAGGTGGTCAATGTCATCGAACCCGGTTCCAACTCGCGTGACATCCTGGCCATGGCCTCCTCCCGTAACTACGGGCTCGACCTGGAGGCCGGTGAGACGATCCTCCCGCAGACCAGTTCCCGGGTGGGTAACGGTGCGGGTTCCATCTTCAAGATCTTCACGGCCGGAGTCGCCATCGAGCAGGGCATGGGCCTGGACACCATGCTGGATGTGCCCACCCGCTATGAGGCCAAGGGGCTGGGAACAGGTGGTGCGCAGAACTGCCCACCCAACACCTACTGCGTGGAAAACGCCGGTACCTACAAGCCCCGGATGACTCTGCAGGAGGCGCTTGCCTACTCCCCCAACACCACCTTCATCCAGCTGATCGAGCAGGTCGGTGTGGACAAGGTGGTGGATCTGTCGGTGAAGCTTGGCCTGCGCAGTTACACCGAGGAGGGCAGTTTCGATGGAACCTCCTCCATCGCGGACTACATGAAGAACGCCAACCTGGGTTCCTACACCCTGGGTCCCACCGCCGTGAACCCCCTGGAGCTGTCCAACGTCGCCGCGACCCTGGCATCCGGTGGCGTGTGGTGTGCACCGAACCCGATCGTCTCGGTCCACGACCGTGACGGCAACGAGGTCTACATCGACCGTCCCGAATGCGAACGCGTGATGGATGAGCGGGATGCCGCCGCCCTCACCGTGGGCATGAGCGAGGACATCACCGAGGGAACCGCCGCGGGAGCCGCGAGCATGTACGGCTGGACCCAGCCGATCGCGGCGAAGACCGGTACCACCGAGTCCAACCAGTCATCTGCTTTCCTGGGCTACAACGACAAGTTCGCAGCCGCGCCGTATATCTACAACGACGGCACCACCACCACGCCCCTGTGCAGTTCTCCGGTGCGCCAGTGTGGCTCCGGTGACCTCTACGGTGGTCGGGAGCCTGCCCAGACCTGGTTCCAGCTCGCCAACAATGTCCCGGCGGCACTCGCAGGTTCCATCCCGGACAACTCCAATGATTTCCAGCTGGGGGCGAACGCGGCTTTCATCCGTGAGCTCACCGGGCAGAGCGAAGCCGCCGCGAGGCGTGCAGCGGAGGCCGAAGGCTACCGGGTGACCACGCGGACGGTCCCGGGCAGCGGGCGACCACGCGGCACGGTGGTCGCGGCGCGCCCGGAGGACGGGACGCTTGTCGACGGTGGGACCATCATCCTCGACATCTCCGACGGTTCAAGCCCCACCCCACCACCGGCCACCAGCCCCGACACCACGCAGGATGCACCGGCACCCCGGCCGACAAGCCCCACCACCCCACAGGCACCCACCGTCCAGGATGGCGTGAACGCTATCAACGATGCTCTGAGGCAGTTGCTGGGCAACTAGGAGCCACTATGCGGTGCGGGTGAATTTGATGTGCCAGTCGGTCGGCCCCTCCCGGAGGTACTCAAGCTCGAAGGTCTCTTCGCGGGCCTCAACCTCCTTGAGGAGCGGCAGCGGATTGTGCGGGGCGATGAGGATCATGGCTTCGCCTACGTTGCGGGTGCCGAGCGCGCCGTGAATGGCGCCGTGGCGCACCGCATGCGGAATCTCGGAGGCGTTGAGGGTGGGGATCTGACCGGCCTGGCCGGTTGCGGAGATCGGAAGCTGCATCGTACACATCCTGTCTGTGGGCGGGAACGGGAAATCCGGCCCGATACTTGGGGAACGGATGAGTTAATAGTACGATAAAACCCGTGCAAATAAAGCATCGTTCCCCGTCGCGGACGTGGAACCCGCCACTGGCGCTGCGCTTCGGTTTCCTGATCTTCGCCGGTATCTCCGTGATCACAGGCCTGCTCGCCGGCACGGTCAAGCTCGGTTACCTGCTGGACAGCCCCGCGACCTCCCTGGCCCAGGACCATGGCCCACTCATGGTCTTCGGGTTTGTCGGCGGGGCGATCGGCATCGAACGCGCCGTCGCCGTGCGCACCAGGTGGGCGTGGCTCGGACCGCTGGCGCATGCATTCGGGGTGGTCACCACGCTGTCCGGTTTTCCCCGGCTGGTACCCGGCGCGTTCTTCGCCCTCAGTTTCCTGGTCCTGGGGGCGACCTACCTCAAGGTCCACCGGCGTCAGGCCACCTTCGCGGTGCTGACCCAGGCTGCCGGGGTCATCGGTGGTGTCGCCGCGGCGCTTGTCTGGGCCCTCGGTGCGCCCTTCGCCTATGCGATGCCGTTCGCCGTGGTCTTTACGGTGGCCACCATCATCGGTGAGCGGCTTGAGCTGGCCCGCATCTCCTTCGGCGGCGTTGCGGCGGAAACCACCGTCACGGCGCTCGTCCTGACGCTGACCGCCTCCTCGCTGCTCTTCAGCTTCTCCCCCCAGCTCGGTTTCGCCGTCATGGGCGTGGCTCTGGTGCTCGTCGCCGTGGCCACCGTGCGTGTCGACGTCGCCCGCCACCTGGTCAAATCACGGGGTCTCCCGCAGTTCTCGGCGGTGTGCATGCTGCTCGGTTATCTCTGGCTCATCATCGGCGGTGTCATCTGGGTCGCGTTTGGCTTCACCGAGACCGGCTTCGCCTTCGACGCCGGTGTCCACGCGGTCTTCCTCGGGTTCGTCATCTCGATGATCCTCGCGCATGCGCCGATCATCCTGACCTCCGTCATCCGCTACACGCTGCCCTACCACCCGGTCATGTACGTCGCGGTGGCGCTGCTGCACGCCGGTCTCGCCCTGCGCCTGCTTGCCGACGCCCGCAGCCACACCACGCTCTGGCAGGCCGGGGGGGCTGATCAACGTCACCGCCGTGATCGTCTTCCTGCTCGTGTCCGTTGTCCTCACGGTGCGCCATGCGCGTCGTCGGGCGGCCACCCGGATGGAGGGAGCACGGGTATGAGCACCCTCAGCGTCTCGGATGTCTCGCTGCGTGCGCGGGGTCGGTGGCATGCCACCGCCGGCGCGGTTATCGCGTTCTGGCTCGTCGTCGGTGTCGCGGCGACGCTCGGTTACCGCCTCGGGCGGGGCGTGACCTGGTGGGATGTCATCCACCCGTTCACCATCGGCGCGCTGACCACCGCGATTATCGCCTACTCCACGCATTTCGCCGAAGCCCTCACCCGCACCGTCACCGCCGGCTACCGCGGCGTGGGTCTGCGGGTGGCGATCGTCAACCTCGCCATGCTCGGCCTCCTCATCGACCGCGCCGGTTACGACTGGGGCCCGCTTGCCGACGTCAGCGCCACCGCCGTCATCGCCGTGCTCCTCTGGCAGATCGCGGTCGTCGTCAAGCGCCTGCGCGGCTCCCTGGCCGGCCAGTTCGCCGTCACCGTCCCGTTCTACCTGACGGCGGCGGGTTTTCTCATCGTCGCGATCCTCCTGGCCATCCTGGCCACCCGGGTCGGAAACTACTCCGACCTCATCGCCGCGCATTCACGGGCCACGGTGTGGGGGTTTGCCTGGCTGACGGTCATCGGCACCGTCGTCACGCTGCTCCCCACCCTGGCCGGCTCCCGGATCCCGGATATCGCCCGGCGTCGCTGCACCCGCGCACTGCAGGTCCACGGTGGCGCACTGGGCGCGGCGCTGCTGCTGCATGCGCTCGGGGAGCCCGCGTGGGCCGGGTTGGCGCAGCTGGTGATGGTGCTGGCTGCCCTGCTGGTGGTGCAGCCGGTGATCGGCACGTTGTTTTCCACCGGTGCGACGTGGACGACCGCCACGGTCTCCGTGGTCGCGGGCCTGCTGTGGATGCTCGCCGTGGCCACCGCCGACGCGGTGATCCTCATCGTCGGAGGGGATCCGCGCGCCGGCACCCTGCTGCTGCTCCCGGCGCTGCTCGGCAGTGGCCTGCTGCAACTGGTCACCGGCGTGCTCCACCACCTGCTGCCGACCCTGGTCGGCGGCGGCCCCGGGAAGGTGCGCGTGGCGCGCGCAACCGCGGACCGAGCCGGCGGTGCCCGCCTGACGCTGATCAACCTGGGCGCACTTCTCACCCTGCTCGACGTGACCGGACCCGCCCGTTCAGCCGGTCTCATCCTCATCGGCCTCGGCCTCATCGGGCACGTCATCACCATCACGCGGGCAATCATCACCCAGTACCGAATGGAGAACTAGAACCATGAGCATCCCGATCGGACCCGCCGGCGGCGCCGGCTCGAATCCCGCGCCGAAGAAACCCCTCGGCGGCGACAACGGCGTCGAATGGGCCTCGTGGGTGCTCGTTGGCCTGGCGATCGCCACCGTGGTCATGCTCGCGATCCTCGCCAGCAGTGGCTTCGGTTCCACAGGTCAGACGACGACACAGGCGTCGACAAGCAGCGGACAGACCGTCACCGACGGTGACACGGTCACACACCAGGTGGACATCGAGGGCATGCTTTTCACGCCGAACACGGTCGAGATCCCGGCCGGGTCGACGTTGGTGTTGGAGATCACCAACAACGACTCACAGAACCACGACCTTGCACTCAACGGCATCAACACCGGCCTGATCCCCCCGGGTGAAACCGTCACCCGGGACTTCGGTATCTTCAACGAGTCGACCGCCGGCTGGTGCACCGTCGCCGGTCACAAGGCGATGGGAATGACCTTTGACGTGACGGTCACCGGCACCACCGGAGCCGCCCCGGCGGGCGGAACCAACCCGGCCGCCGTCGACGTACCCGGAGTCGGCGCCCGCAGCGTCGACCACGAGGGCTTCACCCCGGTCAACCCGGTCCTGGCCCCGGCCCCGACCGGTACCGTCCACGAATACAGCTGGGATATCACCGAGGAGGTCCGCCAGGTCGCACCGGGTCATGAGCAGGTGGTCTGGCTTTTCGACGGGCAGGCGCCCGGACCGACCCTGCGCGGCAGACTCGGCGACACCTTCCGCATCACCCTGCACAACAAGGGCACGATGGATCACTCCATCGATTTCCACGCCGGCGAGGTCAACCCGGACACCAACATGGCGCAGACCCCCGTCGGGGAATCCCTGACCTACGAGTTCGTCGCCAACCGCTACGGCATCTGGATGTACCACTGCGCGACCGCCCCCATGAGCCTGCACATCGCCAACGGTATGTTCGGCGCGGTCATCATCGACCCGCCGGCCGACTCCGCGGAGTCCCTCAGTGAAGTCGATGAGGAGTACCTGCTGGTCGCCAGCGAGATGTTCCTCGGCGAAACCGAAATCGGCGCCGACGCCCAGCGCGTCAACGACCGCGACTACGACCTGACGGCGTTCAACTTCTATCCCAACCAGTACGACCTGGCCCCCATTGAGCACAAGGTCGGCGACACCGTGCGGGTGTGGCTGATGAATGTGGGCCCGGACCAGTCGCTGAGTTTCCACGTCGTCGGGGAGGTCTTCGACACCGTCTTCTCCGAGGGTCGCTACCTCATCCGCGACGCGGGGACGCGTGGCACCGGTTCACAGGCCGTGAACGTGTCCGTCGCCCAGGGCGCGTTCATCGAACTGACCTTCAACGCGCCCGGCAACTACGCGTTCGTCAACCACCAGATGACCGACGCGGAGAAGGGCCAGCACGGATTCTTCACCGTCACCGACTAAACAGCTGATCCCTCCTAGGACAGGCGACTCTTCACAGCGGTGGAGAGTCGTTTGCCGTCCACCTGGCCGGCGGCCTTTCCGGTGGCAGCCTTCATGACCTGCCCCATATGTTTCATGGTGACTTCCTCCCCCGTGGCCTGGGAGATCTCGGCGATGCTGTCGTCGATAAGCGCTTCGAGCTCGTCGTCGCTCAGCTGCGCCGGCTGGTAGGCCTCCAGGATGGAGGCCTCCTTCAGCTCGGCGCTGGCCAGTTCCTCACGGCCGTTCTGGGTGTAGATCTCGGCTGATTCGCGACGCTTCTTGATCTCGCGCGCGATGATCCTTAAAACATCCTCATCGGTCAGTTCATGCTTGGCCCCGGTGGTTTCCTCCTGCGTCAGTGCGGAGAGCAGCATACGCAGGGTGCCGGTCGTGTCTTTATCCCGGGCTTTCATGGAGGTGGTCAGGTCTTCACGGATTTTCTTCTTCAGATCACTCATGTTTCCCCAATGTACTCCCCGGGTAGGGTGAATAACGTGCCAACAAATGTTAAAACCTTCGCTAAGACCGCCGGCGGCATTCTCGGGGCCGGCATCGCACTCGGGCTGGGCACCGCTGCCTGGGGTTATTCCGAGCTGACAAAATTTCAGCTCAAGACCCACACACTGCCCCTTCTCGAGCCCGGGACGCTCCGCGGTCAGAAGGAGTTCCGCATTCTCCACGTCTCCGATCTGCACATGATTCCCGGCCAGGACACCAAGAAGGCGTGGGTGTCCGCCCTGGATTCCCTGGAACCCGACCTGGTGATCAACACCGGCGACAACCTCAGTGATGAACGGGCCGTGCCCGATGTCCTCCAGGCCCTGGAGCCGCTGCTCAACCGCCCCGGAATGTTCGTCTTCGGCACCAATGACTACTGGGCACCGCGACTGGTCAACCCCTTCCGGTACCTGCTGCGCATGAAACGCCCACCGAGCTATGTCGACCTCCCGTGGCAGGGCATGCGGGCTGCCTTCATCGAACGTGGCTGGCGGGACGCCAACCAGAAGCGGGTGGAATTCCAGGTCGGTCGGGTCCGGCTCGCCGCAGCGGGTGTCGACGACCCACACCACCACCTCGATGACTACTCCGAGATCGCCGGTGCCCCCAACGTTGATTCCGACCTTGCCATCGCCCTGCTGCACTCCCCTGAACCACGTGTTCTGGAGAAGTTCGAGGCTGATGGGTATCAGATCGCCTTCGCCGGCCACACCCATGGTGGTCAGATCTGCCTCCCCGGTGGTCGCGCCATCGTGACCAATTCCGACATCGACCGCAAACGTGCCTCGGGCCTGCACCGGTTCGGCTCCATGGGGCTGCATGTCTCCAACGGGCTGGGCACCTCCAAATTCGCCCCGGTACGCATCTTCTGCCGCCCCAGCGCAACCCTGCTGAAGATCACCGAGCGGGAAGCATAGATCCTGTCAGTTCTCTGTCAAGCCACCCCACAATCAGATCTCTGAGCTGGCGTTTTGGCCTATACAACTCAGAGGACTAAAGTGGGGCAGGTACCACGGGATATGGCGCAGCTTGGTAGCGCGCCTCGTTCGGGACGAGGAGGTCGCAGGTTCAAATCCTGTTATCCCGACCAATAAACAGGACGGTTTTGGGTTACACGCCAGAATCGTTTGGGAAACTGCTAGACAAGAACGATCCCCGCTGATTTTCAGCGGGGATCGTTCGTTTTTCCTCTTTTCTTGGGGCTTGACAGCTCCTCCAGAGAACTTCGCGGCCCCCTCACGGTGCCGCGCTCCACTTACTGGCATGGCAGATCACCAGCGGTCCACAGGATCGCCGGTGTTCAAATTAAAGTATGCAATTCTTCGCGTTTAGGCTGCGATCTCGCCAGGCATATTGTGCGGAGGTCCATGAGGTTGGCCCACCGACGACGATTCATCAGATGGAAATGGAGGTGTCGTCACCGGCGGCGGCACCGTGAGGTTGGCAGCGACCCGGTGAAGAAACCGCGCGATCAAGGAGAGATTCATGCTGATGACTCCTAGTGCGGTGAACATCCATGCGGCGGTGAAGCCGCGCACTAGACGACGAGTGTGATCACCAATGGAGGAACCCATGCCTCGGCCGTTCTTAAGGAGGTCGTTACGCGTCTCGCTGACGTTGCGGGAGATGCCGAATATCTCCCGCCACTTCGCAGTTCGATATGCCGGTCCGGTCTGACGGTACTTCATCCCCTCACTGTGAGGGATGCTCACCGAGGTCGGATTGTTACAGCACTTACGACGATCCTTTGGCAGCTGGGCCGGGATAACACGGAATAGCCTCTTGTTCTGAGCATCCTCACGCTCTGGCTTTTGAGCGTTCGGACAGTGCACCGTCTTGCCTGATCCCCGTGCGGGACACATGAATGCCATGGACGTACCTGTGTCGTCGGCACCTTTACGGCGCATCGCGTACAAGCGCCGTTCCTCGATACGGTCGTCATAAGTCTCCTGGTCAATTCGGCCAGCCTGCTTATCTTCAGTGGCATGGACGAGGGAATCCGTAATGGCCGGGCAGTACCACCCGCCCTCCACTAATTTCATCGACTCAAACTCATGGGTCTTACCCAGCTTATTCTTCGGATAGTCACCCACCAGCGTGTATCCCGCGCGACGCAGTGGCTTGTGGTAGTTTTCCGTCAACGCATGGGGAAAATAAACTCTGTCGCCGACGATGGTGCCTTTGGGCACGTTGTCGTTACCTATGAGATGCCGAATGGCCTCAAGGGCGCGGACAGCTGGCTGGTGGCCGGGCCTGTCCATGGACATGGCGTGAATCAGATGCGGTTGTTGGTGAGGGCCTTGATCGGTCATCACGCCAGCGACAATGGTGGCTTCGTAACCCCATCGCACCTCGCTCTTGGTTTTTGCCAGTGCTTTCTGAGTGCCCTTATGATCGTCTTCACGCACGTACCACCCTCCTTCGGGGTCGCTGGAGACAAGATCATTTGGACGCAAGTTTTTGCGCGTTCCGCGCTGGGAGCCGGCAATGAACGTACCGTCCACAGCGAGGTCACCGAGCCAGTTGTCGCGGTAGTGCTGTGGCAATTCCTCTATCGACGCAGCAATGAGCCTGTTGAAGAATTCTGTCGCTCTGGCCCAGCACAGTTTCTCGCGATCCTCGTCATGTTTAGCCATGATCGCGTCATATTCCTTCTTGCTGAGCCTGCGCCAATGCGGAATATCACTGAAGGGGTCAATGCAACGGAGCACTCGTTTGAGTGCACGCCATAACCTGTCATACCAGCGCCGATAGGTATTCTCGTAGGCGTCACCGAGAGCGCGCGCCTCATTACGGGCGGGAAGGCCCAGCAGCTCCAGCGCTTTATCGGTGGTGTCAGGATCAGTGAGCAAGCTAGTGCATTGTGTCAGATGCAGCGGGTGGCCGGAGGTGGCCACGATGAGAAAAGTGATGAGTATTGCGCGATCAGACACGATCGCAGGCCGCCCACCCCTGCGGGGGTCATTGCCGTCTTCGGCACGCCATTGCGCCAATAGGTCGCATGCCCCGGCTCGGTCGACAATGGCACCGAAGCGCCTAACCTGTTCCGCATCCAAACGAAAAAGTGGTCGCGGCAACGGTGTGATCGTTGATCCCATGTAGTTCACCTCCTTTCTCCAGCCTGATTAATCTCTCAGGTGTATCGGGGGCTACATGGCCGTTAATGGTGGGTAGTCAGTAAATTCAATGCCGCCTTGCCAGGCGTTGTACTCTTCCCCACTCATCACGCCGGTGGAAATAATGGTGCGCTTATAGGCCCGGTCAAGACCTCGGTTGATGCCGGCGGCGTGGTTAAGAAGTTCGAAGGGAACATGGTGACGGGCATGCCCGATCACCCACGTGTGTCGCAACCGTCTGACAACGGGAGCGCGGCCATAACCAACGGTTTTACTGCGCTCGATGAACTTCCTGACGACCTTGGTTGGTGGTTGCCGCGTAATAGTTCCCCTCTGGGACGCGACGATCGGAGATGAAGCTGTGTGGCCAGGTGGCCTGCAATGGAGAACGTCTGAAAGTACTGCGTCCCAGGGCGTAGTCACGGGGATATAACGACTTCGCGTCCCTGGAGCTCCGCGGGTGAACACGATGATGGCGTGCGCGTGAGCCGTCACGTCGTCGTAGGTGACGCCGGTCATTTCACCGATCGTGATCCCGGCTCCCAGGGCGAGAGCGACGATCGAGGCAGCGCGGCGCTGGGAGTAGGACGTTGGTTGAACGTTGATCCAGTCCACGACGCCACGCAACTCGCGCGTCGTGTATGGCAGAGACTGAGGCGGCTGTCCCAGGCCGTACGGTTCTGGGATCCAGTGATGCGCGGACTCATGATATAGTGAAGAATCATCGCAGCATTCCTTAAGGTGTCGGACCAGCCGGGTAAGCACCCTAAGTTCCTGCTGCAGCGTGGACGGTTTCTTCCAACCCTCGTGAGCATCAATGTAGTTCTGCACCGCCGCGTGATCAGCGATGTACGGTAGCGCTGCCCGCAGTTCAAGTTCGAATCCATAATGCTCGTGAAGCCACGTAATGTACGTCGTGAAATGTGAGTATTGACTCCGCCGGGTATTTTCATTGCCTGCAAGAATGTCATATCTTTTATGGAGCTCGTCGACCATAGTCGTCACCTGCTTCACCTTGTCACGCCGTAAGCGTTGTTGAAATTCGGTACTATTCGGAGGCTGAAGGTGATGGCGAGCACGCCGCGAGATCCCTGGGGCGACATTCCCCGCAATGCCCCTATCCGCAGCCACCCTGCCTGGCCTCATGCTGCGGATATCACTGATCCCGTGATGCTCAAGCTTCAGGACTTCGCCCGGACTATTGAGGAGTTGATCAACTCCGGGGAAGTAGCCAGCAGCGCCGCACTGGCCAGACGCATTCACCGGGACAAGTCCACAATCACGCGCATCATCCGAGGCCAGTTGATTCCAACCGCGACTATCATCGCTGAGATCGAGCAGGCGTGTGGACGAACCCTGTGGCCGGATCATGATGTCCAGCGTTTCGGCGGTCCACCCGCCAGGTAAGGCCCCTGCGCTAGGCGCATCAGAGGCGGGAACCGAGCGAAGATGTGGTGATGCAACATATTCCATACCTTCGTAGTACCTGTGGACAGGACACCATTTCTAGGCACACGTGTGATACTTATAACATTTATTAATAAATTATTCATTGTTCATACCCTTTGAGCAGCCGCAACGCCGATATGGGCAAAACCCGAAGCATTGCGTGCGTAAGCACTAAATTGCGTATCCGCAACCCCTTGAGCAGGTTTATGAACTCGAACTTTCCCACGCTCAGTGCCCGGATGCTTAACTTGCGGGAGGGTCGGGCCCCTGTCCACCTTGGAGCATGAACCGAAAGTTCTGCGCTCGTGATCGGCCGGCCTCAAGGACGTAGTCCTCGAACTGAGCCAGACTCCTCAACCCGGCGGCGACGCAGATCACGTCCTCAGGGACGCCACTGAGGATGCGCGACTTGATCCACGTATTCCGCAGTCGCCTCGCGTCCGGGGCTGCGGTCGCCGTGGACAGCGTCGCCCGGCGCAGATAAGCAGAAAGTTGACCCACATTTTCATTAGTGCGCCCAGGACGAAAGATGTAGTCCTCAAACTCCCGCCGCTCCAGTACCGCATCGATGTGCTGATGAAACAACAGGTGAAGTGGCACAGCCCTTCGGGCCGCCCCACGGTAACCGTGAGGATGAACGATGATGCCAAAGGGGTCACGGCGGACGTCCTTGGCGCGCAGTGTACATATCTCACCGGCACGCAACCCAGCCCCGAGGGTGAGTGCCAGAACGGTGTGAAAGTTTTCGTGTCGCTGGGGCGTGGGCTGGCTGTTGGCCCAGTCGGTGAAGCGCTGGACGTCGTGCGTGTCGTAGGCAGCCAGCGCAGGCTCGTAGGTCACAGGATGCTGGAAGTCAGCATCCCATTCCGGGTTCACGGCCTCACCGATACGCATGAGTAGCGAGCGCTGCGTACCCACGGTTGTGCGATTCAGAGGTTTAGTCTCGGGAGATTCGAAGTAGTCGCCAATAATGCTGGGATGAAAGACCGCCTCCAGGCTAACGGCTCCGTAACGGGTCCATACCCAAGCGGAGAGTTTGGCCACGGCACTGAGCACGTTGCGCAGCGCATCGCGGCTGGTTGTCGCCGCACTGATCCTCAGCGAGCTGACGACGCTGCGGACGAAGTCCTCGATGTGTGCCCATACTTCTGGCCGAACACTTGTGGGCGCGTAGTTCATGATGATCCGGGCATAGTCTGCGTCGGTGAAGTAATGGGGGGACATGGTGGCCGGATACCTTTCTCCCCGTGAGGGACATCATCGCTGTGAGCAGCCGCCACACATGCGTGAGGGGATTCACAACTAACGAGACAGAGGGTGTTGCGTGCTGACCTGTCGTCGGATACGGAATGTTCTGTCATCTTGCACCCTCATTGTTCGTCGCGGATCCGCAACTGTCAATGATGTATCAAGCGAAATTGGGAGACGGATTAGTGCCGTACGCAGGAGCTTTCCCGAGATCCCCGAGGCTTGGAGCCGTATCTCCACCATTATTGCGGTGGGAACCTGCGACCCGAGATGGGCGAGCATTGCCACCAGATAATCGACGAAAGTCGCATAGGGCAGAACTCGTGGGAACAAGTACCCCTATATGGGGGCACATTTCTTAAAGTTGCACATCCGCAACATCTCATCCCCCTGCCGTTACACATTCGCAATGCTAGAAAATGCTGTTTTCCCAGAGCGAAGCCCGCGGCGTTCGGGGGAGAGACGCCACGGGCTCCTCACCGCCGGGGGCGCTCTCGAGGGATAGCGCCACGCCAGGCGGCCGATGGAAGTATCCCACAGACACAGTGAGCATGCCGAGCAGTCCCTGCTCACTGGAATGTGCAAATGCGTTTCCATCCCGGATCACCGCTTCTTATTTGCATAACCGACCAGACCGGCAACCAGCATGAAACCCAACTTGGCCCATTTTGACTTGCCGACGATCATATTGACACGCCGACCAGGACTGTTGAGGGCGGCAGCCTGGGCTTTTCGACACTAAGGAAGTCGGCGTCGGGGACGATTCACCTACTTCACCCATTCAGATTTAACGGTAAAAATGTGGATCAGCTTGCCTATTTTGACATACAGGCGTTCCTGGGCTGAGCAGCACGACACGATCGCCTGCCAGACCACCCCACAACCTCTATCTGGACTGGCCACAAGCGCCAGCGCCCGACCCCTGAACACGAGAAAGTCAAAGCAAACCTACTGGCTGCGCGAGAACTTATCGATGATCGCTACTCTCCGGCCCGGAAGCGCCCCGCGAGCTGCAGATGAGTCATGCAGCACCGAATGCGGCCCTGACCGTCGGCAATCACCGCTGCACGAATGGAATTGGAGCTATAGCCAGATCTATAATTGTCAAATAAATGTTCCATTACGTAGTTCATATGCCGACCCCGCAGTGCATAGTATATTGAGAAACAGGAAGCGGAAGAGGCTGACGACATGATGCATGGTTAGCGACTCGAGACCCGAAACCCGTTCACAAGTACACCGCCGAACCCTTGGTAAAAACATACGGACACCACCCTGTCATCGAACAGTTATTCTGTGGTGAGGGGCTGCGCCCACGTCGTATGGGATAGTTGTATACATCAAGATGCCAGACTTCCGAACAGTGGGGGCTGGATAAGGAGGCTAATTGTCTATCAAGACCGTGTTCTACTCGTTCCACTACAAGCGAGACGTGTACCGGGTCCAGATGGTTCGCAATATCAATGCAATCCAGGGGGACCCCATCCTGGGGGCCCAGGAATGGGAGACAGTCAGAAACCAATCTCAGCCGGCGATCGTCAGGTGGATCGACAGCCAGATGAGCCACAAGCGCGCGGTGGTGGTCCTTATTGGCCAGGAGACTGCTTCACGAGACTGGGTAAAGTATGAAATCAAGAAGGCATGGGACATGAATAAGCCCATGGTTGGAGTGTATATTCATGGTCTTGCATCGCTTCCGATAGGTTCAACTGACTCCAAAGGCGCAGACCCATTTTTGAAAGTTCCTGGAGTCGGTAATGTTCCTACTTTTGACCCCACTAAGTTTGATTGGCTTGGCAGGATTGATTCCAAGGCAACGTATGCCAACCTGAGCCAGAACCTTGAATACTATGTTTCCCAGGCACGGAGGCGAGTTGAACGCTGATACCTGCGCCTTTTGCACGATCATCGCAGGGCACGATCCGGATGTCAGAGAAGTGTACCGAAACGATCACGTCGTAGCCTTTCATCCCACGGAACCCGCAACACTTGGCCATACACTAGTTGTCCCTCATCGGCACGTGGAGAACGTCTGGGACTTGGCTGCTGAAGAAGCTAATCATCTTTCCCAAGCAGTGTTGCTCTTGAGTGATGCCGTGCGCGCCGCTGTCCATCCGGAAGGGCTCAACATTATTCAGTCCAACGGAGAAGCCGCCACGCAAACAATTCCTCATCTTCATGTCCACCTTGTACCACGCTTCGCAGATGACTCCATGGGCGACATCTGGCCAGTTTCAACGAACTTCTCTGAACAGAAGAAGGATGAAGTTCAGTCAGCGATCCAAAGATCAGTTAGGACAAATCCGAGATTCTTCGACATCCCGCCCAATCCTGAAGATCGGCGTAAACACCTCGATCTCATTCAAGCAGTCATTGCTAGACAATCCGCAGCTTCTGCCTCGGCGAAGAGTTGGCTGCTTCCGATAATCACGGCGACCTTCGGTTTTGCTCTGACCCAAGAATCCTGGCAGTTAGGGCTCATTGGTGCAGTCGTTATCTCGCTATTTGCATTCCTAGACGTCAGTTATCTGCATAGTGAGCAAATGTTTCGAAAGCTCTACGCAGAGGTTATTCGGCCTGGCAATCAGGTTCCTCTGTATTCGCTAGACCCCATGCATACAAATCTTCCAACCACTAAGGAAGCTGCTACGTCTCAAAAAAAGGGAAGAAGGCCGTTCTTACCCCCATGGCCTGTTTGGTGGTCCTGGTCAATTGCCCCCTTCTACACAGCCCTTCTCGCAGTGAGCCTAGTAGTCATATTCGCAGCTTCAGGTAGCAACGAAGCTGAAGAAACAGGACAGAGTGACACCGTCCATGTGCTGATCGAGCGATCTAATCCTTAGTTAGATTTGCAGTTGGCTCAACAGCAGGAGAGATGGTGTTTGTCTCGATACGTCGGTAACTTACTGCCATCCACGAGATCTCCTTCGCTGGGATGACAATGCTGCTCCATCCAGGGTTAGGGTGTTTGACTTCTGTGCCCAGCTGTATCTCGAAAGGTGGGCGCAGCACTATTTCACGGTTTTCCAACTCGAGATCAGCGGTATAGTGCACCACTCGGCCTTTCCACAGACCCCCACTATGAGTTCCGATGGTGACTTCCGGAATGGAGCCCTCGGGAAGTTGTTCTCGGAGAGCCTTGGTCCATCCAGAGGTTGAAGATAGATTCGGACGTGACCAGCTTTTTCTACGGATGCCCAGGCCCCATGCGATGAGCATCGAAACCGCCACGAAACCCACGATAACGCTAACTGTCCCGAGTAACTTTGTTTCGACTAAGACCAGATCTAGCGTTAGCAGTTCCTGCAACGTGGGAACCTGGTCAATGCCAGCACTTTGTATTCGCTGAAGAACGGTTAACACCAGGAAAACTGCCGGAGTAGAACAAAGGGTGGATACAAGAGCGACTCGGCTGATTTCACGGAAAGTCGATTCTTTCTCTGGCACAGCCGTTCGTGCCCGCCTCAAGTCGTAGACAATTCCAGGAGCCACAAACAAAACAAAGGCCAGGAACCCGCTCCACCCAACCGGGATCATCGCTTAGTCCTCTGGACCCGAGTGGTCCGTGCTTCTTGCAGTTTCAGGGCTGGCACCGAAAAAGCTGTCTCCACCAGGAGGCGGGTCGTATATCTCGGCTGGCGGAACGGGAAACGAGTCCATCCGGTTCTTGTACCCGGGAGCTTCTTCATTGGAATTCTGTGGGCGTCTATCTCTGAAAGTCATTATGATTTCTCCTGTTCAAACAAGTTCTTAATGACAAGGCGAAGCCCCATGGCTTCCGTTATTTTTACCAAAATTTCGGTCGAGACATCAGTTCCAGCTTCAACCCTAGCGACACTTGCCCTTGGCACCTCTGCCTGATCCGCAAGCTTCTGCTGAGACCATCCTCGATTTTTTCGGGCAACCCGAAGTGGTTCGTCCCGGGTCTAATGGAGGGTAGGAAATTGGAAGAGGAAACCCTACATGCCCGTCAAGTACACCGACGAACTCAAGCAGCGCGCTGTTGAACTCGTCATCCACGCTCAGGCCGATCCCGACACCGCCTACGGAGCGGTTGCCCGGATCGCTGGCGAGCTCGGCCTGAGCAAAGAAACCCTACGGGTCTGGGTCCGCAACCATAAAAACTCCGGGGCGGACACCCCCGCCGAATCGGTGGATCTCGCCGCGGAAAACCGCAGGCTGCGCGCGGAACTCGCGGAAGCCAAACGCGCCAACGAGATCCTCAAGAAGGCCTCGGCTTTCTTCGCGGCGGAGTGTGAGCGCCCACAGAAGTAACCGTCAAGTTCATTGACGACAACCGGCAGGAGTTCGGGGTCGAGCCGATTATTCGTGTCCTGGCCACCACCAGCGCGAAGATTGCCCTGAGCACCTACTACGCCCACAAATCCAGACCTCCCTCAACCCGGTCTATCCGGGACAAACAGATCCGCCGGGCACTGCGCCGGATCTTCCACGACAACTACACCTGTTACGGAGCCCGCAAACTCTGGGCCGAAATCAACCGCGAAGGAGAATTCGGCCACGTCGCCTGCTGCACCATCGAGCACCTCATGGCGGTGGAAGGAATCCGCGGGATCCGGCGCCGGAGGAAGAAACCTGCCACACGCAGCGTTGATCCTGCTGATTGTCCGGTTGACCTGGTCGACCGTGACTTCGATGTGGACACCCCGAACACGTTGTGGGTAGCCGACATCACCTATATTCCAACCACCCATGGGTGGGTCTATGCCGCGTTCGTGATGGACGCCTACTCGCGCGAGATCGTCGGCTGGCAGATCACCAATCACATGCGGGCCTCCCTTGCCAGGGATGCGTTGGACATGGCGTTGTCTGCTCGTCTTCGCGCTGGTGAGACCGTTTCCGGCCTCATCCATCACAGTGACAGAGGAGTGCAGTATCGATCGGTTGTCTACGGTGAAGCTCTGGCGGAGGCGAAGGTCGTGGCGTCGGTCGGTTCCCAGGGTGACTCCTACGATAATGCGATGGCCGAGGCATTGAATTCGGTGTTCAAGGCCGAGCTGATCGACCGGAGGATATGGCCGGCATTAACGGATGTTCTCGTGGAGTCCTCGAAGTGGATCAGGTGGTACAACAACCGCCGGCTGCACTCCTCGTTGGGTTATCGCCCACCGAGGGAGGTCCATCAGGAATGGAACACCCTTCAGGTCCACGCGGCCTGATCAACAAGTAAATGACCCTCTACAAAACTCGGGGCTTGACAGCAACCGTTTTCACCACGGCGTCGAAGGACAACAGATCGACCCGCGCCGGATCGTCCGACCAGAGTGCGAGGGTCGGCTCCGTCACGATGTTCCCCCAAACCAGAGGCGACCACCGCGCCTCGCCAACTCCTGCTTGCGTTCTTCGTAGTCAGGCATGACGCGGGCGAGCAGCTGCCAGAACGCGGGGCCGTGGTGAGGTTCGCTCAGGTGCGCGAGCTCGTGCGCCAACACGTAGTCAACGAGGGATGGTGACAGCTGGAGCGTCGCCCAGTGGATGCGCACGCGCCGTCCCGCTGTGGCGCTTCCCCACTTGTGGCCGAGGTCTGCCACCTCGATAGGTCCCGCAGCGACTCGTAGTCGCTCGGCCCATGCCCCGGAGCGAGGTCGCAACCATGCCTCGCCGCAGCGCTGGTACCAGGCGATCAGACTCGCTTCCCCTGTTGCGACTAGATGCCGAGGTAGGACGAGTCGGCCGCGCTCCAGGCGGACAGCGCCGTCCATGTCGTCGATCTTCAGTCGATGGTTGCGACCCAAGTACAGAAAGCCCTCGCCGTCGACGAGCTCCTTGGTGATGGGCTCGTGCTGCAGGGCTTCCTTCTCCGCTAGCTTGCGGTAGACCCACTCGCGTCTTGATGCCAGGAATTGCTGCAGTTCCTCGGTCGCCACGTCCTCGGCGGCCCTCAAGCGCAGCGATCCGTCGGCTTCAATGGTGAGCCGAGCCTTACGGCTGCTGCCACCGATCTCGACCGGTACGCGCAGATCGTCAAGTTGCAGGACGGCGGTCATGAGCGCCCCCGTGCACGGAGTTGCTCCCTGATCAAAGACTGGTTTGAGCGCGCCAGCTCCATGAGGCGGTCAGCTATGGCTGCCTGTTCGGAGAAGGGAAACAGGTCGCGGTCATCTAGCTGATGGACGATGCCCTTACGCAGCTCGTCCTGGGCGTGCGGGTTCTGCCAGAACCGGACGATGCCGGCGTGCCGCAGCACCTCGACGACGATGTCTTCGGCCAGATGCATGATGTCCGCTCGCACCTCGTCTGGCAGAGTGGCGCTGGTAGCGTACTCACTCTCCAGAAGGCCATAGAAGCGCGCAACGAGCGGGTCCTCGTGCACGCGCGACGAGCTCGACTCGTCGGTGATATCGCCGAGTAATACCTTGAGCGCGAGGCTGAGCTGGTCCCACTTGCCAGTAAGTGTCTTCAGGATCTCGTCGAGGCGCTCGGAGAGTTTGGTGTAGCGAGCGGGATCTTCGTCGAAGTTCTTCCGGATGTGGAACCGCAGGGCGTGCTCCATCTCCGAGGCCTTCGCCTTGTCGGAGGTGAGACTCTTAACCTTCGCGAGGAAGTCCGGGTCAGTGACCGAGACGGGTGGGATCTTCGTCGCAATGTCGAGCGCCGTGACGTGCTCATCGATCAGAGCGCGCACCTTCTCGCCGTACAGCGAGGCGTTGAAGTCTCCGAGGCCGTCGTCTCGATAGCGTCGCCAGGCAACCTTTTGGATCAGGCCGAGCCGCTTGGCGTCGGCCACAAAGGGCAGCGCCTCCGGCCGGGGCAGGATGGTGTCGAGCGTGGTAAGGAATCGCTTCAGCAGCACCCCGAAGCGGGCCCTGAGGGCGTCGTCTGAGAGCACGTCGACGCAGGTCTCGATGTCCTCGTCTAGGTCGAACGTCTCAATGCCAGCCTGGGCGAAGAGCGCCACCACCCGGGCGTGCCGATCGCGCAGCTTGGGCACCTCATCCGCGATCGAGGCCAGGGCCCCGATCGCATCCTCGGCGTCCTCAGGTGCATAGGCCTGCAGCGCCTTCTGGAGGTGGGCGCCAACGCCGAAGTAGTCGACGACCAGGCCGGCGGCCTTGCCAGGGCTAGTCCGGTTAACACGGGCGATGGCTTGGAGCAGTTCCGCATCCTGGATAAAGCGATCGAGGTAGAGCGCCTGCTCGACGGGTGCATCGAAGCCGGTTAGCAGCATGGTGCGCACCAGCAGGAAGGCGACGGGGCTCGTCTGCTCGCCCGGGAGGCCCAGCGGCTTCTTGAACTCCGCGATTACCGCCTCCTGGCGGGCTTTGTCGGTCCACTGCAGCCAGGTCGGGTCATCGTTGTTGCTGCCCGAGATGACCGGAACGAAGTCCAGCATCCGGATGAGCTCAAGGTGCGGCAGGGCGCGGACCAGGACCTGCTTGGGCCGGTCGAGCCCGTCGATGTCCAGGCCGCCATCCTCCGCCCCGCGCACGAGGCGCTGCGGCAGGCGCTCGATCTGAGCGACGAGGTCGTCCCGCGCGGCGAGGAGCGCCTCGCGGTACCGAACCGTGGCCAGGCGGCTGGTAGCTGAGAGCTGTGCCTTGAAGCCACCTGGCAGTACCGTCGATACGTAGTGCCAGAGAATCGACTTCGCCTTGGCCGCGATGAGTTTCGGGGCTTCCAAGACGGCGCCGGTCGTGGCGTAGCGCGCCTTGAGTTTCTCGATCTCCTCGTCGGTGTGCTCGGCGAACATGTCCTCGAACAGCTCGTCCAAGTCGCTACCGCCAGCCACCGCTCCCTTAGCGGTGCGTCCTTCGTAGAAGATGGGGACGACGGCGCCGTCGTGCTCGGCCTGGCGGATCGTGTACTTGTCGATGAATGACCCGAAGATGGCGTCGGTGCGCTTCTTCCCTTCCCGCATGATCGGGGTGCCGGTGAAGCCGATCTTGGCCGCGTTTGGCAGGGCCGCCATGAGGTTGGCGTGCAGCGTGGAGGTCTGGGAGCGGTGCGCCTCGTCGACGAGGATCACGACGGTCTCGTCGGTATTGAGAACCTCGGGCGCATCGTTCTTCTTGTCCGCGGCCATGCGGCTCTCACTGGCGCCGGCCCCGTCCGTATCCCGGTACTTCTGAATCATGGCGAAGACCAGTGCAGGGCCCTTCTCCGCCAGGATGGTCCGCAGCTGAGCCGTATGCCGGGCCCGGACGACGCCCTCACCAGACAGCTTGGCGGTCTCAGAGAGCTGCTTTTCGAGGTCGGTCCGGTCAGTGATGACCACGACCTTGAAGGCGCGCAGCACCGGATCAGAGCGCAGTGCCCGCACCAGGAACACCATAGTCAGAGACTTACCCGATCCCTGGGTGTGCCAGATCAGACCGCCACGGCGGTCGCTCTCGCCGTCCTGGGCTCGTGTCTTGCCGGTCCGGAGCCGCGTGAGCGCCCGGCCGACGGCGCGGTACTGCTGGTAACGGGCGACGATTTTGATTCGCCGGCCGTTGACCTCCGTGAAGAGGGTGAAGTGCCGGACGAGGTCGAGCAGGTTAGACGGTGCCAGCATCCCGGCAACCAGCAGCTCTTGTCCGGTCAGCTCGGCTGCAGGCTTGCCGAGCCGCGAGGCCAGTTCATCACGAGAGAGCGGGAAGGCGTCCTTCCACTCCAGGAAGTGCTCCGGTCCCGCGGTGAAGGTCGCGACACGAGCCTTGTCGCCGTAGGTCGAGACCACGAACTGATTGGTCCAGAACAACTGCTCGTTGCCCTCGGGGAGGCCGAGGTGACGCTGGTTGGCGTAACGACGTAGCTGGGTGATCCCCTCCGTCATGGGGTCGGTGATGTACGGGCTCTTGCACTCAATGACCACCAGCGGGATACCGTTGACGAACAGCACGATGTCGGGAGCGACGAACTTCTTGGCCTGGCCGCCGGGCTCATCCACCCGGAACTGGCTGATCGCCAGGAAGTCGTTGTTCGTCAGGTCGCCGAAGTCGATGAAGTGGACGCGCTGGGAGCGTCCCTGATCCCAGTCCGGTAGACCGGCCACGGACACGCCCTCAAGGAGACGCTCGGTCATTCGCTCGTTGAGCTCGATGAGCTTGCCTACCTCGGAGCGCGTGAGCGACGAGACCACCTCGGCCAGGCGCGTATCGTCGAGCCACGGCAAGCCGTCTGGTCCCGGGTTGATCTTGAGCAGCACGGCGCGGAGCCGGTCTTCGAGGATCGAGCCGCGGAATAAGTCGCGCTCGGTGACTGACGGGTCGGACTTCGACCCCTCGATGACCTGCCAACCGAGACCCTCCAACTGGTCAAGCAGTGGCTTCTCGACCTCGGTGTACTCGGGGCCCTGGCTCATGAGGCGACCTCAGCAGGGACGCGGACACGTCCAGAGAGGAGGTCCTCGAAGAGGCCACGCCGCATGGCTTGGAGCTTAGTCAACGCAATGCGTTCTGATTCTTGCCTCTCCTGAAGCGCTGTCATCACCCGAGCAACGTTCCGCTGGTATTGAATAGCGGGCGATGGAAACGCGAACTTCTTGAGAACGTGGATCGATACCTCTGCTCTAGTAGTGCCGACCACCGCGAGGTCGAGCCGCCTCTGCGCCTCTCGACTCAACAAATAATAGCGTGCAAACGCCGGATCCGTTCGAGCGGAGAACCGGATTCGCGCTATCTCTCGACTGATATTGCCGTTGTAGGTATCCGGTACGATACCCACCTTACCGATCGTCCCCTTGATCGAGAGCAGGACGTCTCCCGGAGCAACCCGGCTTCGCCGATACTGCGCATCAATCGACCTTGATGTCAGATGAACACCCGTCTCGAAATCGCCATCGAGATCACGAATAGCGAGTACCGGCACTCCGCCTGGAACAAATACTCCAGACTGGACAATGCCATAGCAAATGTCCGCAGTACAGAGATCCGCAAGCGGGACGAAGTCGGCTGGCGAAAGCTCTTGCACCAGCCGATCGAGTACTCCTTCCGCTTCCAGTCTCAGTTTCGAAAGGATGCGCCTAGAAGCAGCAATCTGTTCATCGATCGCATCCAGTATGCGCGCTATCCTCAGCTGCTCCGGCATCGTAGGGAGTACCAGTTCAGCAGACAGCAATGCTTCATCTGCAAAGTTTGTCTGAGATTCCGCCATACCTGTCGTCCGGGCATTCAGGTATTCCTGGACGACTTTGGTCGAGAGAAGACCCGCCAGTATTTGCGGTAGCACGACTGACGTCCTTGGCCGAAGGCCGACCATCTTCCCAGACACCATGAGATGAGGCCGCGTAGACCGCACATGAACCACTACACCAACGCGATGACGAGGTCCAGCCTTCGTGATGAGAACGTCCCCTGCGCGAACCTCGATAGATTCGTTTCCCCAGTAACTTGCTGGTGGCACTTTGTGGGCTTCCTCTCTCCAGCCGTCCCACGTTACCGCGGTGGTCTTGAGTAGCCCCCACTCATCATCACTAGCAATTGGGCGCTCGTCACACGTCGGACTCGGTCCAGTGAACTTCTTAGTGATTAGGTCTCGCACATGGACTTGGGTCCACCCGTCAGGCACTGCAGTGTTATTCATACCCAAGCTCCTTTAGGAACCCGGCGAGGGTCATGGCGGCTGCGTCACGCTCGGCTTCGAGGGTCGCAAGCGGCGTCCGGTACTTGTCCCACCAGGTCTCAAACGCCGCGATCACCATCCGACGATGCCGAGTAATACGGTCTTGGGCTTCCGCTACCAGATCCCGCTCCATGGCGTCGAGCACAATCCGGCGGGCGATGGCGTCATCGAGAGCGGCACCGGCGGCCTCGAGGCGTTCGGCGAAGGTACCCTTCTCCGACTTGAGCTGCTTCTTGGTGGCCGTCAGTTTGCTCTTTAGCTTCTTGACTTCGGCCGGGGAGAGGGCATCCTCGCTTGGCTCGGCGTCCTCCTCGTCATCCGAGGCAGTAGCCGCCTTAATCGTGCTGTCCAGCTCTGCAACCTCAGCTTCGAGGGCGGCCAGCCGATCGAGGTACTCGGGCAGCAGTGCCCGCGCCACCTTGTGGTCGAGCGGGTTGACCTTGGCCTTCACCTCGGCCAGGGCGTCGAGCACCGTGGCGACCCAGGCCTCGATGAGGCCGCGATAACCGTGCGTCGCGAGCGCTTTGAGATCAGGCAGGCTCTCGCCCCACCAGGACGCGACGATGCCACGGATCGCGAACGGGTCCAGTAGCGGCGTGGAGGCCAGCGCGTCTCGGAACGTCTCGATCAGGTCCTTGCGCAAATCGACGAGGTCACCAGGCGACTCCACCTTGTCGAAGCGTGCTTCCTGCACGTCCCACCAACCCCCGATGGCGTCGAGGACGGCGCTCTCCGTGGCGACCACGCCGGCATCAGACTCGATCAGGCGACGCAGATCGCGCCGCTCAGTCACGACGTCGGCAAACTGTAGGTAATCGTCACTCTTCGCTACCAAGAGGTGCTCTGGCATCAGACCATGGGCGGCGAAGAGACCCGCCTTAGCGCTGACCTCGCTCTTCGGGATGCCGCCGTGCAGATGCGCCCGCACGTCCTGCGGCTCGGGAGGTGGCGTGGTTTCGACGTAGCGGCGGATGTTGAGGTTGTCTTCGTTCTCTGCCAGCTCACCGCGGGAGACGACACGCGCGAAGCCGGGAACATCCTCGAAGGCCCGGTAAGCCGAAACGATCTTCTCGATGTGCTCAGGCTCCAGGTAGTTCTGCGCCCGGCCTTCCCGGTAGTCCCGGTCCGCGTTAATGAACAGCACCTTGTCTTCGCGGTGTTGTGGCTTCGAACCGAGCGGCCGCAGCACGAGGATGCAGGCCGGGATGCCCGTCCCGTAGAAGAGCTGGGGGCCGAGACCGATCACGGCCTCAAGGAGGTCGTCGTTCAGGAAGCCGGTGCGGATCTTGCCCTCGTCCCCACCACGGAACAGCACCCCGTGCGGCATGACCGTCGTCACGAGGCCGCCGGGCCTGGTGACCGCCAGCATGTGCTGGACGAACATCAGGTCAGCCTTCTTGCCCTTCTCGGGCGTGTAGCCGTAGCGGAAACGCTCAGAGAATGGGATGGCGTCGGCTGAGTAGTTCATGGAGAACGGCGGGTTCGTGATCACCCGGTCGAAGCGCTGAAGTTCGCCGCCCGCAATGTGCGCCGGGTCTTCCAGCGTGCCGTCGTCATTGTTCCGGAGGTCAGCGTCGGGAATGCCGTGCAGCAGCATATTCATCTTGGAGATGGCCCAGACGCTGCCGTCCTTCTCCTGGCCGGCGAGCGCCAGGTTGCGCCCGTCGCCGCCAGACTCCTCGACGTACTCCTTGGAGAGGATGAGCATGCCGCCAGATCCCGTGCATGGGTCGTAGACGCTCATGCCGGGACGTGGGTCGGCGATCTGCACCATGAGCCGGACGACGTCGCGCGGGGTGTAGAACTCTCCACCCTTCTTGCCGGCTGAGTCAGCGAAGTCACGAATCAGGTACTCGTACGCTGCGCCAAGGAGGTCGGGGAACTCAAAGTCCTGCTGTCGCAGCGGCACCTTGTTGAAGTGCATGATCAGCTCACGCAGCTTCTTGTCCGACATCGACGACTGGCCGATCTTGCGGTTGAAGTCGATGTGCTGCAGGACGCCGTCCAGCGAACGGTTACTGTGCTCCAGCTCCTCCAGGGCCTTGTTCAGGCCGCTACCGACCGACTTGTGAAGATGATCCCGAATCTGATCCCAGCGTGCCCGCTGAGGGACGTAGAACGCCCGATAGAACGACGGGGACTCAGCCCGCTGCTCCGCCTCCGCCTGGGAGCGCCCGCGGGAGCGCTGCTCGGCGATGACCTGCTGCTGTTCCGCCTCGAACTGGTCCGAGGCGTACTTCAGGAACAGCATCCCGAAGATGTACTCCTTGTAGGCGGAGGCCTCCATGGAACCGCGGAGTACGTCCGCAGCGGCGAACAGATGCCGCTCTAGCTGCGGCAACGTCAAGCGAGGCATCTGGCAGCTCGTCCTCTCTGGTACTCGACAGCCCCGGTCCCGGGAACTAAGTCGGTCCAGGCGGAGCTACCTCCTGCAACCTTAACCGTGAGGGTCGACAGAACAGTGTCGGTTCCCTCGCCCTTAGACTGTGCGTCACCCACGACGCCCGCCGCTGGTAGCTGCAGAACAGACAGGGCCGCACGCCGATCAAAGCCCCTGCACTTAACAGGAATTTCTAACTTATCCGAATCACTAACAATAGAAAGGGTGCTCATTAATGATATTAATATATTCCAACCCCCGCCGGGTGGCAATTCGCAGCGAATTAGGGGCTGTTCGCGTTTCGCGAGTGCGTAGCTGACCACCAGGTGGGGCTCGGGGTGGCACAACATATAGGAGTCCTGACAGGTCACAAGATGCGAGTTACCACACCATCATGTGACCGAACCAGGACCCTACTGTGCAGCCTACGGGCAACCTCGTAGCCGACACCATCTGCTGCACCGTAGAAATGGGACTGACCATCACCGGTGCCGCTGATGCCGGCACCATCATCGTCACCGGCACCATCATCGTCACCGGCACCATCACCATCATCGACGCCGCACCCGTGGCCGTGAACCACACCTGCCCCGACTGCGGACACCCCGGGAAGCTGCGGGCTCACACCCTGCGTCGGCTCGTCGACCTTCCGGTCGTGGGGTTCCCTACCCGCCTGCATGTCCGCGTCCCCCGCTTCCTGTGTGCGGACCCGTCCTGTCCGAGGAAGATCTTCCAGGCATCTCTGACCTGTACGGATGACAGTGCCAAGCTCACCCACCGGGTCACCCGCTGGATTCTCCAGCGCCTGGCCATCGACCGGATGAGTGTATCTGCCACTGCCAAAGCACTCGGTGTCGGCTGGGCGCTGGTCAACCAGGTGGCATTCGATGCCTGTCGCCGGCTCGTCTACGACGACCCGCACCACCTGGACGGCATACGCATCCTTGGCGTCGACGGACAGGTGTGGAAACACACCCGCCGCCCGACCAAGCCCCCGAACCTGGTGACCATCCTGGTAGACCTCACCTCGCTGATGGATGGGCGTGGTCCGGCCCGCCTGCTGGACATCCGTCCCGGACAAAGCGCGCAGGTGCTGCGTACGGGGCTGCAGGAACGCGATCCCAGCTTCCGAGAGAAGGTACAGGTCGTAACGATGGACGGCTTCACCGGTTACGCCAGTGCTGTGGACCAGGTCCTCCCTGACGCGACCGAGGTCATGGATCCGTTCCATGTCGTGCATCTGGCAGCTGACAAGCTCGACCTGGTGTCGGCAGCGACTGCAGCGTGAGACCACCGGACGCCGCGGACGGAAGGACGACCCGCTGTACAAGCACCGCCGTACGTTGTTGACCAGGACGAATTATCTCACGCAGTGGCAGAAACAGCCTCTAGACATGTTATGGGCCACCGATGATGACTTCGTGGCTCTGGAGGTGACGTGGCTGTTCTACCAGGACCGGATTGCGGCGTACGGGCATCCGAAGAAGTGCGAGGGCAAGAAGTTAATGAGCAGGGTGATCAACAGCCGGCGTAAGGGCTTACCCCCTGGATTGAAGGAGCTTGTCCAGCTGGGGCGCACCTTGTGGCGCCGCCGGAGGACGTGCTCACTTACTTCGATATCCGTGCGTCCACTGGGTCTGTCGAGGCCGTCAACGGCAGGCTCGAGCACCGGCGTGGGATCGCCCTGGGGTTCAGGAACCTAAACCACTACATATTGCGGTGCCTGATCCACTCCGGGCAGCTGCAGGGCCAGATCAACGCAGTCTAAAACGCGAAGAGCCTGTCAAGGGTGGGAATCAAGGCCTCCGGTGCCTGGCGTGGTGTGGTCGCACTCTCCTCTGCCCACACCGGAGACCGCCCTATTCCCGTTACCTTGAGACTATCCCCACGAATTTCGCAACAGAACCTAGCCCTTGACATCATCCTGTGGCCATCGCCCGGAGAGGTCCGTGAAGGATTGGTACAGCATCAGGGCGTGGGCCCTTCCTAAAACCACGCCGTGACATAGGAAAAGCATCTTCGCACTATGCCAGCACGCAAAGAGAGTAGGTTCAGTGAGAACTCAGGACCCCTCTCGGGCGATCAGCCCGACAATCGGATAGAACTGGAGGGACCGCCGCCTAGAGTCACACTTAGGTCCACCGGGCACCGTTCGGCATCGGGGTTGAGCATCGATGGTCTTTCCTTCCTCCGGTGGATCCCGACCAACCCTTCGACGACCGTACGAGGAGCCCTATTGTTGCGGCCATTGGCCCCACGAGGCCCTATTCTTGGCCCCAACCGCGCGATCCCGTGGCATTCACACCTATAAGTACTCAAGGAAAGAGTCGTGCCAGATTTTTTTGACCTTTTCCCTCAGGACAAGCTGGGGCGAGCCCTTATCGACTTCGCCTTAGAAACCAATGAGTTGGCGAAGTCTCCCCCGTCTTTGTCTCTCGAAGCACAAGATCGAGTCAACGAGATCTTCAAGCCACTCTTAGACCATGAGATCAACAGCAACATCGCATTAATGGCCGACGAAGCTGTAGCTAGTCACCTCCAAGCGGCTGGTAGTGCTGTCTACGCCATTGGGCAAGTCTTACTACGTGGAGAACAGGGCCCACTGGTTCCAGCCACCCTGGCGAGAACAGTGTTAGAGAACTCTGCCGTAGTGGTCTTTCTATGTGAAGTTGATGACCATGTCAGACGTACTGGTCGCGCAGTTAATACCTTTCACCTTGGATTACTTAATGCAGGCGCGCGTTCGTCAAGCCATCCGCTACAACCAATGGCGCTAGCATTAGAGGAGTTGAAAGAAAGGATGGGAAGCGTCGGCGTGCAGAGCTCAGACAGATTGACGTCACAGTACAACATGTTGGTGGAGACTCACCTCGAAAGCATCGAGGCTGGAAACCTCTATAAGGTTCTCAATAGATTCGTCCATCACAATATGGTTAGTCAGGTAGGGGTCATGACCAGCGCTGACCATCAGACCCTACATAACTATGTAGATATCTATGATTTCTCCTCACGTGCAGGAGCTGCGCTCATCTGTGCGATCGACGCTGCCATCCCGTTCAAGCACGAAACCAAACCAGATCTAACCATCGCTAGGCAAGAGGTTCTCCAACGATACGGGGAGTTCGTCATATACTGCATAGAAAAGCAAAGATCAAACCAGGGCAAATCCACCTAAAGAATCTCGCCGAAGATACACGCACCTCGGATCGTTTAAGAGTACCAAAGACCATGGGGGACACCCCCCTCCTAAGCTATCCATATTCATGCTCACACTTCTGGCCTTTACGTGCTTTGTGCTGACAGTTCTATCAGCACGAAGCACAGTGCAACGCCCCGACTTTACAACAGCACATGTAACTTCGGGGAGCAAGTACAGTACCTCACTGGTGAAAGTCAGAGGGCGGCGGCTTAAGGCGAGAGTATTTTTCCTGATCAAATTCTGCAGGATCGTAGGTCTCAGCGTCATACGCGACGCTGATGAGTTTACCTTTCTTGAAGCGCATACCATATGCCCGTTGTGCATCTACCTGCGTTTTCTTCATTGCTAGGTATTCGCGAATCTCGGCATCCTTTTTCTGTGAATTATCGAGGATACCGCCGGTATAGACAGTGAGCAGAGTGACTTGGTTGATTGCTTGACCTACCAATACTGACGTGAAAAAGTGGGAACGGCCATCTTGTACGGCCATCTGTTCCAACTTTTCCATGACCCCCCGAAGATCCTCTTGGACGTCCTCTGCAGTAGATAGAAGGTCAGCTCCAAAAGCGACCCATTGTTCAAAGCCTTGCTGCCTGGCCTGCTGGACATATGGAAGCATAGGAACATTCTTGATTTTTGGCTTAGGCGCGTAGCCATAAAACCATGCATCGACTAGGGCAGTGCGCGAAGGCACCATTACTACAGGAGCCGGAGAAAGCTCGGCACCAACATTATCAACGCTACGATCCACCTCCACCCACATTCCTGTTTCTCGGAACTCGAGAAAAAGGTCGAGTTCATCTGTGCTCCAATACCTAGAAACGATATCGGCACTAGTGCGACGTCGAAGATATGCAATGAGCTCGCCAGGTTCTTCAATCATCTCAAGCAGTAAGGACAGGTCATTATAAGATACTATCCACGGGAGCGTGCCACCATGTTGAAGTAGGTCAACTTCTTCTAACGATAGTTGGTTTGTTCCCAGCTCCAAGAGATCGTCGAGAGTCACGATAATCGTGTGCACTTCTCTAATACTTGCTAAATCGAGCCACTCTTTTTTCAGAGAGTAGAAGCCGCCGTCCGACAAAATTGCTTCGGCAGCCTGATGAATCTGCTTCGAAGCCTTAGTAATACTGGCATTAATTTTGCGCGTGAAGCTACCTGGATGGTTCTTCTTTTCCGAATCTCGAAGACTACCGCTTTTTACCTCAACTATGAGGGCAATATCACCATTGCAGATTAAAAGGTCAATTTCTCCCCGTTGATTATCTTTTGACAAATAGTGCACTTGCGAACAAACTGCTTCATCATCAAAGAACTGGACAAAACATAGCTCTACAAGGTCTTCAATTGTGCGGCCCTTGACCTCCGCATAGAGGGGATGATTCTTAAGTTTCCCTTCTATCCTGGTTTTCAGCCCAGGCAGCATAAGTGCTTCATTAATTAATAAGTAGCGCGCCCCTTCGCGATGAAAGGGATAGCCTGCCACTGGTTTTATTCCATTTAGCCTGGATACACCGATGTGATTTAGGGGTAGCGGCGTGGGAAAAAGAGAAACGCCCTTCTGAACTGGGATAATACGACTTGTCGAAGGTCTGTATTCCCCATCCAGGAGGGCATCTCTCAGGTGCAACTATCTCACACCCCCGCAGCCATATCCATTTCCTTTGATGACCCCACCCTCGTGTCGTCTGCAGGCCTGGTCCCGACCATGCGCCTGGCTGATGCCGCAGGGCTGTCAGCCCTGGCGCAGCACCGGATGACTGTGCCAGGCGACAAGGGCGCCAATGCCGGGGCGAAGATCACCTCCCTGATCGCCGGGATGGTCGCCGGTGCCGACTCGATTGACGACATGGATCTGCTGCGCCACGGCGGCATGAACCGACTGTTTAGCCGGATCTACGCACCCTCGACCCTGGGTTCCTTCCTCCGGGCCTTCACCTTCGGGCATGTCCGCCAACTCGACGCCGTCGCCTCCCGGTTCCTGATCAACCTGGCGGACCAGGCACCTACCCTGGTACCCGACCCGGCTACCACCAGCGGGTACGTCTTCGTCGATGTCGACGACACCATCATCGAAGTCCACGGACACCAGAAACAAGGCGCCGGCTTCGGCTACTCCGGTATCCGCGGACTCAACGCCCTGCTGGCGACTGTCACCACAAGGGAGTCCGCCCCGGTGATCGTGGCCCAACGCCTGCGCCGCGGGGCCTGTGGCTCCCCGCGTGGTGCCGGCCGGTTGATCGCCGATGCCATCACCACCACCCGACGCCTACCGGCCATGGCAGGGCAGAAGATCCTGATGCGCGCTGACTCCGCGTTCTACAGCCGTTCCAGCATCCACGCAGCACGCACCGCAGGTGCGGATGTGTCGGTCACCGCGCGGATGACGCGCAACATCCGCCAGGCGATCACCACGATCCCGGACACCTCCTGGGAAACAATTGAGTACACCGACGCACTCTTCGACGAGGACACCCAGGCCTGGATCTCCTCAGCAGAAGTCGCAGAAATCCCCTTCGTTGCTTTTGCATCGAAGCCGGAGGCAGATCAGGTCCCCGGACGTCTGGTGGTCCGCCGGATACCGGAGTTGAACAAGAAGGACGTGGATCAGCCCGGCCTGTTTGATCTGCACCGTTTCCACGCGGTGTTCACCACCGCCGACCCAGACATCCTCGATACCGTGGCCGCGGATAAAACCCACCGGCAGCACGCGATCATTGAGCAGGTCAACGCCGATCTGAAGAATAGCGCCCTGGCGCATATGCCATCAGGGAAATTCACCGCGAATGCGGCGTGGTTGGTATGCGCGGTCATGGCCTTCAACCTCACCCGCGCGGCCGGGGTCATTGCTGGTACCAGCCTGGCCAGGGCCACGACTGCGACGATCCGGCGTCGGATCGTCATCGTGGCGGCCCGGGTGGCGCGTCGGTCCCGGCGATTGGTGCTGCACCTGCCGGAGGGCTGGAAATGGGAAGCCCAGTGGCGGAAGCTGTTCACCCACGGTCACTCGCCTCCGGTGGCTGTCCCCGCCTGACCACCTGCGCCGAAGTCCTTCGGCCCGAGCTGACCTACCAATTCGTGGAACAACCAGACGACGACGTGATCTGGGGATCACTCCTGCCCGAAAATCTTGGTGGTTCCCTCAGCTGAGATCAACCGATCACCGAAGGACCATCGGCGGATCCAGGCTTAGGAGGAGCTGCTTTACGTCTGCAGGTGTGCGCTGTCCATAGTCGAATGAGCATTCGTCGAGAACAAGCCGGACTATGTCCTCCTCCAAGTCAATGTGAGTGAGCAAGGACTCCACGTCGAAAGTAGCTTCGTCCACAGACGGCGGTAGCGCCATAGTCTGCGTATATTCAACCATGCGGCGCATACCAGCCTCAGAGAGTGCTTTCTCTTTCTCATTAGAGAAGCCTGCCTGCCTGATCTCCTCCCAATGGGTCTCCATACGCGCACGGTATTCAAGTTGAACGGCCTGGATCACGTCTAATGCTTCAGTAAAGGTGAAACGGGCCCGACCCCCGGAAAGTGGACGCTGATAATGGGAGTACGGGATCGGAGCCATCCGAAATGACCCCAAAGTGGACTGGCCACACTGTGTGCCTTGCTCGTGATCTGTCTTTCGGAGTAGTTCCGGTCCCGTACCGCGATCCGGAGTTTCGGTCATGACCTTATAGGAGCGTGACCGTTTCCGTGACCACCCTGGCAGGTGTCATGGTAGTAGTCCCATCAGCGTCTTGTCTGTCTGAAGCTCCGGATATGTGGATCCCCCGTGTCCCACCGCTTCAGAAAGCCCGTGAACATCATGCCCACACCAACCATTGACCTTGCTGGCCCCGTAGCCGGCATCGATACGCACACCGATACCCACACCGTGGCCATCGTGACCGAGACTGGTAAACATCTGGCGACCGATACCTTTCCCACCACCAGCAACGGATACCAGCAGGTCACCGAGTTCCTCTCAGCTTACAGCGTCGTAGCTGCGGGGATAGAAGGTACTAACTCCTACGGAGCTGGTCTGACCCGGCATCTTATTGGCCATGGACATGTAGTTTTCGAGGTTTTGCGTCCTACCCGTGCCCTTCGACGCCGGGATGGCAAATCAGACCCTGTTGATGCACTCGCCGCCGCCCGGCAGGTGCTCACCGGTCAAGCACTCAGCATCCCGAAAGACACCACCGGGCCAGTGGAGTCACTGCGCATGCTCCAGATTACCCGCCATCAACTGGTCGCCACGGCGGCAAAACTATTGACTCTCATCAAGTCTCTGCTGGTCACGGCCCCCGTGACTGTTCGGCAGCGTTATGCGACGATGACGACCACCACCCTGGTTATGACATTGTCGCGGTGCCGCCCACCCGCAGATGTCACTGATCCCGTCAATGGCACCTTAACCAGTTTGAAGAGCTTGGCTACCACCTACAACATGCTGCGGGCGCAATGCGATGAACTCGATAACAAGATCACCGATCTGGTCGAGGTCATCAATCCCGCGATGACACAAATTTTCGGCTGCAGGGCTGTTACTGCCGCAGAATTGCTGGTGAGCCTCGGTGAGAATCCACAACGGATCCGATCACAGGCTGCGTTGGCTCATCTGTGGGGCGTTGCACCTATCCCGGCGAGCTCAGGGCGGACGAACCGACACCGGTTAAATAGAGGGGGTGATCGCCAAGCCAACGCAGCACTGCACCGCATAGTCCTGGTCAGGATGCGTCACGATGAACGCACCAGGGACTATGTTCAACGTCGAATCAAAGAAGGGTTGTCGAAGAAAGAAATCATGCGGTGCTTAAAACGCGCCATCGTCCGAGAGATCTATCAAGTGCTGTGTCTGGGGCGACCTGTGAGACAATCCAGTGGGTTGCGTAGCGATGAATTCAGAGCTCTGCGCTCGAAAAAAGGGCTTTCACAAACCCAAGTCGCCAAGAAACTTGGATGCGCTCCAGCAAGAATTAGCGATATTGAAACCGGCAAGCGTCGACTATCGGAGTTGAAGTTAACCTACGAAGAATTCCTTAAAACTGCTTGACACACCATAGGAGCATCACGAAGGATTTAATCAGGAAGCAGATTTCAGGATAGCAGGACCACGCTCCTCAAACACCGCAGGGGCGAGATATCTGCACCAGGAATGCCGGCGCACCGTGTTATAGCGGGTACACCAGCGGAAGACGTCCCGGCGACAGAGCAACTGGTTCATGAATGTCTTGGAATCCTGGAGGACTTCCCGCTTCAGTGCTGCGTTGAAGGACTCCGCGAGGGCGTTGTCAGCACTGGTCCCGATTGATCCCATCGACTGCTTAATCCCGAGGTCTTTACAGGCGTCCTGGAATGCGTTCGACGTATAAACACTGCCGTGGTCCGAGTGAAAAATCGCACCCTTGAGGTTTCCGCGCTGGCCCTTGGCCATCAGCAGCGCATCCTGGACCAAGCTCGTGCGCATGTGATCTGCGATAGAAAAACCCACCAACCTGCGGGAATAACAATCAATAACCGTGGCCAGGTACATATTCGACCCATCCGCGATCGGTAGGTAGGTAATGTCCCCGACGTAGAGCTGGTTCGGCTTGTCGGCGGTGAATTTCCGACCGACAAGGTCAGGAAACACTGGTTTCTTCTGATCGGACACGGTGGTGGTGACCTTGCGTTTCTTGGTGTATCCACACAGTTTCAACGAGCGCATGATCCGGGCGACCCGCTTGTGATTCACGGGGTCATGATCTATCTGATCTTTGAGTTCGGCCGTGATCCGTTTGGCCCCGTAGCAACCATTTTCGGCGGTGAAGACAGTCGTGACCCGTGCACCGAGGATGGCGTCGGATATGAGTCGTTTTCTCCGGGCTGAGCTGCTGTTTTTCCATTTGTAATAGGAGGACCTGTTGAGTTTCAGGACTTCACATATCCGCTTAACCGAATGGTTCTTCTGGGCGTCGTCAACGAACTGGAAGCGGATCACCAGTTCGTCTCTTCCGCGAAATATTTGGCTGCTTTCCGCAGGATGTCACGCTCTTCGCGCAGTCGGCTGACTTCCCGTTCTAGTTGGCGGATCCGCTCAGCCTCGGTCACCGACATCGACGAGGGCGACTCGGACCTGACCCCCGTTTGGTAGACACCTAACATCCCAACATTCTGGGACAGAAAGGTAATCTGCCACCATGCCAAGCAAGACCTACACAGAGGAGTTCAAGCGCGACGCCGTCGCCTTGTATGAGAACTCCCCGGGGGCTTCGATTCAGACCATCGCCACTGACCTTGGGATCAATCGCGCCACGTTAGCGAACTGGGTAAAAAAATACGGCACCGCAACTCCCAGCGAAACGCCTTCACCAGCCTCGGTGACTGAGGCTGAGCGGATCCGCCAGCTGGAACGGGAAGTTAGCCGACTGAGAGAAGAGCGCGATATCCTGCGGAAGGCCGCTAAATATTTCGCGGAAGAGACGAACTGGTGATCCGCTTCCGGTTCGTTGATGACGCCCAGAAAAACCATTCGGTTAAGCGGTTATGCGAGGTGCTGAAACTCAACAGGTCCTCCTATTACAAATGGAAAAACAGCAGCTCAGCCCGGAGAAAACGACTTATCTCTGACGCCCTCCTCGGTGCCCGGGTCAAGACGGTCTTCACCGCCGAAAAGGGTTGTTATGGGGCCAAACGGATCACGGCCGAACTCAAGGACCAGGCCGATCAAACCCCCGTGAACCACAAGCGAGTTGCGCGGGTCATGCGTGAACTCAAACTGTTTGGCTACACCAAGAAGCGCAAGGTCACCACCACCGTGTCAGATCAGAAGAAACCAGTGTTCCCTGACCTTGTCGGTCGGAAATTCACCGCCGACAAGCCTAACCAGCTCTATGTCGGGGACATTACCTACCTGCCGATCGCGGACGGGTCGAATATGTACCTGGCTACGGTCATTGATTGTTATTCCCGCAGGTTGGTGGGCTTTTCCATCGCAGATCATATGCGCACCAGCTTGGTCCAGGATGCACTGACCATGGCTAAGGGCCAGCGTGGAGACTTGAAGGGGGCGATCTTTCATTCGGATCACGGGAGCGTGTATACCTCTCATGCATTCCAGGGCGCCTGTAAAGACCTGGGGATCAGGCAGTCGATGGGATCAATTGGAACCAGTGCGGATAATGCTTTGGCCGAGTCCTTCAATGCCGCGATGAAGCGGGAAGTTCTTCAGGATTCCAAGACATTCATAAACCAGTTGATCTGCCGACGGGATGTTTTCCGCTGGTGTACTCGTTACAACACGGTACGCAGACATTCCTGGTGTAAATATCTCGCGCCTGCGGTGTTTGAAGAGCGCGGTCCTGCTATCCTGAAATCTGCTTCCTGATTAAATCCTCCGTGTCCACCATCCGGGGGTCGGGCCCCTCCGCGGTGCCGGTTTTGGTGCGCGCACCTGTCCCGTACTTCTTTAACCAGTTATGAAGGGTAGCCCGGTTGATCCCGAGGTCAGCGGCAATGGTCTGAATCGAAGCCCCTGGGGAGTTCTCATACAAGGCGACAGCGTCGCGCTTGAACTCCTCTGTGTAGGTCTTGCTTGGCATGGTGGCAGATTACCTTTCCCAGCATCATGCTGGCATCAGGGTGTCTACCATCCGGGGGTCAGGTCCAACCGAATGTTTCTCGCATCAGGTTTTCCATCGAATCATCTGCAAAAATGACGCTATACGTATCGGCTAATATTTGCGTATAGCTTGCTTCACTTATCCACAAATGAGACAGCTCAGTGCGAGAAGCAATAGAAGCCTTAGAATGTTGTGCGTCGCCACCAAGTAGGATGAGCATTGACAGAAGGCGCCCGATATCTCGAAGCAAGGGAATGACCACCTCGTCAATTAGATGCTGTGGTTCACTATCGCCTTCAGAGCTCTTATCTACCGGCTGCCTTTCAACGCAGCTCAAAGATGCTGGGGACAACAAAAGGAGCGATGCCCCCAGGTCGATCAAAAACAATCCATCACTGATATTAGGATTGGGGCCCCCGGTATACAGTGGCATGCTGTAGCGAAGTCTTAGGCCGCCGACAATTTGAACAGGACTGTAATGGGACATTGCAGCACTCAGGTCGGCCCATGCGTGATCAAGCTTGGTGTCTAGATGTTGTCGCAGAGCTACATGGTCCTCAGGTTGTCCATCAAATCCTTGAAAGACTTTGTCAAAGAATTCGATTCCCTCAAACAAAGCAAGGGTCAGCGAGTCTTTTTCTAGCCGCTGGCGACGGGCCTTCTCTTTATTTTTCTTCTTTGATTTGCGATAAGCGATTTTAAAGCTCCTCTAGCTCCGGTGAAATACAGATTACCTGGGGACGGATATAAACTAGTGGATAAATTGTAGATGAACTACTAAATGTGTTTATATCCTCATAGGTAGGATTTAACTCTAATTTTCCGCGTGTTTAGGGTTTTTGAATTACGAAACACTGGAACCACTTGGTGGCTTTGAGAGCATCCAGCGGTCGGTAAGCACACCGCAAATGAAATCATAGTTGGTCAACTATCTCCCCCAAGGCTCGGATGCTTTGATTTATGTCAACGACAAAATAGAGCCAAAGCACATGGGGACCCTAACCAACCCTTGCAGGCTATGTTCGTTCGGAAACGGGTTGTTCATGTCCCGTTGGGACATCTCGACACGCCAGATCGGTATAGGTATAGAGGAAATCCCGTCCGGCTGACTGTCTCTAGGAAAAGTGTCAACTAGTACCGCAGCTGTGGTGACGAAGCCGCCAATGACACCCCGTCGAACCCATGGAATTTTCCACGGAACTCGAGGGAATCAGGGATGGAATTCCCTAGAGAAACCTATGCTGAACAGGGTTTCCCAAACCCGTCAACAGGCTGGAAGGTTATTTACCTTCCAGCCTGTTTTTCAGGGTTAAGCACCAAAATGTGTGTCTGGCTTCGGCGTGTCGCCGAGGCCAGATCGTTTATTATCGGCCTACCGATCCCTGTCTGATACCCATAGAGTGTGAATACGTGGAGTCGATCGCGGTGTCGTAGGTAGCTGGTCGGCCGTCATCGTGTCCGTGGATGTTCCCGATCTCGGTTTCCAGCACCGTGGCTGCAAGCTGACGTGCGTGTTGACCCCACTGCTGGTGCCCGGCGATCCGAACAGGATCGTCGGGTGCTTGCGTCTGGAGGTACAACCACCAATCCAGGGCTATGCGTTGGCGGTGGATCGGCAGGCCACGATGTAACCGGGCCTGGTGTTTCAACGGCGCGTTGAACCCACCTTCTAGCGCGTTAGTGGTCGAGGCGAGCTTCTTCGGTTCAACACTGCCGTGGGGGGGTTGGAGCCAGGTGAATAGGAATCCTCGTTTGTAGGCGTATTCCAGCTGGCTGTAGGCCTTACGTACCCGGGCATGGGTAAAAGACCAGTCTTTGTTACCGCGGCGTTGAGTAGTCGGCAGGTAGGTTTTCTCGTCCATATAGCTGCGGTAGACGGTGTTGAAATCGTGCAGGTGGGTGACCCAGGTTGCTGCTTGCTCTGGGGTGGTGACCTTGGTGAGGTTTAATGCGATGCGGTAGATGGCCTTGCCGGCATCGGTTCTGGGCCTGCTGGTGGTGTTGCGGCGGACGTTGCGCTGGATATGAACCAGGCAGCGTTGGATCTTCGTGGTCGGCCACAGGGCTTTAATCGCTGAGTAGGCACCTTGTCCGCCGTCGATGACCACGATCAACGGTGGGGCCAGTGGTTCTAGCAGGGCGGTGTAGGCGGCTTTGTTTTCTTTCTGGCACCAGTGCCAGGAGATGACATGGTCGGTGGTGGAGGCGATCAGGAGGCATCCGCCGTTGAGGTAGGTACCGTCGAGGAAGATCTGGTCGTAGATGCGGTGGGCGTCTGGGGTGGTCGGTGGTTGGATCCACCAGCACCAGGTGAATCGTCTGGCCAGTGTGTTGCGGTGGCAGCGGTGGTCGCGGGCCAGTTCGGTCAAGGACTTCTTGCCGGTGATCCAGGTGATGAACAAGGCGAAGGTCGCAGCGTTTTTGTGGGTGGTTTGGGTGGTTCTGGTGAAGCTGTGTCCGCAGTGGGTGCATCGCCACCTGGTGGTCCCTTTGGTGGTGGTGCCGTTTTTCTTGGTGAGGTTGCTGCATATGGGGCAGCGTGGTCGGTTGGTCGTCACCCATAGTTATCCAACCGAGGGGGGTTATCAGATTCGTGGTGTGGGGTGGGGGAAGGCGGTGGGAATAGCTGTCGGGGAGCTATTAACCGTCAATTTAGGTGCGGTGGCCTGGGGTTGAGGGTGTCAAGATTTTTGTGTGTGGGGCTCCTGGATTTAAATATTAAAGGTAAGCCTCAAAGCGGTCCGGGAACGCCACCGCCATCTGATTAATCGCCTGCTTCCAGTTGGCGACCTTGCGGCCCTCGATCAACCGGCCGCTGCTAGCAGCCACCCGTTTTCCCTGCTTAGCGCGTTTCGCCGCCCGCTTGTCCTCGATATTGCAGATCATCAACCACAAGGTTTTAATCGCGGACTCATCATTGGTGAACTGCACCCGGTTCCGGGTGGCTTTCCGCAGCTCATTGTTCATCGATTCGATCGAGTTCGTCGTATAAATCACCTTTCTCGCCATCGGCGGGAACTGCAAAAATGGGATGAACCGATCCCAGGCATCACGCCACACCTTCGCCGATTGTGGGTACTTCACTCCCAGTTCAGATGCCTCGAATTCCTCCAACGCCGCGATAGCGGTGTCCTCGGTGGGGGCCGTGTAAATCTTCCTCAACTGCGCCGACACGGCCTTGCGATCGCCGTAGGCCACCCACCGGTTCGCCGCCCGGATCAGGTGCACGACACAGGTCTGGACCATGGAATCAGGCCAGGTGGCCTCCACCGCCTGTGGCAGGCCCTTGAGCCCATCACAGCAGACAATAAAGACGTCCTGGACTCCCCGGGTGGCGAGGTTGGCACACACATTCGCCCAGAACGACGCTCCTTCTTCCTTCGCCAACCAGATCCCTAAGATGTGCTTGATCCCGTCCATATCCACCCCGATGGCCAGGTAGACGGACTTGTTGACCACCCGGCCCCCGTCACGGACTTTGATGCGTAACGCATCGAGGAAGATCACCGGGTAGAAGTCATCAAGTTGGCGGTTTTGCCAGATCATGACCTCATCCAAGACGGCATCGGTGATCGCGGAGATTGTTTCATGGGAGATATCAACACCCATGGAGGTGATCATGTGGTGTTGGATATCTCGCACGGTCATCCCGCCCGCATACAAGCTGATGATCATATCGTCGACGTCGGTGAGCCGGCGGGAGCCTTTGGGCACCATGGTCGGTAGGAAGGAGCCGTTGCGGTCCCTGGGGACAGCAACATCGATGGGACCGTAGTTGGAGTCCACGCGTTTGGGGTAGTACCCGTTGCGGTGATTTCCCTGGCCAGCGGCTGTTTTCCCATCCCGATCACTATGCCCGTAGCCGAGGTGGGCATCCATTTCCGCGTTCAAACCACGGTTAATTGACGCCTGTAACAGGCCCCGGACGAGGTCATTGGCATCGGTGGTGGACGTGCCGAGCTCATCGATGAGCTTTGCCATTTCTGGGTTGGCTAGGAGCTTTTCCTCGATTGCTTTGATCCGTGCGGAATCTGCTGGGTCTTGTTTAGCCACGGTGGTCATTATGGTTTATCTCCTTGATGTGAGGGGAGTCCCTCACACACAAACCATTAGACACTCTCCTGGGGTTCTTCCGAAATCCGGACACACTTTTTAGGGCTTAACCCCCAGTTTTCCTCCCCTGCCGGGACACATTTTTTAAGGCTAAGCCCATTTAACCCACTTAACCTGAGCCCGGTGGGGAGACAACCCACGCGATGCAGCCACCCTGGGCAGCCGTGAGTACTTCCCCGTAACATCCCGCTGAAGCGTGGGGTGCAACTACCCGGTGAGCACCGTATCCACCCGGAGAAGCTCTCTCAGAGGTGTCATCACGAAGATGAAGAAATCCTCATTTTCATCTCATCGTGGATTCATCATGGGCCGTGATCATGGTTCTTACAGCGCCACACCGGCGGTGTTGAATGTATTGAATGTAGAGAGAGAATTCGCCCATGATCAAGCGCAATGACATCAGATTGATCCCTGCTGTTCTCGTTGCAGGGCTGACGTTGGTGTTTTTCGCTGTGGTTCTGCACGCTGTGTTGATCGCCCGGGTTCATCATCAGGCCCGGGTGGATGTGCAATCCACCGCGCGGGATTTTGTTCAATTCTCGGGTTCCCGGGAAGCGGATTCTGCGCATTCGCTCCTGGTCGAGTTTATTGAACAGCACCCCGTCAGCACCGATGAAGCCCTGGTGGGTATCACCCCGGAGCAGCTGATCCAGTCCGACTGGGCAGAACAGCCCCTCGATTCCGGAGATGCCCTTGTCGTGGCAGCCACGAACAACCCGGAGGCAACCGGGGTGGTGGAGAAAACGGAGGGGCCCGTCTACTGGGCATCGGTGGAGATTGAGACCACTGATTCTTCCCTGCTCATCGCCCGGTTCACCGGCATGGACATCCACCACACCCAGCGTCTCATCCGGATGGTGGTGTCACTTGCTGTAGCGGGTGTCACGGTGGTGGGAATGTTGTGGTGGTTTTTCCCCAAGGCTCGTCGAACCCCCCGGCTGGTGGAGGGGAACCTGAGCACCGTGGGGAAAAGCATCGGGGAACTTTCCGGCCTGGAGCTGGCCCTCCCATCCGATCCGCGGGTCACCGTGCGTGTGGATGTCTCCGCACTGGGCACAGCGCTGAGGGCTGCCGCCGATTTCTGTCGAGGCACCGCAGCCGGGGTGAGTATCCGGCACCACACCGTCACCCTGTGGGTGCATTCCCCGGACACCCAGCTCACATCACATCACCTCAATACAACGTTCAACGCTCCTGAAATGCGTCCGGTGCTCGATGCCAGCCAGCGGCATGGTGGTGTCGCCTGGGTGGAATCCGCTCCCCGGTCAGGATGCACCATCGGCATCGATCTGCCCATCCATCAGGACAGGAGAAACCATGCGCACCATCACTGACAGCTTCATCGGCCCCAGATACCGTGTCTATGCCACCCCGCCGGGGTCAACCTCCCGTATCCGACAGCTGATGCCCATTGTCAGCGCCCTGTTCATCCCCATGGTCTGGTTCATGACATCGCAGGCGACCTCGGACACAGCAGGTGCTGCCCTGGACACTGATGCCCGGGTGACCCTGGTGGTCTTCGCTGTTGCGGTATGGATGTGGGTGTTTTCCGCAGTATCAGACACCTTCGTAGCACTCAGTGCGGCGAGCGTGTTGGTGTTGTTGGGAATCATCAGCGCAGAGGCACTATTCTCCCCACTGGGAAGTGAAACAATCTGGTTGCTGATCGGTGCCTTCATCATCTCCTCCGCCGTGACCGGATCCGGCCTGGCCATACGGGTGGCTGTGCGGATCAGCGTGGGGATATCCTCACCGCGTATCCTCGTCCATGTCCTCACCTTTGCCACGGTACTCACAGCTTTTGTTGTTCCCGCCACGAGTGGTCGTGCTGCATTGATCCTGCCTGTATTTCTGGCGTTCTCCGCTGTGCTACCCCCATGGTTGTTGCGGGTGCTGGCCATTACCCTCCCCAGCGTGGTGCTGTTTTCCGCGGTGGCATCATTGATCGGCGCTGGTGCCCATCTGATCACTGAGCAGATTCTGCTCGATCAGGGTTTGGAGGGCTTCAGTTTCGCACGCTGGTTATTGCTGGGGTTACCGTTCGCCCTGTTCAGCTCCCACCTTGCGGCTGAGATCATTCTGCTGGCGCTTTCCGACGACCAGCAGCGCGCCCAGCGCCTGGTGATCACCGGGAAGTCGCTCAACCAGGGCAGAGACCAACAGCCCCTCGGTGCGAAGGAACTCCGTTCCCTGCTGGTGCTGGGAGGGGTGGTCATTTTATGGTTCACAGAATCCATCCACCACATTCCTCCGGCAATGGTGGCCGTGCTCGGTGCGCTGCTGGCTGCGTCACCACATATCGGAACAGTGGATCTGGCTGAAGCTGTCCGGAAAATCCCCTGGTCCCTGTTGCTATTCATGGCGGCAACCATCGCCATCAGCCAGGCACTGACGGAATCCGGTGCCGTGGAGATCCTGACCTCATCACTGCTTCAAGGACTCAATGGCACCATGTTTGTGCTGGTGATCATAGTCGTCTCCGCTGCTGCACACCTGGTCATCCAATCCCGGTCTGCCCGCTCAGCCGTCCTGATTCCCATCGTGGTGGCGCTCGCCCCGGCGGTGGGGGTGAATCCCGTGGCCGCAGCGTTCATCTCCACCGCTGCCGCCGGATTCTGTCATACCCTGCCGGCCTCGGCGAAACCCCTGGCTATCTTCCGCGGGGATGACACCGGCGCCAAACAGAATTTCGACCCCTCAGACCTGGCCCGCATGTCGCTGCTCATGGCACCCATGTTCATCGCGGTGACCGCTGTGTTCGCCTTCTACATCTGGCCGGCCCTCGGCCTTCCCCTCTTCAACTAAACCCACATCAAGGAGCTTTCCCATGACTTTCTACCTACCAGAACGTATTCTTGTCGCCCCTTCCGGCTTCAAGGAATCCCTGTCTGCCGTGGAAGTGTCCGATTCCATTGCGGCCGGTGTGCGCCGCGTCCTGCCCGGCGTACGTGTGGATACCTTCCCTGTCCCAGATGGTGGTGAAGGCACTCTGGAAATCCTCAGTTCCCGTTCGGGAACCCTCCTTCATACCGAGCAGGTGATGGGTCCGGTCGGAAAGGAAGTCACTGCCCGGTGGTTGGAATATGTCGATGAGGGCGTAGGCGTCATCGAGATGGCCCAGGCGGCCGGACTCAGCCTGGTGCCACGTGATCAGCGTGATCCCACTGCCACCACCACCTACGGAGTGGGGCAACTTATCGCCCGCATGCTTGACCACGGCATCAACCACATCATCATCGGCTGCGGTGATTCCGGAACCTCGGATGGTGGTGCCGGAGCACTCAGCGCACTCGGTGCCAAAATCCTGGATGATTCCGGTGCCCGGGTATCCCCGGGTGGTAGAGGCTTGAGCGCTGCGGTGAAAATTGACACCACAAAGCTCCACCCGAAGCTGGCTGATGTCTCCCTCACCCTGGCCTGCAATATCCATAATGTTCTCACTGGGAAGAAAGGTGTCGCCGCTGTATTCGGCCCGCAGAAGGGGGCCACAAAGAAACAGGTCAAGCAGCTATCCAGAGCGCTGGAGCAGTGGGCCACCCTGCTGGACCACACCTTCTCCTCGGCGGCAGACCTCCACCGTGGTCCCGGTTCCGGTGCCTCCGGGGGGCTCGGCGCAGGTTTGATGGCCCTGGGTGCAGTAGCCCGGGACCGTTTCGATGTCCTGCTCTCGGACCTTCCCACCCCTACCAATCTTGATGATCTCATCAGTGCTTCTGATCTCATCATCACCGCCGAGGGGGCCATTGATTTCCAAACGCCCCGGGGCAAGGTACCCGCCGAGGTGGCACGGCGTGCACGTGTCACCGGAGTTCCAGTCCTGGCGTTGGCCGGTTCGCTGGGCAAGGGAGCACCCCAGGTGCATGAGGTGGGTATCGGTGCCATCCAATCCATCATGACTGTTCCAATGGCCATGGAGGATGCGGTCCGCGATGGAAGCGAACTCCTGACCGATGCGGCAGAACGCGCAATCCGCCTGCTCATGCTCGGCTGTGCCGTCTCCGGAAGGCGCGAAGATCATATCCGTGCCCACTTCCAGGCAGCCACCTGAGTCACCATGAAAACTCTCATCCCCATTTCATCTTCAGAGTCAATGATGGAAGTAGATCAAGAAACCCAAGGGAGAACACCATCATGAAGTCACTTCCGCGCTTCGCTCCGCTTATCGCCATCCTGGTGCTGCTCGTGCTCGTCGCCATCGGTGGATCAGCACTGGCCAACAACACCTCCGCACCTGAGGTGGATGCGGAAACAGCCACCGTGCGGTTGAACACCGGCAGTGATCCGGATCTTCCTCGGGATCAGCCCTCTTCCCGGTCAACGACATCACCTGAAGCTCCTGAACCGGATACTGAGCGCCAGGCTTCTTTCCCAGCACAGTCCGCTGACACCGCACCAATCCCAGACCAGGTGCCGGCACCCGCCTACAATCCCGCACCGGCACCGGCCCCCCGGGTACCGCTGAACTATCAGTACTGGGAAGATGACGATGATGACTGGGATGATGACTGGGACGACCACGACGATAACGATGGGGACGACGATTGGGATGACGACTAAGCCAGTGCACCCCGACTCCTCCCCCTTCCCCACCCTGCTACCCGGATGAGCAGACTCAAGCTCCTCAACAATTCGCCAGCATCACTTCGCTGGCGAATTGTTTTCTGGATGACCGCGGTCGTGGTCACCACGCTGACCAGCGTCGTGGTGATCACGCGTTCTGTGTTGCTCTCTGATGTGGTCGCTGCGGCCAACGCAGCTGTTGAACAGGAGATCAGCGAGTTCCGCCGTTTTGCCGATGAGGGTACGGATCCCACCACAGCCGCCCCCTTCCACTCCCCCCAGCGATTGATTGAGGTGTATCTCTCCCGGCAGATCCCGGATGACAATGAAGCCATCGTGGGTATCTTCTCCGATCAACTGATCCAGGTGGATTTCTCCCAGCTCAGTGGGCCACACCCGGAACCGCTGACCTATAACGAACCCCTCGTCGATGAAGTCCTCGCATCCCCATCCCATTCCGGGGTGTTTGATGATCCGGTTCGGGGGAGGGCCTATTGGGGGCGGGTGGCCTTTGAAACAGCTCCCGGTACCACGGATGGGCATTTCATCGTCGCCTATTTCACGGAACCAGGTGAAGCAGCCGTCAAGCAGCAGGTCAGGGTCCTGTCGTTCGTAGGTGCCGGAGGCGTGTTGGCTTCCGTCTTGATTGCCTGGGTGATCGCAGGGCAGATCATCGCCCCCATCAGGCGGGTCAGCAAGGTCGCTTCAACGATTTCCAATTCTGACCTGACCCGGCGCGTTCCGGTGGAGGGTAACGATGAGATTGCACAGTTGGCCCGTACCTTCAATGAGATGCTGGATCGTTTGGAGACGGCGTACAACGATCAGCGTCAGTTTGTGGATGATGCAGGTCATGAACTGCGGACACCGATCACGGTCGTGCGTGGTCAATTGGAGTTGCTGGAGAGTTCGCCACCGGAGGAGCGCACACGGTCAATTGAGTTGGCCACCACGGAATTGGATCGGATGGCACGGATGGTTAATGATCTGTTGACCCTGGCGGTGGCGGATTCAGGTGAATTTCTCCACACAGCACCGGTGGATGTTACGGAGTTGACCATTGATCTTGAGGATAAGGCACGCACCATCAATGGTCGGGTGATGTTGGTCGATGCTGCCGAAGGTGTGGTGATCCTGGATGAGCAGCGGGTCACAGAGGCGATTCTTGAGCTCTATGGCAATGCGCTGCGCTATTCGGAGGGACCGGTGGCTCTCGGTTCTGATTTCCAGGGGTCGGGAGCTCAGCGGGTATTCCGGATCTGGGTGCGGGACAGTGGTCCGGGTATTGAGCAGGATGCACAGGAGGCACTTTTCAGTAGGTTCTCCCGTGGCCGGCAGGCTGATCCCCGGCATCCGAACCGGCCGAAGGGTGCGGGTCTGGGTTTGTCCATTGTGAAAGCCATTGGCGAGGCCCATGGTGGGCGTGCCTATGTTGAGTCCACGGTTGGCCTGGGGTCGATCTTCGGCCTGGAGATCCCCGCCCCGGACACAGCACTTGTAACAGAGACGGAGGAGTAGATGGCCACGGAACGGATTCTCATCGCGGAGGATGATGATGGCATTGCGGATTTCATCAGGCGCGGCCTGGTACAGGAGGGTTTCGAGTGCGAGGTGGCGGTATCCGGCGCGGCCGCTTTTGCACGTGCCCACAGTGGTGATTTTGATCTGATGATCCTGGATCTGGGGCTGCCGCATATGGATGGTGCGGATGTTCTGGAGCAGCTGCGTGTGTTGAAGGTGTCGCTACCGATCATTGTACTCACCGCCCGGACGAACATTGAAGATCGCATCCGGTCCCTGGAGGGCGGGGCGGATGATTATATGCCCAAGCCCTTCCAGTTTGCGGAGCTCCTGGCGCGGGTAAAGTTGCGTCTGGCCAGCCGTCAGCCGGTGGAGAGGACCACGAATACGCACCTGCTCAAGCACGGCACTCTGGAACTGGATCTACGCACCCAGAAGGTGTTTGTGGCAGATAAGTGGCGTGATCTTTCCCGCCGTGAGTTCGACCTGCTGGAGACGCTCATGCGTCATCCGGGTCAGATTCTCTCCCGTGCCCAGTTGTTGAACATGGTGTGGGATATGAGCTTTGATCCGGGGTCCAATGTGGTGGATGTGTATATCCGTGCGCTGCGTAAGAAGATCGGCACGGAGAAGGTGGAGACCATCCGGGGTTCTGGATACCGACTCGTTTAGCCGGGCGGCCCGGGTACAGAACACAGCTCCCCGCTCTGAGCGGTCAGGGGGTTGACGTTGTTGCCTCTCCGTCCACACCTTCGCGGTCCGGTATGTCATCGGATGCCACCTCAATAACCGCCGCAGGCGCAACACGCCGCAACATCACCCCGCCGATGAGCAACAGGCCCCCCAACACAGCCGCACCAACCCACACTGGGGTCAGGGTGCCGCCGTTGCCCAGGGCGGTCAGGGCGAAGGTGGGATAGTGCAGGGGCATCAGTCCCGCCAGGATCTGCCACACGGTACCGATCTCAGCCATAGCGGTGACATTCCAGACGTGTCCCACCACAGCGACCTGCGCGATCCACCCGATCACGGTGGTTATCACCGCTCCGGTTACGCCGAATGCCTGGATGAGCACGCGGGCGATCACCGCCGAGACCATGGTGGCCAGGAGCAGCATGGCCACGGCTCCTGCCAGGGCCGCAGCACCCATACCGAGCGCCACGGTGAACAATACGACACCACCCAGTGCGGTGATGCCCAGCAGGATGAAGGCCAGCAGCCACCGGTTACGCAGCGTGACCCATCCGAGTGCCACCCCGGCCAGCATCACCACGGTGGCGATCAGGAAGGCGTACATCGGTGGCAGGGATGCCGACTGCGCCCCGGGTCCGGATGCGGTGAGTTCCACCCCCGCAGCTGGTGCCTGGGGTGCCGGGAGAGCCCGCTGGACGGCTCCGGTTTTCTCCTGGTTGAGTGCAGCCATGGCATCGAGGCGGGAGGCACCCTCATCCAGGGCGCTGAAACCTGCGACGGCCTCGCCGACACCCGCTTCCAGCTCACCGAGTCCCGCCGCCAGTTCAGCAGCACCGTTGGTGGCTGTGTAGATGCCGTCGTGATAACCGTAGCCGGGAACGGCCAGCTGGTTGGCCAGGTCGCGGGTGCCGGAGCGCAGCTCGTCGAGGCGGTCGGTCATCTCCACGTCGAGCCCCACCCTCTCCAGCTCGCCCTTCAGGTTTGTGAGCTGACCCCGGACCTCCTCGGCCTCCGGGCGGTCCATGGCCGCGAGGTCACGGTCGGCCTGATCCAGGGCCACCCGGATCTGCTGTGTCAGGATCACCAGGCCGGTCATCTGTTCCACCGCGGAGGCCACACCATCGGCGATCTCGGTGGCGCCGGTGCCCATCTGCCCCGTGCCGGCCTGCAGCTCGATGAGGCCCTGGTGGAGCTGACGGGCGCCCTCAGCCGCGGCACCCACGCCCTCCTGGAGGGGGGCTGCGGCGTCGACAAGCTCCTGGGTGCCGGCGGTGAGCTCACCGGTGCCGCTGGCGAGGAAACCTGCCTGGGCGCCGGCCTCACCGGCGGCGCGACGGGCCTCGATGAGGTCCTGACTGTTCGTCGATGCCGGCGCGGGTGCACCCGTGACCTCCCCGGCAGGTGACCAGGACCGGGAGATATCCATGCCGGTCGCGGTGGCGAACACCGTGCCCGCGATGAGCGGGATCAACAGAAGCAGCGCAGCCAGAATCCCACCCCTGCGGGTGGCTGGTGTTTCGGTGGGGGCGACAACAGCAGACATACTTAGGAAATGTAGTGACCCCGACTGGTGTGAGCTGGTAGGCGCACCGGGTGATCACACTGGTAGATGCCCATCAGGCGAAACGCACCGGGCAACACCCACCAGCACGGGGTTGGGGCGGATCCACACCACTTGGTGAACCGGTATATCTATCGTGCAGGTTTATCAGCCTGGGCCCGGAGGGAGTTTATGTCCTCCTCCAGCTCGTCGTACTGCCAGTGCTCCATCTTCACACCCGTCAACAGGGCTGACCTGGCCACAGCTGTACTGCCCACTGCGGACGTACCCAGCTGGATGACGATGATGGTCAGGGCCAGGAAAAGGTTCATCCAGGACAGATTGTGAAACAGTGCTCCCGCAACTACCAGGATGATTCCGATGCCGCCGGCGGTGCCCAGGGCCGAAACACGCATGTACACGTCTGGGAATTTGAGGAAACCGATACCCGCAGTGACAAACACGAGCAGCCCCAGGAGGATCATCACATCACCGATGACTGAAATGTAGTCGCTCATCGACGGCCTCCCAACAGCGCGCGGGCCAGCGATAATGCCCCCAGGAAACCAACCAGCGAGGTCACGAGAACGATATCAAAGGTGTAGTCACTGCCGCCCCGAATACCAAAGAGCGCCAACAGCCCCACCGTGGCAAATATCAAGAGATCAGCTGCAATCACGCGATCGGCGTTTGATGGGCCGATCACCATGCGGTACGCCGCAGGCACACAGGTCAACCCGATGACAATGATTGCGATGTTTACCACCGTCATGATGTCTCCTTCCGGATCCGTACCGCTTTCAGCATTCGATCCTCCATGTCTTTGAGTTCCGCCCGCAGCGCATCGGCATCAGATGAATACAGGCTGTGAACATAGAGCTTCCTCGGCTCCCCTTCACCCCTGGTCGTGGTTCCCAGGGAGAGAGTCCCTGGAGTGAGTGTGATGAGGACGGAAATCAGGGAAAATTCGAATTCTGTTTCAGAACGGCTCTCGAACAGACCGATACCGGGAGCGGAATCCTGACCAGGGGTGAGGACGTCTTTCAACACCGCGATATTTGCTGTGACCAGCGCGCCGATGTACCAGAATAGGAAACCTATAATTCGAAATGGCCAGGTTAACGAGTCAATCATGGTGTCAATACCGCCTCAACATAGGGACCTGTATTCAGCAGACCTTGGGCCGCAGTTTCAGACCAGGCAAGCAAGGGTTCCGCACCCAATCCGATGCTCAGGGTGATGAGCGCGAGAGCAACTGACGGCAGAACCAGGGAGAGTTTCACCTTCGGCAGGTCTTCTGCGCTTGTGACCTTCTCCACCGGATCCACCAGTGTGAGAGTTGTCTCCCGCTCTGTGGCCCGGGCTGTGTCAGATGTTGCCCCATTCGAAAGGTGAGCACCGGTGGTGGGGGAAGTCCCGTCCGGATCATCAGCAGGCCGACGACGACGTCCCACGGTGGCCCACGGTAGATCCCAAAACACCCCTGACCAGATCTTGAGCATGGACAGCAGTGTGAAGAGACTGACAATCACCATGAGCGCCACGGCAATCCATTGTCCAACCTCGGCTGCCGCGACAATCAGCGCAAGTTTCCCAACAAACCCGGAGAAGGGTGGTAGACCCGCGAGAGAAAGTGCAGCCGCCATGAACGCCACGGCGAGGAGCGGCTCACGCTTGGCCATGGGAGGCAGCGCACCGAGTCTGCCGGTTCCGTGCGTAACCTCCAATGCTCCGGTGGACAGGAAGAGGGAGGCTTTCACGATCATGTGGTGGACCAGGTAGAAGATACCTGCTGTGAGACCGAGCTCCGTGAACAGCGCCACCCCCAACATGATGTACCCGATCTGACTGGTCATGTGGAAAGCCAGAATCGAACGAGTGGTGTGCTCCCCCACCGCGCCGAGCACACCGACGAGCATGGTCAGGCTGAAGAACACCACACCGATCCACAGGTAGGTTTCATCCCCATCGAATACCACAGCGTACAGCCGGTAGATGGCGTAGTTGGCCACTTTGGTGTGGATACCGGAGAAGAGCGCGGTGATCGCCGGAGTTGTCAGCGGATAACTCCTGGCCAGCCAACCATGGGTCGGAACAATGGACGACTTGATGGACAGTGTGAACAGGCACACCGCGGTTGCCAGCGCCACAGTGTCGTTCTCGGCGGCAACACCCGCGAGTTCAGCGATATTCACCGTGCCCACGACCCCGTAGATGAACCCCACACCGGCAAGAAACACCGTCGAGGTGAAAAGATTCACGGTGAGGAACAAACGGAGACCGGCAATCCGCGAACGCGGTGTTCGCCCCTGCCCCTTCGGGGAGAGCACGTACAGCCCATAGGCCGGCAGCAACATGACCTCGAGAAAGACGAAGAAGTTGAAGATATCCGCCGTCAATAGAGCACCGTTGACACCGGTCACCATCACCAGCACCAGCGGGGCGAAATACGGTGATCGGTAGAAACCTGCCGCCAGTGCAAAGGCGACACAGGCAATCGTGATGATACCGGTCGCTGCCAGCATGAGCGAGGAGAACATATCCGCGACCAGTGGAATGGCAATACCACCGGGCCATAGTCCGATTGAATGCGCATAGACGCCACCGTCTGAGGTCAGCCAGATGAGTGCACCCGCTCCGCACAGCGAGGCAGTCAGGACAGCCAACAAAACGAAGGCGTGGAACATCCGGCTGCCCCGGAAAAGCAACAGGAGACCGGAAGCCAGGAGCGGGGCAATGACAAATGCTGCGAGAGAAGAGTCACTGATGTTCATTACTCACCCTCCTTATCCACGAATCCGACGGTGCGTTCATCTTCTGTGGGGGGACGGTGTCTGTGCTCGGCGCGAGAGGCGCGAACCATGTCGAGCTGTCCTGCCGGGATCTCCTGCCCTTCCTCGAACAACTCAGGGTTGCTGCGGATATCCTTACTGGATTCAACCGCGTCATCACGACGCCCGGTGACGGTGAGTACAAGCATGAACACGGTGATGGAAAAGGCAATGACGATGGCTGTGAGCACAAATGCCTGTGGTAGAGGATCAGCAGCGGTTGTGGAACCACTGCCGAAGGGTTCATCCCGGCGGAATACCCCTCCAGACGCCATGAGGATGATCACCGAGGTATGTCCCAGGAAGACAAAACCCAATGTGACGCGGAGCATATCGCGACGGAGCATCAGATAGACGGCAGCGGTCATCAACAAACCTGCAGAGATCGCGATGGTCATGCTTTCACCTCACGGCTATGGTCATTGGCGGTCGCGGGATCCGGTGACTCAACGGGATCCGGCGGGATCGCTTCGTTGTCTTTAACCGGTGGGGTTGACTGTCCCATGAGATTCACGGCAACCAGAACCATTCCGATGACCGCCAGGTAGACCCCGATGTCAAAGATGAGCGCAGTTGTCATGTGTACACCGAGGACATCGAAGTGGATGGGTTTCAGGAAGGATCCCTCAATGAAACCGGCGATGCCGGTGATGACACCAACCAGCACACCACCACCGATCAGTGCGACATAGGGCAACCGGATGAACCGGGACCTGTCAGTTGCGGACGCAAGATACAACAGAGCGAACCCTGCACCGCCCACCAGTGCGCTGATGAAGCCTCCGCCGGGTTCATTGTGTCCACGCACCAGGAGCACCAGCGAGACAAGAATGATGACAGGCACAATGATCCGGCTGATGGCCCGGAAGAACACTGCATTCGCCCATGGGTCATCCAGTGGATGCGGTCCGGGGTTGGTGACGTGTGGAATCGGGGCGGGACGACGTGCCTGAAGGAGGACAATCACAGAGATGCCCGCTACGCCCAGAACTGTCAGCTCCCCAAGGGTATCCAGCGCACGGTAATCCACCAGGATGGTGTTCACGATGTTGTCGCCGCCGGAGATCGGAGCCGCCTCATTCAAATACCATCGTGTGGCATCGGCGAATTCCCGTCGTCCGGTAAATGACCACACGGCGAGGAAGGTTACCAAGCCTGCAGCTATGGCGAGCAACATCGACCATCCCTTCGTGCCCGTTTGCTCCGCTGGAAGCTTCGCCGGAAGTCGACGAAGCACCAGCACCAGCACCAGCAACGTCAGGGTCTCCACCAGCAACTGGGTCATGGCGACATCCGTGGCCCCCAGATTGAAGAACCAGAGAGCAACGCTATAACCGGTCACACCCAGGATCACCACGATTCCGATGCGTGTTGTACTCCGAAATGCACCGATAACACCTACGGCCAGCAAGCCGACCAGTAGCCAGTCAATGATCTGAGTATCACCGGCGATCCTCTCAGGGAGAGTGGTGAGCGCGAAAACCCCACCCACCGCTATCAGGATGAGACAGAGGATGGGTATTACCAGATGTCTGGTCAGAGAACTGGTTCCCGCCTGGTGCGACACCTTCGTGCCGAAGGCGAAGACCGCATCACGGAACCCCTCCACCGCCCGGAGACCCGAGACTGGAGCGTGGAACCGCGACAGGAAACCGGATACCGGTTCACGCAGAAGGACCAGGATGATACCGACCCCGATGATCAGGGCCGACAGCAGGAGCGGGAGGTTAAAGCCATGCCAGATCGACAGGTAGATTGCTGCAGGCTCACCGGTCACCGCATTGGCAGCCCACGTCACCACCGTGTCCAGCAGCCCCGGGATCAGACCGAAGGCCAGTGTGCATACAGCCAGGACAGCGGGTGCCAGGTAGAAGGTGGGGGTTGCCTCCCTGATCACCGTCCTGGAGGCACCATCATTCTTCTGCTTCTGTGATCGTACCTTCCGTGGCCAGATCGCGAGGATATAGCGCAGGGAGTAAGCAAACGTCATCATCGATGTGAGAACCACGCCGGCGGTGACCAGCACCATCACGAAGGCATTCCCCGGAGTTTCAACGAGAGCTGTGATCAACGATTCCTTGCTGATGAAACCGAACGTCAGCGGCACGCCCGCCATTGAGAGGGCGGAGATGGTGACCACCGTGGTGGTGATGGGCAGACGCAGATCGAGCTGAGCGAGTTCACGTCTGTCACGGGTACCCGTCTCATGCTCGATGATGCCGACGGTCATGAACAGAGCGGCCTTGAACAATGCGTGGGCGATGGTATGGACCACGGCCGCGGTCAACGCCACGTCGGAGCCCACGCCGATCATGGTGACCAGAAGGCCGAGCTGACTGATCGTTGAATAGGCGAGCAGTTCTTTCAGATCATTGCGTTTCACGGCGGTAAATGCCCCGAACAGGGCAGTGATGAGTCCGCATGTGATCAGGAGAATCTGCCAGGTGGGAATATTCGACATTGCCGGGGAGAAACGCAGGGCCAGGTAGATACCCGCTTTGACCATGGCTGCGGCATGGAGGTAGGCAGAAACAGGTGCGATGGCCACCATTGAGTCCGGCAGCCATGCCTGGAAGGGGAACTGGGCGGATTTGGTGAAGACCGCACCGGCCAACAAGAAGGCGATCGCTACAGTGAAACCGGTATCCTGCGTCCAACTGGTATCACCGAGAATCTCGCTGATTCGTGTGGTTCCAGTGCGAGCCATCAGCATGGCGAAGGCTGTTAACAACGACAACCCGCCCGCGACGGTAACCAACAGGGTACGTATCGCGGGATCACGGCCTTCAGGCCCAGAGCGTGCGATTAACAGATATGAACACAGCGTGGTTATCTCCCAGGCAAAGAAGAACACCACGAGGTCATCTGTGAGTACCAGAAGCAACATTGCTGCCGCGAACAGACTCATCAACAGGTAAAAGTGACCTGGGTCGGCTTTGCCCAGATATCGGGTGCTGTAGATGAGCACAGCAGCGCCGATGAGCAGTACCAGCATGGAGAAGACCAGAGAAAGGCCATCCAGATGGAAGGAGAAATTAACTCCCAGGGTAGGCATCCACGGTACGGCTTCATGGATGTTCAGTGCAGCCGGGGCGGCGTTTCCCTGAAGCGACTGCAGGATGAGTCCCGCTGCTACCACCAGTGGGATCGCGAGGATCCCTCCTGAATTACGGCCAGCCCATCGTCTGAATGGTACTGCCAACACGCAGCCAAACAGGACTACAATTAAAGAACTCGATAACATTCGGCAACCTTGATCCGGGGGAAGATGACGGAATCTTAGCGAGCCGGTTCACTGGAATGTGGTCGCTGATCGAGACATCAGGACACTAGGCTACCGGCTCAGACTCGACTACGGGAGTGGTGCCGGAAAGGTACTCACCCCACGTAGGAAGATAACCGTTGGTCCCCGCGGGTGGAAGCACCCGGAAAAGCGGCCGGAAGACACGCCGGGAAACAATAGTGGTCTGGAACATAGTCGCTGATCATAGCAGAGCGGGCCATCCCGGGGGCACATGAGCCACATGTCCGACCCCTGCCGACCAGCAGGCCGACCGTCGTGGCGGTTGACGGACGCTTTTCGACGCACCACCCCCACCGCCTCCCGCACCCTGGTGGTAAAGGTGCGGGAGGCGGGCGTCGTTAAGCAGCCCTTTCCCTGTTTTTCATCAGCGGACCGCTGAATTCGCAGGTTTCCTGAACTACTATCGAATGTGATTCATCCATTGTCCGATCAAGTGAAGGAGTACCCCATGCGTTTCAAGAAGCTCGCTGCTGTGGCGCTGTCCACAGCCCTCATCTTCGGTGGCACCACCGGCGTCGCCCACGCACAGTCCGCAGCACCGGCCCCAAGCTCCGAGATCCCGATCCCGCCGGAGCTGGTCGGTTTTGTCACCCAGTTCAACGTCCCCGCCGATGTTGCCTACGCGGGTCTCCAGATCGCTGCCGCATGGTTCGCTGTCGGCCTTGGTTCCAGCGCCCTGAGCCTGGGCAGCTCCGCCCTGGGCACCGGCAGCGCCGTGCTCAGCTCCCCGCTCTACTGATAGATCGACACCACCCCTGTGTCTGCCGAGGCGAGCACAGGGGTGGTGTTCTTTTTATCCAGTGGACAACCCCACCTGCAGTTCAGGACGCAGGTGGGGTTTTCACATCACACGGTGGGAGTAGGTCACACTACTTCTTGTCGATGTCGTCACCGGTGGAAGAGGTGTGCTCGGCTGCGCCGGCTGCCTTCTTCTGCAGGTAGAGCTCCTTGACGCGTGCGCCGAGGTTCTCGTCCACGTTGGTCCAGTACTCGTAGACGCGTGGCTCGGTCTCCTCGGAGATGCCCTGCATCGCGTTGGAGATGTTGTCTGCGAGACGTGCCTTCTCCTCGTCGTTGTACACCTCGCGGTAGAGGATGCCGGCCTGCATGAAGTCGTCATCATCCTGGTGCTTGACGTAGGCTGCGCGGACCAGGTCGGTGCCGTGCGGATCCGGGTTGACGTAGATGTCGGAAGCCTGGCCGTAGGAGGTGTGGTTGGAGGAGGAGGTCTCGCCGTCATCCAGGTAGCCTGCACCCTTGGTGTAGCGGTTCGGGCTGTAGGAGGGCTCACCCTCGGCATCGAAGACGTACTGCATGTGGCCTTCGCGGCTGTAGGTGTTGACCTCGTTGATCGGACGGTTGATCGGCAGGTCGCGGTAGTTCGGTCCGATGCGGTAACGCTGCTGGTCGGCGTAGGCGAATGCACGGGCCTGGAGCATGCGGTCCGGGGACAGTCCGACACCTGGGACGATGTTGCCCGGGTCCAGGGCGATCTGCTCGATCTGCGCGAAGAAGTTGCGTGGGTTGCGGTTCAGGATGAAGTAACCGACATCAATGCGTGGGTAATCCTTCTTGGACCAGACCTTGGTCAGGTCGAAGGGGTTCCAGCGGTAGTTCTCTGCCTCTGCGAACGGCATGATCTGAACCTTGACGTCCCAGATCGGGTAGTCGCCACGCTCAATAGCGTTGTAGAGGTCCTCGCGGTGGTAGTCGGCATTGATGCCGGCCATCTCAGCTGCCTCGGCGTCGGTGAAGTTCTCCACGCCCTGACGGGAGATGAAGTGGTACTTGACCCAGAATGCCTCGCCGTCCTTGTTCACCCACTGGAAGGTGTGGGAGCCATAGCCGTTCATGTGGCGGGTGGTCTTCGGGGTACCGCGGTCACCCATCAGGTAGGTCACCTGGTGTGCGGATTCGGGTGCGCGGGTCCAGAAATCCCACTGCATGTCGGCGTCGCGCAGGCCGTTCTTGTTCAGACGCTTCTGGGAGTGGATGAAGTCGGGGAACTTCATGCCGTCGCGGACGAAGAAGGTCGGGGTATTGTTACCGACGATGTCGTAGTTGCCCTCCTGGGTGTAGAAGCGGAGTGCGAAACCGTGGACATCGCGCCAGGTGTCAGGGGAGCCCTGCTCACCGGCAACGGTGGAGAAACGGACACCCATCGGGGTGACCTTACCCGGCTGGAACAGATCAGCCTTGGTGTACTGGGACACATCCTCGGTGATGTGCAGCTCACCGAAGGCGCCATGACCCTTGGCGTGGGGGATACGCTCAGGAACGTTCTCACGGTTGAAGTGTGCGAGCTTCTCAATGAGGTGGATGTCATTGAGAATGTTCGGGCCCTGCGGGCCGGCGGTTACGGAGATGTTCTCGGAGGCAACCGGTGCACCGTTGTGGCGGGTGGTGTTTCCGGCCACCTTCGGACGCATGCCACGGTCGATGATCTGATCTGCTGCTGAGTTCTCAGTCATGTACTCAACCTTCCTGAATTTCGTTTTTCCTATTGATCGGAACTTATTGATAGCCTAGCGGATAAAGTCATGTCGCGCTACCCCTTTGACGCCTGTCATGCCACCGGAGTGCGTTTATCCAGTAGGGAACGGAGGTGACCTGCGGGACAGAAAACCTCGTTGCCCCCAAACGTACCCCCTCCGACGCGGTGGCGCGCGTGATTACCCACGTTGGTGGCTAGTCTGAAGCACCGCTGTGAACTGGTATTCTTTCCTGTTGTGAAGTCCCCCGAGCGTAACGACGCCCACGTCACGGAGCTGGCCCTTGCCGCCGGACGTGGAGACCGTGACGCCCTCACCGAATTCATCCGCGAAACCCAGGATGATGTGTGGCGCCTGCTGGCCCACCTCGGTGGCCGGGAGATCGCCGATGATCTGACCCAGGAGACCTACCTCCGCGTCATGAGCGCACTCCCCCGCTTCGCGGCCCGCTCCTCCGCCCGCACCTGGCTGCTCTCCCTCGCCCGGCGCGTCTGGGTGGACAACATCCGACACGACATGGCCCGCCCCCGCAAATCTCACGTCGAATACGAGGACACCGGAGTCACCGACGCCACCAACTCCACCATCTGGTCCGAGTGGATCGATGTGCGCACGCTTATCGACGCACTACCCGCCGAACGTCGCGAGGCACTGATCCTCACCCAGGTTCTCGGCTACACCTACGAGGAGGCGGCCAAGATCGCCGGCGTGCGGGTGGGAACAATCCGGTCGCGTGTCGCCCGCGCCCGGGCTGATCTCATCAACGCCACCTCCGCCCCGGAGGCGTACGGGACGTAGGTAGCCTGGGCACATGACCACTCCCACCCGAGGTGATCAGACCAGGCTGCCGGATGTTGTTTCCCGTGCCACCCGGCGGGGCATGATCCTGGCCTGGTGCACCCTGGTCTATCTGGTGATCGACACGATCATCCTCTTCCTGATCAAGGGTAACTCCCAGGCCATGCAGGCTGCCTGGGTGCAGGACCTGCTGGGGATGGTGCCACCCCTGGCCTTCCTCATCGGGGTGAAGGTGGCACGCCGTCGAGCGTCACCTGCGCACCCATATGGTTACGCCCAGTCCATGGACATCGCACACCTGGTCTCCGGCATTGCCCTGACGGCCTTCGGTGGTTTCCTGGTGTATGAATCCACCATGACACTGGTGGGACGGGAACGACCTGACATCGGGCAGTTCACCCTCTTCGGATATGACCTCTGGCAGGGCTGGGTGATGATCGCCTTCATGTTCATCACCGTCTTCCCTCCCCTGATTCTGGGGCGGTTGAAGATGGAACCCGCGAAGATCCTCCACAGTAAGGCCCTGTTCACCGATGCCCGCATGAATCGTGCGGACTGGATGACCGGGGTGGCCTCCATCGCCGGTATCACGGGTATCGGCCTGGGGTGGTGGTGGGCCGATGCCGTGGCTGCCATCGTCATTTCCCTGGACATCCTCGAAGACGGGTACAAGAACCTCAGAAGCTCCCTGACCTCCATGATGGATTCCGTGCCCAGGAGTCTGGACAGCGGCGAACCGCATCCGATCCCGGGCCTGGTCAACGCCCGCCTGGCTGAACTGGACTGGGTGAAGGAGGTGGGCAACCGCACCCGCGAAGAAGGCCATGTCTTCCATGTGGATGCATTCGTGGTGCCCGTGGATGCCTCGGAGGTCACCGCGGAGGATCTCATCGAGGCCCGCGAACTGTGTCAGCAACTGCACTGGAAGGTCAGCGATGTCTCCGTGATCCCGGTGACCGAACTCTCCCCCCTGCTGCGGACAGAGACCGCCACCAGCGAGGATGTGGCCCCCTGAGACGACACTGGCCCACCTGAAACATCAGGTGGGCCAGTGACGGACAGTGGCTACTTGACCAGCAGCTCCGCAATCTGGATGGTGTTGAGGGCAGCGCCCTTGCGCAGGTTGTCACCGGACACCACGAACACCAGGCCACGGTTGTCATCAACGGTGGAGTCCTGGCGGATGCGGCCGACGAGGGACTCATCGATGCCGGCGGCGGCGAGGGGGGTCGGGACGTCGACAAGCTTGACGCCCGGCGCGGCTGACAGCAGCTCCTTGGCCTGATCCACGGTGATGGGGTTGGCGAACTCCGCGTGGATGGTCAGGGTGTGGCCGGTGAAGACGGGCACGCGCACGCAGGTACCGGAGACCTTCAGGTCGGGCAGGCCGAGGATCTTGCGGGACTCGTTGCGCAGCTTCTGCTCCTCATCGGTCTCGAAGGAACCGTCATCGACGAGGTTGCCGGCGAACGGCAGCACGTTGTAGGCGATCGGGGCGACATAGGGGCCCAGGTCACCGGCATCGGCTGCCTGACCGTCGTGGACGAACTCCACGTTGTGGTCACCGAGCTCGGAGACCTGCTTGGCCAGGGTCTCCACACCCGCCAGACCGGAACCGGAGACCGCCTGATAGGAGGAGACATGCAGCTTGACCAGGCCGGCGGCCTCATGCAGCGGCTTGAGCACCGGCATGGCAGCCATGGTGGTGCAGTTCGGGTTGGCGATGATGCCCTTGGTCAGGTTGTCCTTGGCGGACGGGTTGACCTCGGAGACGATCAGGGGCACCTCATCGTCCTTGCGGAAGGCCGAGGAGTTGTCCACCACGGTTGCGCCGGCGGCGGCGAACAGCGGTGCGTACTGCTTGGAGGCGGTGCCACCAGCGGAGAACAGTGCCACGTCGATGCCCTTGAGGGACTCCTCGGTGGCCTGGGTGATGTCCTCAACCTCGATCTCCTGGCCGCGGAAATCGAGCTTCCTACCGGCGGAGCGTGGGGAGGCGAAGAAACGGACGGAATCAGCCGGGAAGTCGCGCTGCTCCAGAAGGGTGCGCATAACCTGGCCGACCTGGCCGGTGGCGCCGACAACAGCGATGGTGGTCATGGAAAACCTGCTCCTTAAAGATGGTCCTGGGGTCCTGACAGGGGAAAGCGTGGGGTGAGGGAGGCGGGGCTCAACGCCCGGGGATCAAGGTCCGGTGATTAACGCCCGGTGCCGGCGTAGACGGTGGCTTCCTCATCGCCACCGAGCTGGAACTTCTCGTGCAGTGCCTTCGCGGACTTATCCAGGTCATCCTCACGGATGAGCACGGAGATGCGGATCTCGGAGGTGGAGATCAGTTCGACGTTGACGTTGACGTCACGGAGAGCCTCCATGAACTCGGCGGTGACACCCGGGTGGGACTTCATGCCGGCGCCGACGAGTGAGACCTTACCCACCTGATCGTCGTAGAGCACGTTGGTCCAGTCACCCTGCTGCTGCATCTTCTTGAGCAGCTCCATGGCGCGTGGTCCGTCGGACCGGGGGCAGGTGAAAGTGATGTCGGTGGTGCCGTCCTCGACGGAGGAGACGTTCTGCAGGACCATGTCGATGTTGATCTCGGCGTCGGCAAGCGCACGGAAGACCTTGGCGGCCTCACCCGGCTTGTCGGGGATACCCAGAACGGTGACCTTGGCCTCGGACTTGTCGGTGGCTACACCGGTGAGAACTGCTTCTTCCATAGGAATATCCTCCATCGAACCGGCGATCAGGGTGCCGGGGTCATTGCTATAGGACGAACGGACGCGCATCGGAACATTGAATGCACGGGCATACTCAACGCTGCGCAGCACCAGGATCTTGGAACCGACGGCCGCCAGTTCCAGCATCTCCTCGAAGGAGAGGCGCTCCAGCTTCTGTGCATTGGGGACGATGCGGGGATCAGCGGTGTAGACACCATCCACATCGGAGTAGATCTCGCAGACATCGGCCCCGAGCGCTGCCGCCAGCGCAACTGCCGTGGTATCGGAACCGCCGCGACCTAGCGTGGTCACATCACGGGTTTCCTTGTTCACACCCTGGAAACCGGCGACGATGCAGATCTTGCCCTCATCGAGCGCCTCACGCACACGCCCCGGGGTGACATCCACGATCCGGGCGTTGCCGTGACGTTCGGTGGTGAGCACACCGGCCTGGGAACCGGTGAACGACTGGGCCTCGGCGCCGAGGGATTCAATGGCCATGGCCACCAGTGCGTTCGAGATCCGCTCGCCGGCGGTCAGGAGCATATCCATCTCACGGGCGGGTGGAACCGGGTTGACGGCCGCGGCAAGATCAAGGAGTTCATCGGTGGTGTCGCCCATCGCGGAACAGACCACGACGACATCATTTCCGGCCTTCTTGGTGGCAACAATCCGTTCAGCAACATTCCGGATGCGTTCCGCACTCTCCAGTGAGGAACCGCCATATTTCTGTACGACTAGGGCCACCCTTGCGCACCTTTCGTTCACGGTACTGACAGTTACGCCTTATCACTCTACCTTTCCAGGTCCGCGATACACATACGAGGGAAACTTTTGGTCCCTCCTGGTATTCCTTTTGCTTACCGGCTTGCTTATCGACGCCCACCGCCCCACCCTGCCGGACCTCCTCCCGGGCGTCCCACTTGCCCGCGCCCCTGCTGCATCCACTAACGTTGATCGGGTGCAAAGCGATCTGTTGGCCGTGCTGTTCGCATTGGCATCAGCCCTCACCATCGCGTGGGGAACCGTGGTCCGGCACGGTATCGCTGTCAGCGCGCCGGCGGGCAGCTCCCCCATGCTCACCGCCATCCAGAAACCGATGTGGTGGGCGGGCATGTCCACCGCCATCATCGCCTACGGCCTGCAGGTGGTCGCCCTGTCCTTCGGCCCCCTCCTGCTGGTCCAGCCGTTTCTGGTGATGTCGCTGATGTTCACCCTCCCGCTGTCGGCCGCCTACAGCAAACGACGCATGTCCTGGGCTGAGATCATGTGGTCCACCCTGCTCACCGCCGCGGTGGTGGTGGTCCTGGTGCTGGGACGCCCCATCGGTGGTGAGGATCAGCCCCCCATCCAGCGGTGGATCCCCGCCCTGCTGATCGGCATGGTAGTGCTCAGCGGGATCTACCAGCTCGGTGCGCGATCCGACAAGCGTCGCAGGGCACTGCTCCAGGGCCTGGTCACCGGTGCCATCTTCGGCTACGTGTCGGTGTTGTCCAAGGCCGTGGCCGACAACTTCAACTTGGGGGGTTTCTCCGGTCTGTTCACCGCGTGGGAGCTCTATGCCCTCATCCTCGCCGCCACCGTGGGCACCTGGGTTCAGCAGAATGCGTTCAATGCCGGCGCCCTGCGCACCTCCCTGCCGGCAATGAAGATCGGCGAACCCATCGTGGCCTTCACCCTGGGTTATGCGGTGTTGCTGGAGCGGTTCCAGGCGGTTGACTGGGAGTGGATCGGAATGGGCGCGGCACTCGCGGTGATGGTCTTATCCACCGTCGTGTTATCCAGAAAGAGTCTGTAGGCTCCTGCCCCTCACCGTGGAAATGACTGTGGCCCGCTCCCCCTGCCTTCAGGGGAAACGGGCCACACGTACTATCCGGGTTGTTCAAACTCCCCCGGTTGTCGGGCTACCAGCTGTATTAGCTGCTGGCAGGCACGGAGGACAGGAAACCGGAGCTTCCCGCGCCGTTGATGATGTCGTAGAGACTCACGGACAGGTCGATCAGAAAATCAAAGACGGATGATCCGACATAACCGAGATCATCGATCACGATCGGGATAGGAATAATCATCATGGTGGGGCTCCCTAGAGTGTGTTGTCAATGGAGGGGACAAGGTGGAGGCCAGCCCGGAAGCTGACCTCCACCTGTCAGGCCCTGTGGTTTAGGATTCGTTGCGACGTCCGCGGAGGACGAGCCACGTACCCAGCAGCAGAATCATGATTCCGCCACCTGCGAGCCAGATGACATCAGCGCCGGTGGAGGCAAGTCCACTACGCTGTGCCTGCGGAGCAGCACCCTGCTGAGCCATCGGGGCTGCGCCCCGCTGCGGCTGGATGCCATCCTTTGGTGAAGGAGGCTGGATGCCGTCCTTCGGGGAGACCTCCGGAACAAGCGGTGCGGCCTCTGCCGGAGTGGTCGGCGTCGGTGCAATCGGTGCCGGTGGGACGGAGGATCCGCCACCGATCGGAACCAGCGGGAGCGGGATCGGGATGATGATCAGCGCGCTGGAACCGGTCTTGTTCTCCAGTCCGACCTGGATGGGAGCGTCCGGATCGGTGATGGTGATGACACCGGACGGGGAAGCGCCAGGCTCATCGACAACGCCCTCGCCGGACCAGACGATATCGCCCCACTTGACGTTGCCGACGCTGGTGTTCGCGCCGACCTCGGTCAGGGTGATCTCCGTGTTCAGAGGCAGACCAACCAGGTTAACCGGCTCGCCGGGAACGACGTTGAAGGTGCGGGACTGCTCATTGCCCTGCAGATCCAGCCAGTTGGCGCGGATCTGGAAGACAGCTTCGTCATCGTTTTCAACCTCATCGCCCTTCGGTCCGGTCACCGTCTTGTCGACGATGATCTCGCCACCAGGCTCGATGTCGAAGGACTGATCCTCGTCTTCCGGCTCCTTGTGCTCAGCAACCGGCTGACCGGTGGTGGCATCGAAGAGTTCCTCGAAGACCACCAGCTTCTCGCCGGCGTACTCAACAGCCTGGGCCGCGGTGATGGTGAAGGTCACCTGGGCGGTACCGGAGACATAGCGCTCTCCTGCCGGTGCTGCCGGGGTGGTGAAGGTAGCTTCAGCGGTGATGCCCGTCGGGGTCACGGTAGCGCCGTCGACGTGCATGAGCTCACCTTCGAGGCGGTACTCGGTCTCGGGGAACAGGTCGGTGTAGGACACGGTGTCCACGACCTGGCCGCCGGTGATGGGGAGCACCTTGGTGGTAGTGCCGGTGACATCGGCACGGGTGCCGATCTCAGGGGTGCGGTCCTCGACCCGGAAGGTCTGGTCCTCGTCGTTTTCGTCCTTGTGCTCGGCGATCAGTTCGCCGGTGGCAACCAGGTACAGCTCCTCGAAGACGACCAGGTTCTGACCACCGTACTCGTAGGCCTGATCACCAGTGATGGTGAAGGTCACCTCGGTGGTGCCGGAGACGTAGAACTCACCTGGCTGTGCAGCCGGGGTGGTGAAGATACCTTCGGCGGTGATGCCCGTGCCGGTGACGGTAGTACCGTCGACGTGCATGAGCTCACCCTCGAGGCGGTACTCGGTCTCAGGGTCCAGGTTGGTGTAGGACACGGTGTCCACGACCTCGCCACCGGTGTTCGGCAGCAGCTTGGGGTCACCGCCGTCCTGAACCTGGGCCAGGGTGCCGATGTTGATCTCCGGACGCTCAATGGTGAAGGTCTGCAGCTGATCATTCGGGTTCGTGTGCTCAGCAACCAGTTCGCCGGTGGCAACCAGGTACAGATCCTCGAAGACCACCAGGTCCTGGCCACCGTACTGCGCGGCCTCATCGGCGGTGATGGTGAAGACGACCAGGGTGGTGCCGGAGACGTAGAACTCTCCTGCCGGTGCTACCGGGGTGGTGAAGGTAGCTTCAGCGGTGATGCCCGTGCCGGTGACGGTAGTACCGTCGACGTGCATGAGCTCACCCTCGAGGCGGTACTCGGTCTCAGGGTCCAGGTTGGTGTAGGACACGGTGTCCACGACCTCGCCACCGGTCAGTGGCAGCAGCTTGGTGGTGGGACCGTTGGTGGCAGCAGAGGTTCCGATATCGACACCAGGCTGCTCCACGCGGAAGGTCTGGTCCGCATCAGTTTCGTCCTTGTGATCGGCGATCAGTTCGCCGGTGGCAACCAGGTACAGCTCCTCGAAGACCACCAGGTTCTGACCACCGTACTGCGCAGCCTGCGCCGCGTTGATGGTGAAGGTCACCTCGGTGGTGCCGGAGACATAGAGCTGTCCAGCCGGGGCAGCCGGGGTGGTGAAGATACCTTCGGCGGTGATGCCCGTGCCGGTGACAGTGGCACCATCAACGTGCATGAGCTCACCCGCGAGGCGGTACTCGGTCTCCGGGGCCAGGAAGGAGTAGCTGACGGTATCAACGACCTCTCCACCGGTCAGCGGCAGGAGCTTCACGTTGGGGCCGGAGACCTGCGCGAGAGTTCCGATCTCCGGGGTTGGCTCATCCACCCAGAAGGTCTGGTTGGCATCATTGGGGTTGCGGTGCTCCGCAACCGGTGCGTCCACGCCGACCTCGAAGAGGGTTTCGTAGACCACGAGTGTCTGGTTCGCCCATGCCGCGGCCTGTGCCGCGGTGATGGTGAAGGTGACCTCGGTGGTGCCGGAAACGGTGAGCTGACCAGCCGGTGCATCCGGGGTGGTGAAGGCACCGGAGGCCGTGATACCGGTTGCGGTCACGGTACCGTCTGCAGCAACCGCAACGATCTCACCATCGAGGGTGTAGTCGGTGTTGGGCTTCAGGTTCTCATAACGGACGGTATCCACAACCGTGCCACCGTTGAGCGACAGGATGTTGGTGGAGGAACCCTGAACCTGGGCGGTGGTGCCGATCTCCGGAACATCCGGGGCGATGAAGTTGTTCAGTGCAACCTCAACATTGCCATTCTGGGTGGTCTGGATCAGTGCGAAGGGACGTCCGTCAGCGAAGGTACCGGTGGTGACACCGGCACCGGAGAATACCGGGGTGTCCCAGGTGTGGCCTGGAACTGCGGGTGGGGTGACCTCACTGAGTCGGATGGTCCAACCGTCGGGACGGATGGACAGACCGGTGACCGGGGTGCCATCGCCACTGACGGTCACTGTGTAGGTGCCCTCGGGGTTATCAGGGTCTGCCTCGTATCCACCGGGGACGTACTCCTCCACCAGGACGGTGAACTCAGCCTGCAGCGGGTCGAAACCAGCTGGTGGTGTACCGGTGACATCCTTGGTCAGAGCGAAGGAACCACGGTTGACACCGTATGCGGATCCACCGCTGTCCAGCCACTGACGCACATTGCTGGTGGCCGTAGCGCCACCACTGGTGATCGTATTGTTGTACTCGGTTCCGACCGGATCGAGACCACCGGAAGCGGTGCACAGACGGTAGCTGAGGAGCATGTCCGAGGAGGGATCATCCGAACCAAACCCATTCGCCGGACGTTCAATGGTGAAGGTCACCTGATTGCCAACAACGACGGGATCAAGCAGAGTCGGAGTTGGGTTGAATGGGTGCAGGAACTGCAGATTGGGGTCTGTACACAGGGTCAGCTGGGAATCGAAGGTGTCAACCAGGACGACATCAGTGTCGACGAGGGCCCAGTTATCAGAACTGATATTGACCGCGTAATTGACAGCAGTGCCCGGCGCTTCACCCTGGCCGGTAGCAGTGAGCAGGGTTCCGCGCTTGGCCAGATCAATATCGAGAGCGCGACCCTGGAAACCGAAGTTGGAGTTTTCAGCAATAACACGTGCTGAACCGAAGAAGTCTCCGCCACCGGTGATGGCACCGGCCGGAATGTTGTCAATGGTGCAGGTGTAGGAGGTCAGGTCGGGGGAGGGAACGCACTGGCCCCACCTCCATGTCGCGCCTCCACGGGTTTCATTCAGATCAATGACCTGGGACACGGCAGCTGCAGAGCCCTCGAAGTCGATGATGAACTGATCACCGTTGACAAGGGGAACACCAGCGCGGGATGCATCCCAGGTGCCACGGAATTCAACGTTGTCACCAACGTAGATCGGATCTCCGACAACTCCGCCGTCAACCCGGAACTGAAGGTTCGAGACCAGGTCATAGATGGCCATCGGCCTGATGATGCTGTTGGTCTCTGCAAGCATGCCCAGCGCATCATCAAGGGTGGAGACGGTGTCCTCCAGGCCGGGGTCTGCATCGCCGGTTCCACCCTCGTCGCCGGAGGTGGCAGGTGCTTCGGCTTCCTCGATCAGGATCGGGTCGGTGGATATCTCCAGATTGTCAGCAATCTCGCTGATAGTGAGGTTATCTGCGTCAGTCTCATCAGCTCGTGCGGTCGTCATCGATGGCAGAACAGTAAAGATGAGAGCCAGGACGGCGAGAAGGACCGTCATGGAGATCCAGGGGGACACCCCCTTCCCGAATCCACGTGTGGATAGATATTTATTCATGATTCCCCTTTCAAGGACATGTTCCCACCTTGCGGGCGGATCAATGTTTCAAGGTATTTCACAGCGAGCAGACCGACCAGCAGTTGCGCCAGTTCCCGCTCCTCGCGCCAGACTAACAGGGGTAAAATCCCAGCTCAACGGATAAAAGTTGATAAATTTTTACTTAGTAAACTAAGTAAAAACACATACTGGATACCGCCGCGGGCGATCTACCTTTCCTGCCCTTTACCTGTAAGTTTGATCACAAAACCTTTACTGCATAATTGCGCGCTAATGTATGGAAACTGAGAATCAGCTGAGCTACCTTCACCCCCACACGGGGTCGCCTGCGGAAAAGGAGAGCTTTCAGGCAGTTCTCCACAATCCTTCTTGCAGGTTTGTTCCAGCCTTATGGCATGAAACATCCCCCGACATGTTGCGCCCCACTCGGTGACCACCGGAATGCGCCGCACCCGTGCGGGACCCTACGAAAATCTCCCATTTGCCATCCCCCGGCGAGATTTCGGTTATACTCCATGACATGTTCTCATCACATGAGCGAAGCGCTCTTCTTCTTCGCCGCGGCGGGTCCCAGAGGTCATAAGCGACCGGCACCCCGTCGCGGAGTTTGTGTTGCCGGTCGTGAACCCGCAACAGCGCTAGAGTTTGATTCCAGAAAACAAGCGCACACTCCACGAAAGATGAGCACCCATCATGTCCCCGAATGACGCCTTCATTTCCGCACCATCCGAGATCCACACCCCAGACGGTGATCGCCAGCCCAACCAGCCCGCCTGGAATAAGCAGCGCAATTCCTCCATGCCCGTGAAGCGCTACCTCCCCTTCGAGGTTGAGGTGGAGGACATCACCCTGCCGGACCGCACCTGGCCGGACAAGAAGATCACCCAGGCACCACAGTGGTGTGCCGTTGACCTGCGCGATGGCAACCAGGCACTGATTGATCCGATGTCCCCGGAGCGCAAGCGCCGCATGTTCGAACTGCTGGTGAAGATGGGCTTCAAGGAGATCGAGGTCGGTTTCCCCTCCGCATCGCAGACTGATTTCGATTTCGTCCGGGAGATCATCGAGAAGAACATGATCCCGGATGATGTCACCATCCAGGTCCTGGTCCAGGCCCGTGAGCACCTGATCCGTCGTACCTTCGAGGCATGCGAAGGTGCGAAGAACGTCATCGTCCACTTCTACAACTCCACCTCCATCCTGCAGCGCGATGTGGTGTTCCGCATGAACAAGGATCAGGTCAAGACCCTGGCCACCGATGCCGCTGAGCTGATCAAGACCATCGCGCAGGACTACCCGGACACCAACTGGCGCTGGGAGTACTCCCCGGAGTCCTACACCGGCACCGAGGTGGAGTACGCCAAGGAGGTTGTGGATGCCGTCGTGGAGGTCATGGACCCCACCCCGGAGAACCCGATCATCATCAACCTGCCGGCCACCGTCGAGATGATCACCCCGAACGTCTACGCGGATTCCATCGAGTGGATGCACCGCAACCTCAACCGTCGTGATTCCATCATCCTGTCCCTGCACCCCCACAATGACCGCGGCACCGGTGTCGCAGCAGCGGAGCTGGGTTACATGGCCGGCGCTGACCGCATCGAGGGATGCCTGTTCGGTAACGGTGAGCGCACCGGCAATGTCTGCCTGGTCACCCTGGCACTGAACATGCTGACGCAGGGTGTGGACCCACAGCTGGACTTCTCCGACATCAAGCACATCCGTCGCACCGTCGAGTACTGCAACCAGCTGCGTGTGCCCGAACGCCACCCCTACGGCGGTGACCTGGTCTTCACCGCGTTCTCCGGTTCCCACCAGGACGCCATCAACAAGGGTCTGGATGCCCTGGCCGCCAAGGTCAAGCCGGGTGCCTCCTCCACCGAGGTTGCGTGGGAGGAGCTGCGCAGCACCGAGTGGGAGGTTCCCTACCTGCCCATCGACCCGAAGGATGTCGGCCGCGACTACGAGGCTGTCATCCGTGTGAACTCCCAGTCCGGCAAGGGCGGCGTCGCCTACATCATGAAGACCGATCACGGTTTGAAGATGCCACGGTCCATGCAGGTGGAGTTCTCCGCCGTGGTCCAGAACGTCACCGACGCCGAGGGCGGTGAGGTCAACTCCAAGGAGATGTGGGATATCTTCGCCACCGAGTACCTGGACCGTTCCGCCCCGGTTGAGCAGATCGCCCTGCGCGTGGAGAATGCCCAGACCGAAAATGATGATGCCACCATCACCGCGGAGCTGGTGGTCGATGGTGAGAATCAGACCGTCTCCGGCCGTGGTAACGGCCCGCTGGCGGCCTACGCCAACGCCCTGGAATCCCTCAATATCGATGTGGAGATCCAGGAGTACAGCCAGCACGCCCGCACCTCCGGTGACGATGCAGAGGCCGCAGCCTATGTCCTGGCCGAGGTCAATGGGCGCATGGTGTGGGGTGTCGGGATCGCCGGCTCCATCACCTACGCCTCCCTGAAGGCGGTCACCTCCGCGGTCAACCGTGCACTGGACTTCAAGCACCAGCAGCTGCAGAACGGCGGCGTCTAACAACCAGGTGCCTATCGACGCACCCCCTGGCTCCCCAGGGAGCTGACAACTGAAAGCCGACGCGAGCTTGAGCTCGCGTCGGCTTGTTCATTCAGCGTGGTCAGCGCTTATTTCGACGACCACGGATGGTCAACCATGCTCCTGCCAGCAGCAGCACCGCAGCACCTCCGGCGATCCACAGGATATCGGCGCCGGTGTGCGCCAGAGCTCCCTTCACGGGGGTCTCCCCCGTCGGTCGCGTAGCGCCCGGAGTGGTTTCACCTGGCTCTGTGGGTGTGAGTGGGGCTGCCACCGGGGTCAGCTCAGCTGGGATATCCGGCTCCCCCACGGGTGGAGGAACCGAGGATCCTCCACCGGGGACCAGCGGAAGTGGGATGGGGATGATGATCAGGCCCGTGACTGAGGCCCTGTTGTCAAGGACGATCTGCAGCGGGATACCGGGATCGGTCAGGGTCACCGTTGCCTCGCGGGAGTCACCGGTTCCATCGACCACCCCCTCACCCGACCAGATGATATCCGCCCACCTGACGTCGGGGACGCTGGTGTAGGCGCCCTCCTCGCTGAGGGTGATCTCGGTGTTGAGGGGGAGCCCGGAGAGGGTCACCGGCTCACCAGGCACCACATCAACCGTGGTGCGATGCTCCACGCCCATGTCATCAGACCAGGATGCCACGATCTGGAAACGGGCCTGTTCATCAGCATTGATCTGATCGGCGTTGCTCCCGGTGACGGTTTTGGTGATAACCACATCCCCGGAGGGCTCCACCGTGAAGGATTGTGCCTCATCCTCAGGATCTTCATGGACGGCGATCTCAACGTCACCCAGGAACAACTTCTCGAAGACAACCAGCTTCTCCCCGGCATACTGCGCAGCGGTAACGCCGTCAATATCAAAGACGACGGTTGCCTCACCGGAGACCTCGGTGGCACCCTCCCCAGCATTACCGGTGGTGAATGTCGCCTGGGCGGACACACCGGTCGGGGTGACCACACCATCAGAGGTGACATGGACCAGTTCACCGGTCAGTACATACTCGGTGTTCGGACGCAGACCCGTATAGGACACGGTATCCACCACCTCACCACCGGTTACCGGCAACACCTTAGCGGGTGAACCCGTCACCTCGGCGGTGGTGCTGATCGCGGGTACCGCATTCTCAGTGTAGGTGTTGGTCACGGTTACCCGGACGGGATCATCCTCGTTCACCGTCACCGACCGCGGGGCGATATCAACCGAGACAAAGGTATGACCCGGAATCACGACCTCCTCAGGGGACTCGGTGAAACTCACCACGGTGCCCGCCGGCAATTCTGTTGTGGAACGAACGAAGTCACCGGTGGCGGGCAGAGTCAGCGTCTCAGAGCCACCATCCCAGGTGGCCTCCACCTCGAAGCTGAGCTCCTCGAGCAGCTCCTGATCCTGCACCCCCTCTACCAACTTCCTCACCTGGAAGTGCCCCATCGCGGGGACCTCGACCCTGGTATAGGTGTTGGTAGCCTTCACGCTGACATGCTGGTCAGCACTGGTCTCGATCTCAGGGTTGAGAATGCTGGGCTGGTCGTCCACGATGTAGTCCACCCCGTCATAGGTCACCCCATCGACTGCAGCGGGGGTTTCTTCAGCGATGACACAGGTCATGCCTTCGGGGATGTCAAAGCTCCTGGATTTACCAGCCAGCAGGGTGAAGGTTTCCTCGACAGGCAAGATGGTGCCATCGGTAGGCGCGCAACGGAGGGTGAAGGTGAATTCCTCACCGTCGACAAGCTCAACGCCGGTTCCGGCCAGCTCCTTGGACACCGTGATCTTGCCCCAGCCCGGTTCGGGGTCGGGGATCACCGAATAGAAGTTGGTGGCGGTAACCTCGCCATTGCCGCCCTCTTCGATCGTCAGGGAGGCGGGATCGAACTCAACCCGGTCGAAGTGATATCCAGTTGCGGTCAGTGGCGCGGGCTCGGAGAAAGTGACCGTTGTACCCACCGGAATGTTGTCAACGGTAACGGGGGTTCCGTCCGGAGAAAGCTCCACCGCGCGGGTGACCTCCTCGCCTTCTTCACTGTCCCAGGTGGCATTGACCAGGAAGGATGTATCCACCGGGAAGGCATCCGCGTCGATACCGTCGAGCTTCTTCTTCAGTGTGAACTGACCGGTTTTCGGTTCGGTTTTCTGTTCCACGGTGAAAGTCTGTGCCTCATCCCGTGGGTCGGTGTGTTGCGCCACCCTGGTGCCACCTCGATTGAGGTATTCAAACACCACCAGCTTCTGACCGGCATACCGGCTGATCTGATCACCGCTGATCTCAAATGTCACCTCGGTGGTCCCATTGGCAGCATCCGGTGTGAACTCATGGGTAGCGGTGATACCTGTGGCTTCACCTGCGGGGACGGTGCGCAGCTCACCCTCGAGGTTATATCTGACCCCGGGAGTGAGACCCGTGTAGGAAACGGTGTCCACCAGGATTCCTCCGCTGAGGGGTAGCACCTTGGTATCGGAATCCTTCACCTTCACCGTGGTACCGATCTCCGGTGTGGAACCGCATGGGGTGAATTTTCCGGCGAAGGGGAAATGATGTTGCTCTGATCCCCTCAGCTCACCGGAGCGGATGATGATATTGCCATCCACATTTGCCTGCTGCTTATCAAAATGAGCCCTGGGCGCCAGCACCGAGCCGATGATGGAATCGCCGCTCAGTGTGAGATCCTCCGCCTCGGGGAAGTTCCACAGCATGCCGGGCGCATTGGCATCTGGGCTGACACCCGCAAGATTACTTCTGAAGGTGACATCGGTTCCGGAGATATTGGTGAACAATGGGGTGGCTGCGGTGGGGGCAGGGCTTCTGAAGGTGATCTCGGTGGTGTTGCTGAAGGTTTCACCATCGAGATTCCAGATATTCTGCACGCCTTCCTTGAGCTTCACATAGAATCGTCCCCCTTCCATCCAGTAGGCGGGTTCCTGACCTGCTGCGGCCTGTTCATTCTCCACCTGCTTGAGCACATGGGGGGCCTGACATTCAGCACGGGAGGCTGCTGCCAGGCGGTCCGAGATATCCTCTGCGGCATCGGCGCGGAGCAGGGTATCCCACCGGTCGGCGTCATAACCGGACTGGTTCGCCCGGTGACCGTTTTCATTGACCTGGATTTTCGGCGTGGAGCCGTAGGGTTGACCGTCCTTCACCACATTGATCTGTACTGCGGCGTTGTTATTGTCACGGTCAAGGGCGGTGCTGCCCTCCAGGTTGATGCTCAAGGGGTGGCCGGTCACCCGGTGTCCGGGGTTGATCTGAAGATCACCGGCGGAGTTGGCCCAATCCAGGCCACCTTGAACCACCAGGGCGACGGGAAGTGCCGATCTCTTGGCGATAATCTGCGTTTGAGCCCAACTGAGTTTGCCTCCCACGGCAACGGGCCCCTCCGATTCTGCGACTTTATGAAGATCTCCGAAAGCGACGACATTGAAATCCGTATAAGGGGCCAAGGGGTTATAGGATTCCGTCTGCAGCGAGGGCTGAAAGTCAAGTTCTTGGCTACCAGCGGTGGTGGTCGACAGGCCACCCACGGCCAGGGCTGCCGCCACTAGCGTAGCGAAAGTCCGCTTCACCCCCTTCGACCCACTGAATCTGTCAAAAGCACTACCCATCATGCCGTCCACCTCCGAAAAGTACATAAATGCGATCTGTCCACTGCTAGATACGCAGACATGATGGGTTAAATTACACCTTTTCACCATGCCTGACTAGGCCTTGATGTGCACTTATGTAAATTTCATGGGAGCTTTGATAAGTATTTCATAACGATTTCTCAGATAAATCCTTTTGAATGTAAAACAATAAAAAGAAAAGCGCAGCCCGGTAATCTCCCCTGCACCCCGAGGTGAAATAATCTAAGCATCCATTCAGCTTCGTCAAAGGCGAAACATTTCCCCGACTTCATGCAAAACCACGCAAAAACACCCCCATATAGGGCTTTTTATTACAGGTTTACAACGTTTTGCTTTTATCTAAGTGAATTTTTCCGCAATCCTCCACGGATTCCACTCGCACGTCCCGGATAAGCCACCCCACCGACGCTCACAGATGGCCACATCAACTCATCCACCCACTAGACTCATGGGAATGAATTCATTTGGGGCCGATGATAAAAACACCGGCGGGGTTTCCCCCACCAACTCTGACACCCAGCCTCAGACCCTCCCCGGAGAAGATCGGGGAAGGAGAGAACAGGAGCGACAGGCCCAGGAACGCGCCCGTCAGCAGGCGATCACGGATGCTCCTTATGTAGCAGTGACCATACAGAGCAGTGGCATCCATCCATCCACCTCCCGGATGATCACCTTCACCGCCATCACCCTCACCGCGGACAATGAACCGGTGGAGACCTTCCATGCCGTGCTCAACCCGGGTTCCGACCCGGGGCCCTTCCACCTGCACGGCGTCACGGATGAGGAGTTCCGTTCGGCGCGGCGCTTCTCGCAGATCCTCAAGGCGGTGGACAGGTTGATCGACGGTCGCACCCTCATCCTCCACAATGCGCCCCGGACGTGGGGTTTCATCGTCTCCGAGGCCAAGCGGGCCATGAATGACGCGGCGCGCGCGAACCGCAGCACCAGCCGCAACAGCCGACGTGGGGGGCGGGGCCGGCGTCGCCAGCGCGTGGGGCATATCCCGCGGCCGGTGTTGATCGTCGATACGCTCGCGTCTGCACGCCGGCAGGGGGTGGTGCTTGACGACGTCCGCATCCGTGGCGTCGCCCACGCCCTCGGTCTCGACACCCCACCAGCTGTTGCCACCACCGAGCGTGCCGGGGTGCCCCATGAGCAGCTCTGCCGCGAGTCCACCCGGCTGGTGGCGGATCTCTACTTCACCCTGCGCGAGCGCGGTGAGCTGGCCACCCAGACCCCGGACAATCTCCGCGCCGACAGGTTCGGCCTGCAACGCTCCCACATCCGGGTGCAGGCGCAGGAGGAGAAGCCGACGCTGATCAACCCGGGTGTCTATCAGCCGGGCACGTCGCTGGTCGCCGGCATGGAGGTGGTGGTGGCCCCGGAGATCGAGATGGACCCGGACATCATCATCCAGGCGGCGGTGGATGCGGGCCTGAGCTACTCGGAGAAGCTCACCCGTCAGACCTCCGTGGTGGTGTGCAACCAGACCCGCGACATCGACGGCAAGGCCATGCACGCGCAGCGTAAAAACATCCCCCTGTTGTCGGACGTGGCATTCCTCCGGGCTGTGGAGCGGGTGCGGGACGGAAAGGTGGCGGAGTAGGGCGTCGACAAGCGTGCTTGGGCAAGGTCACACCCAGCCGACCGGCGCGATTCACTAGACTCTAAACCCATGAAGCCTCGCCTGCCTGATTCCCTGCGCCGTCTGCGGACCCGCGCGGCCATGACCGCCGCGTATCTCGCCACAACCGCCTCACGGATCACCGGTCGCGGATCCGGTGGCATGATCGGTGGACTCGTGGCCAACGCCGTCGACCCGGAGATCATGGCCACCCTCGCCGCCGACCGCCCCGTCGCGCTGGTGACCGGCACCAACGGCAAATCCACCACCACCCGCATGCTGGCCGCAGCGATGCGCAGGCAGTTCACCATCGCCACCAATGAGGGCGGGGACAACATGGACGCCGGCATCATCTCCGCGCTGCTCGCCGGGCGCGAGGCCTCCCATGTGGTCCTCGAGGTCGATGAACTCCACGTCCCCGCCGCCATCACCCACCTGCAGCCGTCCTGCCTGGTGCTGCTCAACCTCTCCCGCGATCAGCTCGACCGCGTCGGGGAGATCAACAAGATCGAACGCGTCCTGCGCGATGCGGTGCGCTCCAACCCGGACATGATCGTGGTGGCCAACTGCGACGACGTGCTGGTCACCTCCATCGCCTTCGACGCACCCAACGTCATCTGGGTCGCCGCCGGCAGCGGCTGGCAGGGCGATGCCGTCTCCTGCCCCCGCACCGAGAGCCGCATCGTCTACGAGGGCAACCACTGGCGCGCCACCAGGGAGCTTCTCGACGGCCGCACCTTCGAGCGTCCCACCCCCACCTGGGCGGTCGACGGCGACACCGTGCACACCCCCGAGGGCGACGTGGTCCTCGACCTCAACCTGCCCGGTCAGGCCAACCGCGGCAACGCCGCCCAGGCCATCTGCGCGGCCACCGTCTACGGCGTGCCCCTGGCGGAGGCGGTCGATGCGGTCAACAGCGTGGACAATGTCGCCGGCCGCTACTCCACCATCACCTACGGTGACCACGAGGTCCACCTCCTGTTGGCCAAGAACCCCGCCGGTTGGCAGGAAGCCCTGGCCATGGTCGACCGCACCGCCGACGGCCTGGTCATCGCCGTCAACGGCCAGGTCGCCGACGGCGAGGACCTCTCCTGGCTGTGGGACGTGCGTTTCGAGGACTTCGAGCAACTCTCCGTCAAGGCCTCCGGCGAACGCGGCACCGACCTCGCAGTACGCCTGACCTACGCCAACATCGACCACGACCTGCACCGCGACCCCCTCGCCGCCATCCGCGCCTGCCCACCCGGGCGCGTCGAGGTACTGGCCAACTACACCGCCTTCCGTGACCTGAAGAGGGCACTGGAAAAGGAGATCAACAACTGATGAGTACCCTGACAATCGGCCTGGTCCTTCCCGACGTCCTCGGCACCTACGGCGATGACGGCAATGCCCTCGTCCTGCGCCAACGTGCCCGCATGCGCGGCATCGACGCCGAGATCCAGCGCATCACCCTCGACGACGCCGTCCCCTCGGGTCTCGACCTCTACTGCCTGGGCGGCGGTGAGGACACCGCCCAGATCCTCGCCGTGGAACACCTCGCGCAGGACCGCGGCCTGGCCACCGCGGCCGCCGCCGGTCGCCCCATCTTCGCCGTGTGCGCGGGCATGCAGATCCTCGGCGACTCCTTCCGGGCCGCCGGCCGCATCGTCGACGGTCTCGGGCTTATCGACGCCACCACCGTCTCCCTCCAGAAACGCGCCATCGGTGAAGTCGTCTCCGACCCCACCCGCGCCGGTGTCACCGCCGAACTCACCGACACCCTCACCGGCTTCGAGAACCACATGGGAGCCACCCTGCTGGGCCGCGACGCCGAACCCCTCGGCCGTGTCATCCGTGGCGAAGGCAACTGCGACACCTGGGGCGCCTCCGACGTGGTGGACCACGAACGCCAACAGCACGCCGAGGGCGCCGTGCAGGGCAGCGTCATCGCCACCTACATGCACGGCCCCGCCCTCGCCCGCAACCCCCAGCTCGCCGACCTGCTGCTGGCCAAGGCCATGGGTCAGTCCCTGAAGGACCTCGCGCCTCTCCACATCGAGGTTGTCGACCGCCTCCGCGCCGAACGCCTGGCTTAGGCGCTGGCTGCATCCACTGACAGAGCCACCGACCGTGTCATTGCGGTTGGTGGCTCTGTTGTTCATGCTGCGGGGAGGCTTTCGCGTGCAAAAGGGTGCCATCTCCCCTGCCGGTCTGATCGTTTCCGGAGCTAGTTGGTTCGGTTGTGCTCGTTTCCGGGTGCCGGCGAGCATAACCATGCCTATTCCCCTACCGAACCGACCGTTTCCGGCCCTAACCGGTACGGTTATGCTTCCTGAGGGCCCCGGCGTGCAAAAGGGTGCCATCTCCCCTGTCGAACCGACCGTTTCCCGGCCTAATCGGTACGGTTATGCACCGCCACCGGTCCCGGCGTGCATAACCATGCCAACTCCCCCACTGAACCGACCGTTTCCCGGCCTAATCGGTACGGTTATGCACCGTCACCCGCCCCAGCGCGTCACCCGCTAGAGAGGCAGGCGGCCGCTCAGAGCGCGGGACAGGGTGAGCTCATCGACGAATTCGAGGTCGCCACCCAGCGGCATGCCGGAGGCCAGCCGGGAGACAACGAGGTCGGGGAAGTCCTGGAGGAGGCGGGCCAGGTAGGAGGCGGTCGCCTCGCCCTCAGTGTTGGGGTCGGTGGCGAGGATGACCTCATGGATTTGGGGTTTGTCGTCGAGAAGCGGGGTGTCGGGGGTGGAGTCGGCGAGCTCGCGGTCGTCGAGGACGCCGCCGATGCGCTGGAGCAGGGTGGAGATGGTCAGCTCACGCGGGCCGACATTGGCCAGGGGGTCGAGGGCGCCGCCGAGGACGTGGTAGCGGCCACGGAATTCGCCGGTGCGCTCTATGACCTGGATGTCCTTCGGTTCCTCGACGACGCAGATGAGGCCACGGTCACGACCGGAGTCGTTGCAGATGCGGCAGACCTCATCGCGGGAGATGTTGCAGCAGATACGGCAGAAACGTACGCCGTCACGCACCGCCCCGAGGGCGTCCTGGAGGCGGGTGATGTCGTCGGGATCGACGTTGAGCAGGTGGAATGCGATGCGCTGGGCACTCTTCGGGCCGACACCGGGGAGTCGGGAGAGTTCATCGATGAGATCCTGAAGAGGGCCTTCAAACACGGTTGCGATTCACCTATCTTTAAACGGAGCTTAACCAGCCCAGTATCGCACATGGCAAGACCGGACATCGAAGTGCGTTCACGCACCGACGATGCCCGGCCGGGGGAGGTTCTAGAAGAGGCTGCCCATGTCGCCGCCGAAGCCCTGGGACAGCGGGCCCATCTTCTCCTGTGCGAGGTCGGCGACCTTCTTGTGTGCGTCGAGGAATGCGCCCTGGACCAGGTCCTGGAGGGTCTCGACATCTTCCGGGTCCACCACCTTCGGGTCGATGTTGACCGCGGTGACCTCACCGGAGCCGGACATGGTGACGGTGACCAGGCCGTTTGCCGCATCACCGACGACGGAGGATGCCAGGATCTCCTGCTGGGCGGCCTGTAGCTGTGCCTGCATCTGCTGGGCCTGGGCGAGGATCTGGGACATGTCTGGCTGAGTCATTGTTGACCTTCCTGAAAGATGGGGAATCCGTTTGCGCACGAGTCTACCGACGGCCCGCCCCCGGCGCGCACAAAAACCCGTCGGTTCGCTCTCGGCTTACAGCGGTTTCGCCCCGAGTTCGGAGGCGAGTAGTTCCATGGCGATGGTCTTGGCGTCACGCCGGTCCATCTCGCCGGGTTCGCGGGCGGCCTCGCGCATCATCTCTTCCTCCTCGCTTTGCGACGCCCACCTCCTCTCCCCTCCCCCATCAGCCGGGGGTTGCGGTTCCTGGGTGGCCGGTGTTGCCTGCTGGGCCCGCTGCGGGATCCCCTCATCGGCGCTGTAGTCATAGGGGTCCCCACCTGGGATGGGGTAATCCTCCGGCTCGGGTGGCAGAGGCACCCCACCGGAGAAGGGTGCGCTGGTACCCTGCTGTGCCTGACGGTGTGCGGTGGCGTTGGCCGCGGCCTGCTCCGCGCGCTCCCGCCAGGAGAGTTTCGACTCCGCCTCGGGGCGGGGTCGGGGTGTGGGTGCCGGCGGTGTCACGGGTGTCGGTGCTGCAGGAGGCGCAACCGGCTGCTCATCGCCGATCTTTACCGGCTCACCCCATCCCCCACTCCGCGGGGCCGGACTCTCAGGCTCCTCTGGCTCATCGGGGGCCGCAGCGGGCGCGGGGGCCTTGGGGTGCTGGCGGGATTCCTGGGGCTGGCTCGGCATCTGCTGCTGGGCCGACTGCTCCTGCGGGGTGGGCCTGGTGGGGTTCCAGGTCGGTTGTTCAGGCTGTGACGTGGTGGTGAACCCGACCGCTGATGGGTCGGTACCCACCACGCATTCCACTGCCAGGCGGGTGCCCAGTTCACGTTCCAGCACGGTCACGAGCACCTCATTGTGCTCGGGTGCGTTGAGACGGTTCGCCAACGCCCCCGTGCTGTGCCCGAGGACCAGGGTGTCCTGTCGGATGCCCAGCACCTTGGCCTCGGTGAGCATGATCTCGGTGCGGATGTTCTCCTTGCCCACCAGCGTGCGCAGCTGCGCCCATTTGGAGCGGATCGTCGGCAGCAGATCCGCAGTGGGCACGGCTGGTGTCGCGGGCTCCGGCTCCGGCGCGGGTTCGGGTACAGGCGCAGGTTCGGGTGCCTTGACCGGTTCCGGAGCTGGTTCCGGGGCTGGCGCAGGTTCCGGTTCCTTGACCGGCTCCGGCTCCGGTTTTTTCGGTTCGGGGCGTTGACCATAGCTTTGCGACGCTGCCAACGCCTTCGCCCTCGCCGCCGCAGCCGCGCCGCCCGGCCCGGAGAAGGTGGGGGCGGTCCCCGCAGCGGCAGGTTGGGTCGCACCCACCGCCGGTGCGATGACCTGCGCGACCTGGCCGCGGGAGAGCAGCAGTCGCACGCAGAGGATCTCCAGGAGCAGGCGTGGTGAGGTCGCACCGCGCAGGTCTGCCAAGCCGGTGTTGACCATCGAGGCAAGGGTGGCCAGTTCATTGCCGGAGAACATCGCGGCCTGGTCGGTGAGGACCTGGGCCCGGTCGGTGGGGGCGTCGACAAGCCCGAGGTCGAAGGCCTCCGGGACGGTCTGGAGGATCATGAGGTCACGCAGGCGGTCCAGCAGATCGGTGGCGAAGCGGCGGGGGTCGTGGCCGGCTTCGATGACGCGGTCAATGGTGGCGAACATACCGGCCTTGTCATCGGTGGCGAGGGCGGTGATGGCGGCGTCGATAAGCGTGAAGTCGGTGACCCCCAGCAATGGCAGGGCGCTCTCATAGCTCAGCCCGTCGGGGCCGGCGCCGGCGAGCAGCTGATCCAGGATGGAGAGGCTGTCGCGGGGACTGCCACCACCGGCGCGGATAACCAGCGGGTAGACGGCGTCATCGACGTGCACACCCTCCGCGCGGCAGGTGCGTTCCAGCAACCCGCGCATGGCGCCCGGGGTGAGCAGGCGGAAGGGGTAGTGGTGGGTGCGCGACCGGATCGTGCCGATGACCTTGTCCGGTTCGGTGGTGGCGAAGATGAAGATGAGATGCTCCGGTGGTTCCTCCACGATCTTGAGCATCGCGTTGAAACCCTGCGGGGTGATCATATGCGCCTCATCGATGATGAACACACGGTATCGGGACTCCGCCGGGGCGTAGTGCGCCTTCTCCCGCAGCTCACGCATATCATCCACACCGTTGTGGCTGGCCGCGTCGAGCTCGGTGACATCCAGGTTCCCCGGCCCACCGGGTGCCAGAGACACACAGGAGTTGCACACCCCACACGGGGTGGACGTCGGCCCCTGCACACAGTTCAGGGACCGGGCCAGGATGCGTGCCGACGACGTCTTGCCGCATCCGCGCGGACCCGAGAACAGGTAGGCGTGATTGATGCGTCCACTATCCAACGCGACAGAGAGCGGGGCAGTCACATGCTCCTGCCCCACCACCTCGTCGAAACTTGCCGGTCGATACTTGCGATACAGAGCCACGCTTCGAGCATACCCGGGCAGACCGGGCCCACCAGACCGCCTGTGGGGACCGGTCGGGATCAGCGACGCAGGTCGAGCAGATCCACCTGCTGGGCCGCCATCTGCTGGAATAACACATCGCCACCGTGTTGGGCGGCCACGGCGAATTCCTCATCGGTGAGCAGGATCAGCTGAAGTGGGAGGGTCAGACGCGCCAGACCGGAATCCTCATCACCGGGCTCCACATGGACCTCGCCGGCCTCCTCGCGGACAAACGGGATCTCCGGACCCCAGATACGCGGGTCGGCGAGGATGCCGTGGTTGACGGTGTAACCCTCCTGCGGGAGGTTGGCCAGGATGCCCACGCCGGGCAGCACCTGCCCGGGCTGGGCATGCATGGGCGCCATATCCGTTGTCCCGGCAGGGGACGAGGAGAGGGCCTCGCGGTAGGCGAGGGAGGCGTCGTGAAGCATCGTGGCGGCGGCGGCCACGGCACGGCCCGGCACGCTGACCTCGGCGCGCGCGAGACACAACAGCTCACTGCGGACCTCGACGCTCTCCGCATCCGCTGCAGTGACCAGACCGGTATTGACCCGACCGAAGTCAACGGTGCAGGCCACCGCCTCCCCGGGCGATTCCGGGTTGATGTTGTCGAACACCGCCACCGTGAAGGCGTCCACGCGGTGGAATGCCGCCTCGCCGGGGAACAGCCTGTTCACCCAGTACGCGGTCTCCTGGATATTCACTTAACGCGCATAGTGCTCCGCCGCGGCGAGCAGAACACAGGTAGCCACACCATCCATCGCAACCTCCAGCTCCTCCACGGGAGGCAGGGACGGCGCGAGACGGATATTGCGGTTGTTGGGATCACGGCGCAGCGGGAAGGAGGACCCCGCGCCGGTCAGGGCGATGCCGGCCTCCTTCGCCAGTTCCACCACGCGTGAGGCGGTGCCGTCGACGACATCGAGGGAGATGAAATAACCGCCGGTGGGGTGGGTCCAGGTGGCCACGCCGTACTCACCGAGACGGGTCTCCAGGATGTTCAGGACGGTCTCGAACTTCGGCGCGAGCGATGCCGCGTGCTTGCGCATGACCGCACGCACACCCTCCGCATCCCCGAAGTAGCGGGCATGGGCCAGCTGATTGACCTTGTTCGGGCCGATGCCACGGATGCCGGCGATATCGGTGTACCAGTTGCGGTTGGCCTCGGAGGTGATGAAGAAGGACACACCCGAACCCGCCAGCGTGATCTTCGAGGTGGAGGTGAACGCCCAGATACGGTTGGGGTTACCGGCCGCCTCGGCGATGCCGACGATATCGAGGATCTCCGGGAACTCCTCGGTCAGGGTGTGCACGGCGTAGGCGTTGTCCCACACGATGCGGAAGTCCGGCGCCGCGGTCTCCAGCTCGGCGAGCTGCTTTGCGACGCCCTCACTCACGCTGTAACCAGTCGGGTTGGAGAAGGTCGGCACCACCCACATGCCCTTGACCTGTGGATCCTTCACCAGCTCCGCGACCGCGGCGACATCGGGGCCGTCCTCGTTCATCGGCACGGTGATCATCTCAAAGCCGAAACGCTCCGAGATGGAGAAATGACGGTCATAACCCGGGACCGGGCAGATCCACTTTACGGTCTCCTCGTCCTTCCAGGGACGCTCGGAGTCATTGTTGCCGAAGGCGTAGGACCAGCTGATCACATCGAACATGATGTTGAGGCTGGAGGAATCACCGGCCAGGACCTGCTCCACGGGAACACCCATGAGCTCAGCCCAGATCTGCCGGATGTCCTGGATACCGGTGAGCCCACCGTAGTTGCGGACATCGGTGCCATCGGCGGCCTTGTAATCCCCCTTGCCCGGCAGTGCCAGGAGATCATCGGCGAAATCCAGCTGCTCGGAGGACGGCTTACCGCGGGTCAGATCCAGTTTCAGGTTCTTGGCCTTCAGATCATTGAACTCGTCGGTGATTTTTTCACGGAATGCGGCGAGCTGATCGGCATCGAAATCGTGCAACTGGACGGAACTCATGACGGTGAACCTCCGGAAGTGGTGGCAGGGGAACAGCCGGTTTCAGGGCTGTCCCGCGGGTGCAGAGTGCGGGAAAAGACCACAAAAAAAGAGCAGCAGCCTCTGGGCCACCACTCTAGACGTTTAAGGGGATCCCGCGCACCCGTCAGAGCTCGCTGACCCTTGCTGCATTCCTGCCCTGGGGGAGTTCACAAGATAAACGCCGCACGGGATCCTGCCCACAACATTAGCGGACTCGGGGCGGAAAACGCTAACCAGGGGGCCATATGTGGGTTGAACTGGCGATTTGGCATGGACCAAGGCTTTTGTGTACGCTATTCCCAGAACGAAACAACCATGTGTTGTGATGTTCTGCTGGAGGATTCGACTAGCGGCCTATGTCGCTCGCCTGGAACGCGGGTTGGGAGCAATCCCTCAGGGGTTCAAATCCCCTATCCTCCGCAATAGGGATCAACCCCCTCGGTGATAATCACCGAGGGGGTTGATTCTTTTGTATTTCCACACCGGTCGGGTCCGCGGGTGGGGTTGTGTCGAATTTTTCACGTTTTCGGGGCTGTCGGGTTCGACTTTTTCGACACAGTGCAGGGTGTAGCGCCGAGATGTGTTGAACACGAGGGCCCCAGGGGGATTTTCCCTATACTCGCGCCCATGAAAACTATCGTGATCACAGGTGCCTCCGATGGCATCGGTGCGGCTGCCGCCCGCATCATCAGCACCGCCTGCCCTGAGGATCGTCTCGTTCTGGTGGGGAGAAATCCGGGGAAGACAGAGGGCGTCGCAAAGCAGCTCGACGCCGAGTGGCACACGGCCGACTACGCCGACCTCGACCAGGTCCGCCGCCTCGCCGGTGAGCTCGCCGCGCTGGACCGCATCGACGTGCTCGCCAACAACGCCGGCGGTATCTTCGCAGGCCCGAAGAAAACCGTCGACGGTTTCGAACTGACCTGGCAGATCAATGTGGTCGCCCCCTATCTGCTCACCAACCTGCTCATGCCCGTCCTGCTCGAATCGAGGGCATCCGTGGTGGCAACCTCCTCCAACGGGGCGCTGTTCGCCAAATTCGACGAATCCGACCCCAACACCTTCAAGGGGTTCACCTCCGACCGCGCCTACGGCAACGCCAAACTGGGCAATATCCTGTTCACCAAGGAACTACACCGCCGCTACCATTCTGCCGGGATGAACGCCGTGGCCTTCCACCCCGGCATCATCTCCTCCAACTTCGGGCAGGAGGACGCCGGATTGCTGGGCAGGATGTTCCAGAGCCCGGTGTCCCGATTCTTCTCCACACCAGAGTTCGGTGGCGAGAACCTGGCGTACCACATCGCCGGTGTACCGGGCATCCATTGGGAATCAGGGCGCTACTACGATGAGAAACGACGCCCGGGACGTCAGCGCGCTATTGCCCACGACCTCGATGTGGCACGCCGGGTGTTCGACGACATGGCTGCGTCACTGGAGGTGGAGTGGCCTGAAGGGTAGGAGCAATGAAGGAAGACAAACCCGAGGATAAACTCACCGCCCTGCGAGATGTGGTCTCCCGACTCCGGGAGGAGGGCCGCCCGGCTGTGAACTGGCAAGGCGGTGACCGTGCCGAGGAGAATGGGCCGATCACTTTCGGTTTCGTGGTGATGACGCGGGCGCAGATGGATGCCATGCGTGTGCTGTATGACCACGGGTTGATCATCTACGATGCCCTCAACAGCATCGAGTACCGTGACCTCTACGAGAACCTCAACCCGGACCGGCCGCTGGATCTCAACATCGTGGATACCCGGAAGACCCTCATCCACGTCAGCCGCATGGACCGGTTCGGCGGGGATGACTGGGCGAGGATGTTCGCCAGCGGGAAAGGCCTCGCGCTCTTCGAACGCTGGCTCGGGCTCGAGGAGGACTGGGCCACCCGGGATGTCCAGATCGTGGACGGGCATGACCGCCTGCGGGATGTGACCAGGTTGCTCCACGAACATATCGATTCCCTCCTGTGGGATAGCCGCGTGACACGGAAGTTCATGGACATCGAACAGACAGAGGCGGAGCTGGCGGACCCGGGCGCGCTCTACGCGCCACCCGGCGGTCGGTTGCTGTTAACGCTGCTTGACGACGCCCCGGTGGCCCTACTCGCGCTCAAGCCCCACTCCCCCGCCACCGCCGAGATCACGAGACTGTACGTCCAGCCCGACGCGCGGGGCTACGGCCTGGCATCGCAGTTGGTGGACAAGGCAGTGGACACCGCCCGGGCAGTCGGATACCGGCAGGTTGTCTTGAGCCTCATGCCGGAGATGGAAATGGTGCGTGACATGTGTTACCGGCACGACTTCACGAGCATTGAGCCCTACAACAATGATGCCCCCGATGGGTTGATCCCCATGGGGATGTCCTTGACATAGCTGAGTGAGGGCAGGGGGTCATTCCTGGGTGGGTGGCCCGTCTGTCTTACTCAGCTTCACCCGGGTGATCCGGTTGCCCCTGACCTCGGCGATCTCCAATTCGTACCGGATATCCCCCGCATCGTCCTCGGCATCGATGGTGTAATCCGCGGGGATCTCCACGACATCACCCACCCGGCCCAGGCGCCCGAGCTTCATCACGATCCACCCCGCCACCGTCTCATAGGGGCCCTCGGGAAGCAGGATGCCGGAGACATCGGCGAAATCCTCCAGGTTGGTGCTGGCATCCATCAACTGGGATTCATGCAGCTGCATCACCGCCCGGTGCTCATCCCGGTCGTACTCATCCCAGATCTCCCCGACCAGTTCCTCCAACAGATCCTCCAGGGTGACCAGCCCATCGGTGCCCCCGTATTCATCCACCACCATGGCGATGTGGTTGCCACTGGCCCGCATCTGACGCATCGCTGCAGGTAAACGCAGTGTGCCGGGGAAATACTGGATGGGGCGGGCGATCTCCCGCAGCGGCAGATCCCCCTCTCCCCTGGTGGCGGCCTCCAACAGGCCCCGGACGTGGATGAAACCAATCGTGTCATCGATGGTCTCCTCATAGACCGGATAACGGGAATACGGCTGGTTCCGGATGGCGTCGACCACCTCCGCCACGCTTTCCGACGCCTCGAAGGCCACCACATCGGAGCGGTGGCGCATGATCTCCGTGACCAGGCGGTCATTCGCCTCGAAGACATCCGCGACGATCTCCCGCTCCCCCTGTTCAAAGCCCTCAAAGGAGGTGACGATCTCCACCACCTCCTCCTCGGTCATGTCCTCGGTCCGGGCATCCGGATCGAACCCGAGCAGCCGGAGCAGCAGATTGGAGGAGCCGTTGATCAACCAGATCACCGGGCGCATCAACCGGGCGAAGATGTTCAGGGGCGGGGCGACGATCAGCGACACCCGCTCCGCCTTCTGCATGGCGATACGCTTCGGAACGAGCTCACCGAGCACCAACGACAGATACGACACGATGAGGGTGAGCACCACCAGGGAGATCACCCCGGCCACATCCCCGGGCACACCCCACCCCTGCAGCACCGGGGTCAGCTGCGGGGCAATCGTCGAGGCACCGAACGCCGAGGAGAAGAAACCGGCAAACGTCACCCCGATCTGCACCGCGGAGAGGAACAACCCCGAATCTCGGGCCAGTCCCGCCACCGTCCGGCCTGCGCCCTTCGATCGTTCCAGACGCCTGATCTGCGACTCACGCAGACTCACCAGGGCCATCTCCGTTGCGGCAAACACCCCACCGATGAGGACGAACACCAGCACCAGCACGGCGCTCAACCACACGCTCATTTATCCATCCTGTCAGTTGCGGATCCGTTAAGACCGGTGAAGATGAAGGGTTCCAACGACAGTGCCCCGGGATCGAACACCGCCAGCAGTTCCACCGGGGTGGAGATCCCCTCGTAGCCGAGTGAGGCTGCGAGGGAGGAGATGATGTGGGTGAGGGGGGCGTCGACAAGCATCTCACGGAGGGTGACCGCCCCGTCGCGCTTGGCCAGCCGCTGACCGCGCGCGTTAAGGACCAGGGGCACGTGGACGTACTCCGGGATCGCGGCGCCCAGCAGCGTGCAGAGGTACGCCTGGCGGGCGACGGAATCAAGCAGGTCGTCGCCACGGACAACCTGGTCAACGCCCTGGAAGGCATCATCGACCACCACAGCGAGATTGTATGCCCAACCCGGTTCCTGCCCACCGCGCAACAGGATGAAATCATCCACGTCGCCGGTCACCTCACCGCGCAGACGGTCGACGACGGTGAAACTGTCCACCTCCGCGCGAAGACGAATCGCCGGGTGACGATTCTGGGCAGCCAGCCCGGCACGACGCTCAGCGCGCTGCCCCGGGGTCAGTTCCCGGCAGGTCCCCGGATACATCCCCGGCTTCGCATGCGGCGCGCGGGAAGCCTCCTGGATATCACGCCGCGAACAGTAACACTCATACGTATCCAGCTGGGCGATCGCAGCACGGTAGGCATCATGGCGGGACGATTGATAAAGCACATCGCCATCCCAGTCCAGCCCCAACATGGACAGATCTGACAGCTGACGCTCCGCTGATTCCATCGTGGAACGCTGCTCATCGATGTCCTCGACGCGCATGAGGAAATCCCGACCGTCGTGGCGAGCGAACACCCACGCCAGCAGGGCGGTACGGAGGTTACCGAAGTGGAGATCACCACTCGGTGAGGGAGCATATCTTCCGGCCATGGACTACACATTAACCGTGACAGGCCGGATGGGGTTCGGATGGAACCGGTGTCCATCCCGCATTTCAGCAACAGTTACCCCGCGGTTTAAGGTGGTGGACGTGAAAAATGACAACGATACACACACGCCTGGGCAGGGCGTGGCAGTTGCCGCAGCAACCCCCACGTCCGGTAAAGCCCAGTTCATCCCCGTGCAGGCCAGCCTGTACCCCGTTCTGGTCGCACTGTTCACCGCGATTTTCCTGATCTCCAACATCACCGCCTCCAAGGGCGTTGAAATCGGCCCGCTGATCACCGACGGCGCCTTCTTCCTCTTCCCCGCCGCGTACATCATCGGCGATGTCCTCGCTGAATGCTACGGACTCAAAGCCACCCGACGCGCCATCATGACCGGCTTCCTGGTCACCATCATCGCCGTCGTCTCCTTCTACATCGCCATCTGGCTGCCCGCCGCCAGCTTCTGGGACGGCCAGGAATCCTTCGAAGCCACCCTCGGCCTCATCCCGCAGATCGTGCTCGCATCCCTGGCAGGATATGTCGTCGGCCAGCTCCTCAACGCCTATGTCCTGGTCGCGATCAAGAAACGCACCGGTGAAAAAGGCCTCTGGGCGCGCCTGCTCGGATCCACCGTTGTCGGTGAATTCGGTGACACCCTGCTCTTCTGCGCCATCGCCGCCCCCGTCATCGGTATCGCGACAGCTGGCGACTTCATCAACTACGTCATGGTCGGTTTCCTCTGGAAGACTCTCATCGAGGTCGTGCTGCTCCCCGTCACCTACGCCGTGATTGCCTGGGTCAAACGCCGCGAGGGATACGGCACGCACTGAGCTGTCGGGGTTGGGCGGGAGGTTACCGTGCGGGAAGTTGCCGTGCAAAAGGGTGCCAACTTCCCCGTGGAATGGGCCGTTCCCAGCGCTAGTTGGCACGGTTATGCGCGGAATACCGGTGCAGTCAGCAATTGGGCGCCACAGAACCCCGAGACGAACACAACCATGCCAACTCCCCCGCGGAACCGACAGTCTCCCGCCCAAGGTGGCACGGTTGTGCAGCACGGTGCCGGTATGACCGGAATTTCGGCCCGCCAGAACCCCGAAACGAGCACAACCATGCCAACTCCACCCTGAAAAGGACCGTTCCGCGGCCAAGGTGGCATGGTTATGCACCGAGCGCCGGCCCAGCCAGCAATTCGGTGCCCCGGAGCCCCAACACGAGCACAACCGTGTCAACTCCCCCGCGGAACCGACAGTTTCCCGCCCAAGGTGGCACGGTTGTGCTCACTGCAGCGCCATCTACCTCTTCCCGGCGTAGTACCTGCCGAGGAATTCGGCTTTGAACTCGTGGTAGGTGCCGTTGTCGATGGAGGTGCGGATGTCGTCGACAAGCTTGATCATGAAGTGCAGGTTGTGCATGGTGCACAGGGTGCCGGCGAGGAATTCCTTGGCTTTGAGCAGGTGCTGGATGTAGGCGCGGGTGTAGTTCTGGCTGACGTAGCCGCCGACTTCCTCGTCGATGGGTCGGAAATCGCGTTTGAAGCGGGAGCTGCCCAGGTTGAGGCGTCCGTCGAGGGTGTAGACGCCACCGCGGCGGCCGAGGCGGGTGGGGGCGACACAGTCGAAGGTGTCGGCGCCGGCTTCGATGGCCACGAAGAGGTCGTCGGGTTCGGAGATGCCCAGCAGGTGGCGGGGTTTGTCGTCGGGGAGTTCGTCGCAGACCCAGCCGACGATGGTGCCCAGGTTCTCCTTCTCCAGGGCGCCGCCGATGCCGAAGCCACCGAAACCGCGGCGGCCCTCGTCGGCTGCCTCGCGGTCGAGCTCGAGCAGGCCGTGCACCGCTTGTCGACGAAGGTCCTCGTACTGCGCGCCCTGCACCACGCCCCAGAGTGACTGCAGTGGCTTGTCCGCCCGTTCCTGCGTCAGGCGTTCGTGTTCCAGCAGGCAGCGCTGCGCCCAGCGGCGGGTGCGTTCCACGGACTCGACCTGGTAGTCGTAGGTGTCGATGAGGGTGGTGAGTTCGTCGAAGGCGAAGATGATGTCGGCGCCGAGCTGATGTTGGATCTGCATGCTCACCTCGGGCGTGAAGCGGTGTTTGGAACCGTCGATGAAGGATTTGAAGTCCACTCCGTCATCGTCGACATGTGCCATGCGTTCCTTGTTGGCGGCCTTGATGTCCTCGCGGGTGAGGTTGGTGGTGTCCATGGCCAGGACCTTCTTGAATCCCGAGCCCAGGCTCATGACCTGGAAGCCACCGGAGTCGGTGTAGGTGGGTCCGTGCCAGTTCTCGAAGGCGGACACGCCACCGGCCTCGTCGACGATGTCGGGGCCGGGCTGGAGGTAGAGGTGGTAGGCGTTGGACAGGATCGCCTGGGCGCCGGTTTCGCGGATCTGTTCCGGGGTCAGGGTCTTGACGGTCGCCTTGGTGGCCACCGGGATGAAGGCCGGGGTGTGGATGTCACCATGGGGGGTGTGGATGGTGCCGGTGCGCCCGTGTTTTCCGGGGGCTGGGTCGTCCAGCTGGTTGTGGAGCGTGAACGAGAGATCGGTTTTTTCCGCAGACATGGTTGTCCACTCTACTGCCTGACCTGGCTGCGCTCCCATTCCCTTTCCAGTGCGGAGCCCTCCACATCCAGGCTCGGAAGGATGCGGTCCAGCCAGCGGGGCATCCACCAGGTGGCCCGTCCCATGAGGAACATCGACGCCGGCACCAGCGCCATGCGGATGAAGAAGGCATCGAAGAACACACCCACACCGAGGGCGAAGCCGAAGACCTTGATGAAGGGCAGCGGCTGGTCGATGAAGGCCACGAACACGGCGATCATGATCAGGGCGGCGGCGGTGACCACGCGGGAGCCCTGGGTGTAGCCCTCGATGACGGACTGGTCGACCGCGCTGTACTTCGATCCGGGCATTCCGCGGCCGTTGTGGTGGGAGTAGTGCTCGCGCATGCGGGTTACCAGGAACACCTGGTAGTCCATGGCCAGGCCGAAGGTGACACCGATGAGGAAGATCGGCATGAAGGAGATCAGCGGGCCGGGCGTGTTCACGATGCCCCATAGGCCCTCCTGCCAGAACAGCACCGTCACACCGAAGGCGGCACCCACGGACAGCAGGAAACCCAGGCCCGCGACCAGCGGGACCATGAGGGAGCGGAACACCAGGATGAGCAGAAAGATCGCCAGTCCCACGACCACGGCGAGGTAGACGGGCATGGCACCTTCAAGCTGTTCGGTGATGTCCTGCTGCACCGCGGTCAGGCCGGTGGTGCCCAGTTCCACACCGGTGGCGTCCTCCATCTGGATCTCCTGGGTGCGCAGGACATGCAGCAGGTCGGTGGTGGCGGGGTCAGCCGGGCCGGTGAAGGGGGTGACCAGGACCTGTGCTGCGGTGGCGTCGTCGTTGACGGCGATGATCTGGGCGTTTTTGACATCCAGGTTGGAGTCATAGGTCTGGGTGACATAGAGGAACGTCGCAAAGCGGGCGGCCGCCCCGCGGTCGAAGTCGGGGTCGCCGACGTCCTGGACGTTGATCAGGGGCTGCAGCGCCAGCGCATCGGGGTTGACGTCATGCGCATCCACCACCACCAGGAACGGCGCGTTCACGCCCGCCCCGAAGCCCTCGGCCATGAGTTCGGCGGACTGGCGCTGGGTGGTGTCGATGTTGGAGGTTGAGTCCGACGGCAGCGCGAGCTCCAGGTTGGTCACGGGGATGGACAGCGCGCCCAGACCCAGCACCACCACGGCCACCACCAGGCCGGGCACCTTCTGCACGAAGGTGACCCAGATGCGTCCCTTGGAGCGGCGGCTCAGTACCTGCTCCCAGGTCTGACGTGGGGTTGGGTTGCCACCGATGCCGGGGATCTTGCCCTTGAATGCCCGCCCACCGAGCACACCCAGCAGCGCGGGGATGAAGGTGATGGCGATCAGCACTGCGATTAGGACGGTGAACGCCGCGGAGACACCCATGACGGTGAGGAAGCCGATGTCGGCGATGGCCAGGGCCACCAGCGCGATGATCACGGTCGCGCCAGCGAAGACGACGGCGGACCCCGCGGTGCCCACCGCCATGCCGGCGGCCTCTGCCCGGGGCATGCGTTTATATTCGGCGCGGTAGCGGGACAGGATGAACAGCGCGTAATCGATACCAACCGCCAGACCGATCATGACGGCCAGCACCGGGGTGATGTTGTTCAGTTCCATGAAGGCGGTGGCCAGCACGATCGACAGCGCACCGATACCCACACCGATGACCGCGGTGAGCAGCGGCAGGCCCGCGGCCACCAGGGAGCCGAAGGTGAAGATCAGGACGATGAAGGCGATGCCGATGCCGATGATCTCACTGGTGGTCTTGATCTGGATGGGATCACCGAATCCGGGGCCACCGGCCTCCACGCGGACGCCCAGGTCACGGCCCTTGTCCAGTGCATCGTTGATGGCGGCCCGGTGGTTGTCGTCGACATATTCAGGGCCCGGGACATCGATGTTGAAGGTGGTGTAGCCGATACGGGCATCCTCGCTGAGCATCCTCAAGTTGGCGGCGTCCTCGATGGCCGATTCCTCCGGCAGCCCCATCTCCGTCATCTGCGCGACGATCTGTTCCTCGAGCGCGGGCGAGACCTCCACCGGGTTGCCGAAGCGCTCGGTGCCGGTCATCTCGTCCCCGAGGTTCTCCCGGAGCGTGTCGACGACCACATCCACCGCCTCCCTCATCTCCGGATGTTCCAGCGTCATGCCCTCGGGCGCCTGGAAGACCACGTTGATGCCGGCTGCGGTGACGGGGTTGGGTTGGTCGGGGAAATTCTCCACCAGCGACACGGTCGCGTCGATCGACGGGGTGTCCTCGATGGTGAAGGTGTTGGTGAACCCACGCTGCAGTGACAGTGCCAGGCCGGCGACGATGGCCAGGATCACCAACCACGCGGAAATGACGATCCACTTGCGGTTGTAGGACCACCTGCCCAACCTGAATAGCAGTTTTGCCACTGGGGTGTTTCTCCTCTGACCGTACTGATGAGCGCACTCAGTTCTTCTGTCCGTCCAACTTACCCCCGTCGGGCGGGTTTCCGGGAACCGGAGAAACCGGGCACGGTGGCGGACCGCCGCACCCCGGGTGACATACCCCGGTGATTTTTCAGATAACCGTCCTCTGCTCCCGGATGGGCACACTGAATGTCTATTTTTCCCACCCCGATCACAGGATTCTTTAAGCATTCCGCCCTCCCCCATCATGCGGCCCCGTACACTGACACCAAGAAGAAATGTGGTCTGAGTCACTAACTAACAGAGGTGCACCATGGTTTACAGCTTCACTTCCGCCCGTCACCTGGCCATCATGATCATGCTGATGTGGCTGGTGGTCGCAGGCCTGGCCTCCCCGGCAGCAGCGCAGAACTCCACCACCGCCTCCGGACTGCCGGTCTACTGCCTGGCACCGGACGGGGTGGTCACACCCCCTCCCTGGGAGACCAGCCGCAACACCCGCCCCCACTGGTACATCGGCCTGAATTCGGATCCCTCCGAATATGTCGGGGATGTCATCACCTACCGCACCGGCGCCAACTACGGGCCCCACCCCACCGCGTTCGGATCCATGGATGAACACGGCACGCTCACCTTCGCTGCGCTCGATGACCCCGGTTCCACCACAGCACAATCAAACACCGGGGATATCCGCTTCTTCGGCATCAAATTCCGGAATGAATCCGGGCTTTACACCGAGTCCCCCACCCCGGCCTTCGCCATGTACATCGGACCCTCCCGGCAGGTGATCGAGGAGACGTGTGACGGTACCTTCTACGACTCCGCCGGGCACCTCCGCCCCGCCGGTGACATCTACTGGCAGGCCGCCCACCGGAAACACTTCCCCTATGCCGGTGGCACGCATGCCATCCCCCGGGCCCCTTCAAGCAGCTGACAACCCCCGGCATGGAGAAAACCGCCTGTCAGCACTACTGCTCACAGACGGTTTTCCACTGGCGGTGGCGGGGGGATTTGAACCCCCGGTTGGGGATTACCCAACAATCGCTTTCGAGGCGATCACCTTCGGCCGCTCGGACACGCCACCGCGAACCAGCTTAACGGTTTGGTGAGGTGTCAAACAAATCAGTTAGTTGACGGCTTCGGGATGCTCCACATCCGGGTCCTTGTCCTGGAAGGAACCCAGCACCTTGTTGGCGCCGTCCTTGATCTTGTCGCCGGCATCGCTCACGGCTTCCTTGATGTCAGCCTTGGTCTGATCGGCACGACCCTCATCGGCGAGGGATTCATTACCGGTTGCCTCACCGATGCCCTCCTTGATCTTGCCGCCGACACCTTCAGCCTTGTTGGACAGGTCACCCATGATGTTTCACTCCTCGGAATCAAGTAGTTGCTGCTTATAAGGCCCCACTGTAGTGACATCAACCAGCCGGGAGTGGGTTGTTATGGAATTTTCATCAGGCTGTAATTAACGCTGCCCGGAGAAGAAATCAGTCATCAACTTGGCGCAGTCCTCCTCCAGGACCCCGCCAGTGACCTCCGCCCGGTGCAGCACGGCCGGATCCCTGACCACATCGAAGACCGATCCGCAGGCCCCGGTGCGGGGTTCAAACGCCCCGAACACCAGGCGGCCCACCCGCGCACCCACCAGGGCGCCGGCGCACATGCTGCAGGGTTCCAGGGTGACCACCAGGGTGCAGTCGGTCAGGCGCCAACCGTCGGTGAAGCGGCGGGCGGCGCATCGTAAAGCAATGATCTCGGCGTGCGCGGTGGGGTCCCGGTCGGTTTCGCGGCGGTTGGTGGCGGTGGCCAGGATCTGGCCGTCGGGTGCGTAGATGACCGCGCCCACGGGCACATCCCCGGGCGGGGTCTGCCGGGCGATCTCGAGGGCGTGACGCATGCGGCGTTCATCCTGCAGCACACGCCGCGGGGTGGGAAGAACCCCCATCAATCCATGCCCGTGACGCGGGCGAGCTCGTCATCGAAACCGAGTTCCTCCGCGATGCGCAACAACTGCTCGGAGGGCGCCAGATCGAGGTCATCACAGATGACGGACAGCACCTCCTCCGCGACGCCGAGATCGGCGAGGATATCGAAATCACCCTCGGGCCAGGGGTCCACATCATCGAGGTCATCCGGGTCGAGGTCCGGGATGTCGGCGTCGAGTTCATCCATGATGGAGGCGGCGAAATCATCATCGACGGCCATCGTGGCATCGGAGAGGAAGGCGAAGGTATTACCGGGGGTGGGGCGGACGATAACAAAATACTCGTCCTCGACGTTGAGCAGGGCGAAAGCCGGTCCCTCACTGCGCAGACCGCGGACCGCCCTGACCGAGGTGGCGATCCCGGTGAAATCATCATTGAACCGACTCACATGCCAGCGACCATCGGCCAGGGTGGCTGTGACCGCAAAGCTAAAACCGTCATCCATAGAGCTAACCGTAGTAGCAATGTGTCACACTTGTCAGGTGACTACCAAAGACATTTCCCGCCCGGTTTGCATTCTCGGCCTCGGCCTCATCGGAGGATCACTGCTCCGCGATCTCCATGCCGCTGGCCACACTGTTTTCGGTTATAACCGCTCCCGCTCCGGCGCCCGTTCCGCCGTCACGGAGGGCTTCGACGTCTCCGCCGAGCTCATCCCCACCCTGGGGCGCGCCGCGGAGGAGGACGCCCTCATCGTCCTCGCTGTGCCCATGACCGCGGTCGAGGAGCTTCTCGACGAGATCAACACCCACGCCCCCAACTGTGGTTTCACCGATGTGGTCAGCGTGAAGACAGCTGTCTATGACGCCGTCAAGGCCCGTGACATGCAGGACCGCTATGTGGGCAGCCACCCGATGGCCGGCACCACCGAATCCGGTTGGGGGGCCTCCATGACCGGCCTGTTCGAGCGGGCCGTGTGGGTGATCACCTTCGACCACCTGATGGATACAGAGAAGGTCTCCGCCCACTGGACGGGCATCTGGAAGGATGTCTGCCAGATGGCCGCCGCGGTGGGGTCGGAGGTGGTGCCCGCCCGCGTCGGTCCCCATGATGCCGCAGCGGCCCGGGTGTCCCACCTGCCCCACCTGCTCGCGGAGACCGCCGCCATCGTCGGTGACAACGGTGGCGCGCTGTCCCTGTCGCTGGCCGCCAGCAGTTTCCGGGATGTCACCCGCGTCGCCGGCACCGAACCCGGGTTGGTGCGTGCCATGTGTGAGGGCAACGCCGATGCCCTGCTCACCGCGCTCGATGAGGCGCTGGCGATTCTGCAGGAGACCCGCGACCACCTGGCCGCCACCCCACCGAGCGTGGAGCAGCTCGCTGACAACGGTTACCGTTCCCGCCTGCGCTATGAGGCCCGCACCGGCCACGGCCGCTCCCAGGAGTCGGTCAGCCCGATGCTCACCTCCTCCCGCCCGGTGCTGCGCATGCACCCGGGCCAACCGAACTGGGATAAGCAGCTCATCCACGCCGAGACCCTCGGTGCGCGCATCGAGGTGTTCTAACCCCGCTTGTCGACGCCCCGCCCACCGCGCGCTCCCCGCACCTGCCGGGGGTACGGGTGGGCAGGGGGCGTCGACAAGCAAAAAATCCCAGCCTGACCGGCTGGGATTTTCTGTGATTGTGCGCCCGGAGGGATTCGAACCCCCAACCTTCTGATCCGTAGTCAGATGCTCTATCCGTTGAGCTACGGGCGCGGTGCAGATTGTGGCTTACGCGCTCTCTGCAACGACTGATTACATTACACCGGGTTCCATTTTCCTACAAATCCGCAGTTGATACGCAAAACCCGCACCCCGGAAATGTCGGGGCGCGGGTTCAACATTCACGCAGATGTCACCTGTTATTAAAGGACAATCCCGAAGACGGGAATGGCGATCAGGTAGGTGGCAATCGTGATGAGGATGAGAGCGATGATATTGAGCCACACACCGCCCTTGACCATCTCGCCGATCTTGACGTAACCGGAACCGAAGGCGATGGCGTTCGGCGGGGTCGCGACAGGCAGCATGAAGGCACAGGTTGCAGAAAGCGCAACCGGGATGGTCAGCAGCAACACGTTTTGCTCGCCTCCGGCGGTGAGTCCGATGCCCACGGCGACACCACCCATGATCGGGAGGAAGGTCGCCGCGGTGGCGGTGTTGGAGGTGAACTCGGTGAGGAAGAGCACCAGTGCCGCCACCGAGAAGATCAGCAGGATGACCGGCAGGGTACCCAACCCCTTGGCCATTTCACCGATCCACAGGGACAGACCGGTCTGGGTGAACATGGCTGACAGGGACAGGCCACCACCGAAGAGGATGAGCACATCCCACGGGGTTTCATTGGCGGTCTTCCAGTCCAGCAGACGCTCGCCATTCTTGAAGTTGGCGGGGATGGTGAACAGCAGGACACCGGCGATGATGCCGATCATGGCATCGTGGATGGCCAGCTCGGAACCTGTCCAGTCCAGGATCAGCGGGATGAAAACCCAGGACAGGGCGGCCGCGAGGAAGACGATACCCACGCTGATCTGCGGCTTGGTCCAGGGACCCAGTTTCTTGATCTCCTCCCGGATCAGTTCCTTTCCACCTGGGATCTCATCGATTTCCGGCTTGAACACGGTGGTCAGCACCAGCCACGCAATCACGGTGAAGATCACCGCGATCGGCACACCGACCAGCATCCACTGCCCGAAACCGATGGTGATGTCGTGGGACTCGGACATGTAGGCGGCCAGCAGCGCATTCGGAGGGGTGCCGATGAGGGTACCCAGGGAGCCAATCGACGCGGAATAGGCGATGGCCAGCATGAGACCGGTGGCGAACTTCTTCTGGTTTTTCATGCCACCGACGGTTTCCGCGGTGAGCACCAGGACGGACATGCCGATCGGCAACATGACCACGGCGGTGGCGGTGTTGGATACCCACATCGACAGGAAGCCGGTGGCCACCATGAAGCCCAGCACCAGCTGCTTGGGCCTGGTACCCACGGCAAGAACCACTGCGAGCGCCATGCGGCGGTGCAGGTCCCACTTCTGCAGCCCCAGGGCCAACAGGAAGCCACCGAGGAACAGGAAAATGGTGGGGTTGGCATACGGTGAGGCGGCATCGGCGAACGAGGACACCTGGAACAGCGGGAACGCGATCAGCGGAATCAGGGCGGTCGCCGGAAGCGGGATCGCCTCGGTCATCCACCAGGCCGCCATGAGCACGGTGGTGGCGGCGGTGATCCGCATGGCCTCACGGGAGTACTCGGCCTCCGGGTCGAAACCGGCAGATTCAGCCACCACCTCCACAGCATTGGAGGGGAAGAACAGATAGACCAGCAGGGCGAGCACCACACCCGTGATCAGGCCACGGGCCCGGCGGTGCCATTCCCTCCGGTCCCCGACCTTCATCACCTCGCCGACATCACCGGCCTCGCGGGCACCACCGGTATCGCCGGTGCCGCCTTCTTTTACTTCAGTTGCGCTCATCGCTGCAATTCTCCTCTTTGCGTACGGGTCTTTTTGAGACCCGGGAATCCTAACCCCGTTAACATGTTGGAACGTAAAGTGGAAGAGCGGGAGAAAGATATGATCAAATTGCTTGATACGTTCGGCATGCGATACCACCTGCAGGATTGCCATTACCTTTAATCGGACTGTTATTTCACTGTCTAACCCCGGTGATCACCCCCATAAGCAGGGGTACTTACCTGCGTGGACCCCGGTTTGCGCGCTTTGCGCACGACTCAGAACGGCTCTCTTGCACCCGCACCGCCCGGGGCCGCAGAAAGACGAAAGATCCCGGCTGAACTGTGGTTCAACCGGGATCTTCGTATTGTGGTGCGCCCGGAGGGATTCGAACCCCCAACCTTCTGATCCGTAGTCAGATGCTCTATCCGTTGAGCTACGGGCGCAGATCCTCGACCCTGTAAACAAGGCTCGAAGAGCGGAGACGAGAGGATTTGAACCTCCGGTCCTCCGTTAAGAGGACAACTCATTAGCAGTGAGCCCCATTCGGCCGCTCTGGCACGTCTCCATGGCCATACCGACATGGTTGATATGACCGTCTAGTACAGTACCGTCCGTTTCAGGATTTAGACAAATTAGGTGGCCACAGCTGGGTTTTCCCCCATTCCGCGGCGGTAGGGGGATTGTGCCAGACGATCGTGTCCACCCCCGCGAGTAGGGTTGAATTCATGATTCGCGCTGACCTCACCGACATCCCCACCTACGTCCCGGGGAAGAACCTCGGGGATGCCCTCAAACTGTCCTCCAATGAAGTCGCCTTCCCCCCGCTGCCGGCGGCGGTGTCGGCCATCACCGAGGCTGCCACCGGCGCCAACCGCTACCCGGACATGGGGGCGGTAGAGCTTCGGGGCGTGCTGGCGGACCACCTGGAACTCACCCCCGAGCAGATCACCGTGGGGTGTGGTTCCTCCGCCCTGTGTCAGCAGTTGGTTCAGGCCACCTGCGCTGCCGGGGATGAGGTCATCTTCCCCTGGCGCAGTTTCGAGGCCTACCCCATCTTCGCCCGCGTCGCCGGAGCCACCGCTGTGCCGATCCCGCTGCTGCCGGACACCCAGGGCCATGACCTAGAGGGGATGCTCGATGCCATCACCGACCGCACCCGCCTGATCTTCCTGTGCAATCCGAACAACCCCTCCGGCACCACCTTCACCGAGGAGCAGTTCGAGGCCTTCATGCAGCGTGTCCCCGCTGATGTTGTGGTCGGCCTGGATGAGGCCTATTTCGAGTTCAACCGGGCGGAGGACTCCCCCGTGTCCACCGAGGCCGTGCAGCGCTACCCGAATGTCATCGGCCTGCGGACCTTCTCCAAGGCCTACGGACTGGCCGGGGTGCGCGTAGGTTACGCATTCGGCAATCCGGAGCTGATCGGGGCCATGAACAAGGTCGCAATCCCCTTCGCCGTCAGTTCCCTCGCCCAGGCTGCCGCCATCGCCTCCCTCAACGCGGCTGATGAGCTGCTGGAACGCACCGAGGAGGTGGTCACTGAACGCGAGCGTGTGGCGCAGGTGGTCGGTGCCGCCCCCAGCCAGGCCAATTTCGTATGGTTGCCCGGTGAGGGGGCAGCGGAACTGGCGGGCAGATTGGCGGAGCACGGCGTGGTCATCCGCGCCTTCCCGGAGGGTGCCCGGATCACCGTGACCAACGCCGCCGAAACTGATCGCCTCATCCGGGCCTGGGAGGCTGTGCACCATGGGTAGCATCTGGGGTTTCTTCGTCCGCACCGCCGCCACCGCGGTGGCGCTGTGGGTAACCATCCAGCTCATTGCGGGCATCTCCATCACCACCCCGGCGCAGCCGTTCTACGCCAACGGTGAGTACGACACCATCCTGGTCTTCCTCGGTGTCGCCGCCATCATCGTGCTGCTCAACACCACGGTGAAACCGATCCTCAAGCTCATCGGCCTGCCCCTGACCATCCTCACCCTCGGGTTGTTCCTGCTGGTGATCAACGCCGGCATCTTCCTGTTGGCGGAGTGGATCTCCAACCTGCTGGGGCTGGGCCTGCACATCACCGATTTCTGGTCCGCGGTGTGGGGGGCGCTGATCATCACGGTGGTCAACTGGATCCTCGGGCCGGTGACCGGGTTGCTCGGCGGGCGCAGGGGCTGACCCCACGGTGTCGCTGCGCATTGACGGGGTCACGCGGACATTCGGGCAGGTCAGGGCCCTGGATGAGGTGAGCCTGAACGTGCCCACCGGGTCGATCACCGTCGTGGTGGGGCCCTCGGGCAGCGGGAAGACCACCCTGTTGCGGCTGCTCGCCGGGTTGGATGCCCCCGATGCCGGTGAGGTGAGCATCGATGGGCAACCGGTCACCCTCGGTGCCACGGCGCTGTGTTTCCAGGACGCACCCCTGTATCCGCATCTCACGGTGGCGGAGAATGTCGCCTTCCCGCTGCGTCTGCGCGCCAGCCGCACACCCCGCCCGCAGGTGGAGACGCGTGTGGGGCGGGTGCTGGAGATGTTGCACATCGACCACCTCGCCTCCCGGCGCGTGGCGGGATTGTCCGGGGGTCAGCGCCAGCGGGTGGGGATCGCCCGCGCGCTGGTGCGGGAGGTCCAGGTCTATCTCTTCGACGAACCGATGGCCCACCTCGATGAGCAGCTCGCCCGGGGGATTGTGGCGGATCTGCGTCGGATCCAGCGCGAACTGGGCCTGACCTTTGTCTACATCACCCATTCCCGGGAGGAGGCCTTCGCCCTGGCGGATCAGATGGTCATCCTCCACGAGGGTCGCGTGGTGCAGGCGGATGCGCCGCAGCAGCTGGTAGAAGCCCCGGACAGTCTGTTCGTGGCGGGGTTTCTGGGGCGGGCGGAATTGAACGTCGAGAAGCAGGGTGACCGGGTCACGGCGACGCGGCCGGAGGAGGTGACGGTGACCCCCGACCCGGCCGGGATTGCCGTGCAAGAGGTCGTCTATCTGGGCCCGGGGTGGTTGGTCCGCACCGCACGGGGTGCAGGGGTGTCCGATGTCCCGCTCAGCCCTGGGGACACCGTGCGCCTGGAACCGCGCCGGGTATTCACGTTCCCGGCCTAACCACCCGCGAAGGGGGGCAGCACATCCACCCGCGACGCCCCGGCCAGGGAGGCGTCGGGCTGGGCGGAGCGCCCGTCGATGAGGAAGGTGCAGCGGTCGAAGACCTGCGCGAGCGTCATCCCGGCGGCCGTTGCGTCGGTGTGTTCCCGGCCGAGGTCGGCGAGCAGGTCCCCGAGGGTGCCCTCCTGCTTGTCGACGCTCTCCCGGTCCACACCCCGGGCGGCGCGGGCAGCTGCGAAATAGTGGATCTCCATGACCTGTTCTCACGCCTTCTTAGATACGATTATTAAACCTTGACCCAATGGTAGGAAAGGCTGCAACGTGAAGCAAGAGTTCCGACGCACCCGACGCACCCTGAGCATCCTGAGCATCCTGAGCCCGATCGGGGCCCTCGCGCTCGCCGGTGTGCTGACCGCCTGCACGGGGTCTACGGACACCAGCGACACCGTCCGGGTCTTCGCCGCCGCCTCCCTCAACACCGCAGCCGATGACCTGGCAGCGGCCTTCACCGCGGATCACCCGGATGCGGATCTGGTGTTCAACTTCGCCGGTTCCCCCACCCTGGTGCGCCAGATCGCCGAAGGCGCCCCCGCCGATGTGTTCATCTCCGCGGATGCCGCCACCATGGACACCGCCCTGGAACTGCCGGAGTTCACCGGCGCACAGCCTGCGGTCATCGCCACCAACCGCCTGGTGCTGGCCACCGCGCCGGCCAACCCCGGGGAGATCGCCACGGTGGCCGACATCAGCGATGACCTCATCGCCCTGTGTGCCCCCGAGGTGCCCTGCGGCGCACTGGCCCGCACAGCCCTGGGGGAGGCCGGGGTGCAGCCAGGCCGCACCACCGAGGAGGCCGCCGTCTCGGATGTGGCGATGAAGATCTCCACCGGTGAAGTGGACGCCGGATTCATCTACGCCACCGACGCGGCCGCGCTGGCCACCACACAGGACATCACCATCATCGACCTGGAGGGGAACGTGGACACCACCTACCCCCTGGCACTGACCACCCTGGGGCGGGACAACCCGGCCGCCCGCGCCTTCGCCGACTTCCTCTCCTCCGAGGCGGCAACGGATATCCTGACTGATCATGGCTTCCGGAAATCAGGCACAGACTAGGGCGCGCGACGCCATGCGCGTGCCCAACCTCATCCTGCCCGGGTGGTTGCTGCTGCCCGCCACGGTCGCCCTGCTGTTCCTGCTGGGTCCGGTGGTGGCGCTGCTTTTCAACATCCCATGGCACCGTTCCTGGGAACTGTTGACCCAACCGGAGTCCCTGCAGACCTTCGGGCTCTCCCTGCGCACCGCGGTGCTGGCCACGGTGGTCTGTACGCTGCTGGGTTTCCCGCTGGCGCTGGCGCTGCACCATCACGCCCGTAACCATCCGCGGTGGGTGGCGACCATCCAGGTACTGGTCTACGCCCCATTGGTGTTGTCCCCGGTGGTCTCCGGGCTGGCGTTGACCTTCCTGTGGGGTCGGCGCGGACTGCTCGGCCAGCACCTCGACCAGGTGGGTGTCCAGGTCGCGTTCACCACCACCGCCGTGGTGATCACACAGGTGTTCGTGGCGCTGCCCTTCTTCGTGTCCACGGTGGTCACCGCGCTGCGCGGCATCCCGGTGCGCTTCGAGGAGATCGCCGCCACTGAGGGCGCCACACGCTGGGAGGTCATGCGGCGGGTGATCCTGCCGCTGAGCATGCCCGGCGTGGTCACCGGGATGATCCTCGGGTTCGCCCGCGCACTCGGTGAATACGGTGCGACGCTGACCTTCGCGGGTAACGTCGCAGGTGTCACCCGCACCATCCCCCTGCACATCGAGCTGGGCTTAAGTTCCAATGACATGGATCAGGCCCTGGGGGCGGTGATCATGCTGCTGGCGGTGTATGTGCTGATCATCGGGGCCATCGGGGTGACCCGGATGATCTCACGTCAACACCGCTGAAAGGACCCTCATGTCACGCACACCGGAACACCACGTCGAGGCGATCCGCGCCCTGCTGCCCGCCCCCGGCGCGGAAATGGTGGATCTGCACGCCGCGCTGGGCCGTCGCACCACCACGCCGATCAACGCTGTGTGGGACTCCCCGCGTTTCGACAACTCCCAGATGGACGGTTTCGCCCTCACCACCGCGCAGCTGGCCGGCGGCACCTTCCCGGTCGGCCCGACGATCGCGGCCGGGGTCGACCCCGCCACGTGGTACCCCACCGGGCTTGTCGACGCCACCCTCTGCCCCATCATGACCGGCGCCCGCCTCCCCTCCGGCACCGCGGCGGTGATCCCGGTGGAGAACACCCGCCCCGGTGAGTTCACCGCACCCCGGGTCACCATCCCCGCCACCCCGGCCGGGCAGTTCCTCCGCCTGCGGGCTTCCGACATCCGCGCAGGTGAGGAGATCATCCCCGCAAACACCGAAATCACCCCGGTCCACATCGCACTGCTGGCCAGTCAGAGCATCACTGCGGTGGAGGTGATGCGCCGGTTGCGGATCATCACGGTCACCGGTGGTGCGGAGATCAACAACTCCGGTGGCGCCGCCACCATCCCCGACGCCAACGGTCCCCTGTTGCGCGGCCTGGCACAGCGTCACGGGATGGAGGTGCTCCACCAGCTGCACACCGATGACCACCCGGCGCGCCTGGCCGAGCAGCTGGAGAAGGCCATCGACCGGTACCAGCCCGATGCGGTGATCACCTCCGGGGGCATCAGCCACGGGAAATTCGAGGTGATCCGGCAGGTCCTGGAACCCGGTGAGGGTGCCTGGTTCGGCCATGTGGATCAACAGCCCGGTGGCCCGCAGGGGCTGGCGGTCTTCCATGGCACACCCGTCATCGCCCTGCCCGGCAACCCGATCTCCACGCTGGTCAGTTTCGTGTTGTTCCTCCCGCCGGTGCTGCGCGGCGAGCCGCTGACCCCGGTGGTCGCGGAGATGGCTGTCACCGCCACGGGATTGTCGGGCGGGCGGGATCAGTTCCTGCGGGGGCGATGGGAGGTCGTCGACAAGCGTCTGGTGGCCACGCCGCTGCCGGGTACCTCATCGCACCTGCTCGCGCAGGCCGCCGGCGCGACGTGTCTGATCCGGGTGCCCGCGGGGACTACGGTGGAGGCAGGAAACAGCGTGGACACCTATCCACTGGGCTAGAGGAGTAACAATGAGCGAACTGACCCACGTGCGTGCCGACGGCTCCGCACACATGGTGGACGTGACCGCCAAGGCCGAGACCAGCCGCACCGCGGTGGCCGAGGGCTTCGTGCGCACCCGCGCCGATGTGGTGGACAAACTCTTCACCGCCGACCTGCCCAAGGGTGATGCCCTGCCGGTGGCGCGCGTGGCCGGCATCATGGGTGCGAAGAAGACACCGGAGATCATCCCCCTGTGCCACCCACTGCCCCTGGGCAAGATCACCGTGGATTTCGAGCGGCTGCCCGACGGCGTGCGCATCGAGGCCTCCGTGAAGACCCGCGGGGTCACCGGCGTGGAGATGGAGGCCCTGACCGCCGTGACCACCGCCGCCCTCACCGTCTACGACATGATCAAGGCCGTGGACAAGATGGCTGTCATCGACGGGGTGCGTGTGCTGGCCAAAACCGGCGGGAAATCCGGGGACTGGTCGGTATGACCACCTCTGCCCTGGTGCTGGTGAGTTCCACGCGCGCGGCGGCCGGCGAGTACACCGACCGTTCCGGGGCACTGCTGGTGGAGTGGCTGCGCGGGCGTGGCATCGACGTGCCTGATGCCCGCGTGGTGGCCGACGCCGACCTGCCGGGGGCGCTCGCCGGGGTGCTCGGGGATGCTGCCCGTCCGGATGTGGTGCTGATCTCCGGCGGCACCGGCCTGACCCCCGATGACCGCACCCCGGAACTGCTCGCCCCCTACCTGGACCGTGAACTGCCCGGCATCGTGCACGCCTTCTGGAACAAGGGTATGGAATCGGTGCCGACCGCGGTGCTATCCCGCGCAGTCGCAGGCACCATCGGCGCCACCTTCGTGATGGCGCTGCCCGGGTCCACGGGTGCTGCACGGGATGCGGTGGCCGTGCTCGATCCACTTCTTGACCATCTTGTTTCCACGCTGAAGGGACACCATGACCACTGATCCTGCCTATGTCGACGAACAGACCGGCATCCTCATCGACGCGTTCATGACGGAGGACTCACTGACCGACCTGCTGCCCGCAGCCAAGACCGCGACCTGCACCGATGCCATGGGTGCGCTCGTGGTCTTCGAGGGTGTGGTCCGCGACCACGACGGTGGTTCGCGGGTGAAGTCGCTGACCTACACCGCGCATCCCAGCGCCGGCGCGATGATCAGGAAGGTGGCGGAGGGGGTCGTCGCAAAGCACCCGCGCACGCGCCTGTGGACCGCGCACCGCACCGGCGCCCTGGCCATCGGGGATGTCGCGTTCCTGGTGGTCGCCGCCGCCGCCCACCGCGGGGACGCCTTCGCCGCCTGCGCCGCGCTTGCCGACGCCGTCAAAGCCCAGGTCCCCATCTGGAAGGAACAGGAACTGGTGAACGGCGACACCGAGTGGGTGGGCCTGTGAAACGCGAGCAGATCGCCCGCTACCGCCGCCAGATCATGCTCGGCGAAGTCGGCCAGGCAGGGCAGCAGAAGCTTCTCGACGCCCGCATCGCCGTCATCGGTGCCGGCGGCCTCGGGTCTCCCGCGCTGCTCTACCTCGCCGGTGCCGGGGTGGGGCACGTGCTCATCATCGACAACGACGTGGTCGACCTGTCCAACCTGCACCGGCAGGTCATCCACACCACCGACGGGGTGGGACGGCCGAAGGCGGAATCGGCGCGGGAGGCGATGCTGGCGCTGAACCCCACTGTTGATGTGGCGGTGGCGGTGGAACGTCTGAACTGGTCAAATGCACTGCCGCTGCTGAAGGGTTATGACATGATCCTCGACGGCTCCGACAACTTCGAGACCCGCCATATCGCCTCCTGGGCCGCTGCCCGCCTGGGGATCCCGCACATCTGGGCGTCCATCCTGGGTTTCGATGCCCAACTCACCGTCTTCCACGCCGACCACGGCCCCATCTACGAAGACCTCTTCCCCACTCCCCCACCCGCCGGCTCCGTCCCCTCCTGCTCCCAGGCCGGGGTCCTCGGCCCCGTGGTCGGTGTGGTCGGATCCTCCATGGCAATGGAGGCCCTCAAACTGATCACCGGCGTCGGCCGCCCCCTGATCGGGCGCCTGGGCTACTACTCCTCCATGGACGCCACCTGGGAATACATCCCCGTGGTGGGTGATCCCGCGGTGGTGGAGAAGGTGCGGGCGAAAGAGGTTGTCGCTGGTCCGGAGTCAGGCTCCGGGGAGGCGTTGGATGTGCCCCGGGTGTCGGCTGTGCCTTCTGGGGTGACGTTTGTCGACGTTCGCGAACCCCACGAATTCGCCGCCTACGCCATCCCCGGCGCGGTCAACGTGCCCTTGTCCGCAATCCGCTCAGGTGCCGTGCCCGACGCCGTAGCGGCCGGCGAGGAGGTGCTGGTCTACTGCGCGGCCGGGGTGCGCTCCGCCCAGGCCGTGGCCATCCTGCAGGAAGCCGGATACGGGGGCATGACCAGCCTCGACGGCGGCATCGAGGGGTGGCTGGACGCTTAATACGTGTCCATCAGGACGTTGTGCCAGAACCACACCGGCCCCATCCCCCGGTTGCCGAGCACCTTGCGGGGATGCTGCGCCCGGAACGCCTGGATATTTTTGAGGAGCATGATGATCTCGGGCATCGCATAATTGACGCAGTCATCCGTGATGCGCAGTGCCAACCACCCCTCGGCCTGCGCCTCGTTGGTCTTCCACCTGTCGACAATGAAATTCCTCTCATCAGAACCGTGATACTTGCGGCTGTCCACATCAATCACCACCCGCAGCGCCTTGATCGCGGTATCCCACCGGTACCCGGACACGAGAAAATTCTGCTGTGTTTGAAAGCCCGCGGACTGCAGCGCCGACACAAAACTCTTCTCCAGGCCGCTGTCCGTACCCGACGCACACACCCGGAGAAACTCCCTGAGCTGGGCCTTCCTGGTGGTTTTAAGTTCCTTCACCTCCTTCTCCTGACGACGCACCCCCTTGACCGACACATACGACCGTTCCACCAACTGCCGCAGCTCTCCCTCCCGCACCGACCCCTCAGCCAGGCACGTCGCCACCGCATCCGCCAGCGACACCACCCGGAAACCACGGACCTCCTGGAACCGGATTCTGCGGCTCCTGCGCAACCTGATGATGTGTGCCGCCCCCTGGCGTAGATTAGGCGTGGGGACGCGGGCGGTAAGAGGCAGACTCAGCTGTTTCCCCTGGTAGGCCTCCACCGCTGATCTCCCCTCCAGCACCGCCTCCGGCCGCAGTTTCTGCAGCGCCTCCCATGCGGTCTCGGCGGTTGGCTCCGGTGTCGTGGTGTACACCCCGTGGAAAAGCCGGTGGATCTTCCCCGCCCGCACTCCCTGCGCGATCTCTGCCCTGGTCTTGCCCGAATTCCGCAGCTCCCTGTAGGTCCACACTGTTTGTCCCATGCCCTTTTAGACACCGCGGACGCTGAATTGGTTCCCCCGGGGCGGGCATTTGCTGCAATACCGTGCCGCTTCGGGGTTGGAACGGTCAGTTTGGGGTGCTAGTTGGCACGGTTTTGCGCGGGATGAGGTCTGCCGCAGCATTTCCGTACGACCTCCGCGCTGAAACCGACCCTCCCGACCGGGAACTGGCACGGTTTTGCAGCCGACGAGCCCCCGGGTGGCATTTCCATGCCACCTCGACGTCACCACCGACCATCCCAGCCACTAACCGGCACGGTTTTGCACGAGCCGGGGCCGTCAGTCGTCGAAAGAGCAGTGGTAGGGCCCCTCCTCGTCGCGGATGGCCTGGCAGGCGAGCACCTGGTTTTCCTGCTCGATCTCGTAGCGGCTCAGGACATCGTTGCGGAGCATGTGGGAGCGGCCGCCGGTCAGGGTGCACTGGCTGGTGCCGCAGTGGCCCTCCATGCAGGAATAGTGGGCGGGGAGGTCGGCGGCGAGGAGGGCGTCGAGAAGCGTCATGCCGGCGGGCCAGGTGAAGCTGTAGTCCTCGCCGTCGACGGTGAGGGTGTGGAGGATGTCAGTCATATCCCCACCATAGAAAAAACCCCGCTCACCTGCATGAACGGGGTCTCGATCAGCGGAGACGGAGGGATTTGAACCCTCGGATGGTTTCCCATCGCTGGTTTTCAAGACCAGTACATTCGGCCGCTCTGTCACGTCTCCAGCGTCGATTAGCTATCGACAGAACGGAATATTACCTGACTGCCTGCCTATCGCGGAAACCGCCCCGGGGAACCTGATTTCACCTACCCTCGGAGGGCATGAAGGCAATTGTGCAGACTGAAGAGAAGAACACAGCGTCCCTGGAGCTGCAGGACGTACCCGTCCCGACCCTGAAACCCGGTGAGGTGCTGGTTGAGGTGAAGGCCGCCGGCGTCAACCGTGCGGATCTGTTGCAGACGCAGGGCAACTACCCCGTCCCGCCGGGAGCGTCGGAGATCCTGGGCCTGGAGTGCGCAGGCATCATCGCGGATCCGGGTGACACCGGCCGCAGCAAGGGTGAGGAGGTTGCCTGCCTGCTCACCGGTGGTGGTTATGCGGAGTTCGTGGCCGTGCCGGAGGGTCAGCTGATGCCGATCCCGGAGGGTTTTTCCTTCGTGGAGGCCGCCTCGATCGTGGAGGTGGCGTGCACGGTGTGGTCGAATATCGGCATGCTCGCCGGTCTTAAGGAGGGGCAGACCTTCCTGGTGCATGGTGGGGCTGGTGGTATCGGCACGTTCGCGGTGCAGATGGGTAAGGCGATGGGTGCGACGGTGGCGGTGACCACCGGCTCCCCGGAGAAGCTCCAGACCTGTCAGCAGCTCGGCGCGGATATCCTCATCAATTACCGGGAGGAGGACTTCGCGGAGGTGTTGAAGAACAGGGCGGATGTGATCCTGGATATCATCGGCGCGAAGTACCTCGGCCAGAATGTCAAGGCACTGGCCAAGGACGGCCACATGGTCACCATCGGTCTGCAGGGTGGGGTCAAGGGCGAGCTCAACCTGGGTCTGCTGCTGGCCAAGCGTGGCACCATCTCGGCCACCGCCCTGCGCGGTCGCGATGACGCGGACAAGGCGCGCATCGTCGCCGCCACCGTCGAGGCGATCTGGCCCATGCTTGCCGACGGCCGCATCACCCCCCACATCGACCACACCCTCCCCCTTGCCGACGCGGCGAAGGCCCTCAAGGCCCTGGAGGATGGAACCGTCACCGGAAAGCTCGTGCTGGAGGTCTAGAGCGCACTAGGCCAGCGACGCCAGCACGCGGGTGAGCTGGTCGATCTCGTAGGTGGTGTTGAAAGGCCCGAGCCCGATGGTGATGGCCCCGCCGGCCTCGGTGACCCCCATCGCATCCAGCAGCGGGTCGCGGGGGCTGACGGTGGTGACCAGGTGATTGTCCATGAGCCTGCGGTGGACCATCTCGGCGGGGACATCCTGCACGGTGAAGCTCAGGCGGGGGATGCGGTCCAGTCGGGCGGCGTCTTCACCGGCGGCGTCACCGGAGATGCCGATGATGTGCACCGCGGGCAGTCCCTGGAGGGATTCGATGAGGTGGTCCATCACGTGCTGCTGGTGGCCGGCCAGGGAGGCCATCGATCCGCGCAGGTCGGTGGCGTCCTCGTCGAGGTTCGCCAGGTGCCGGAACAGGTTGGGTACCCCGCCGAACAGGCCGTGGGGCAGGAAACCCGGATCCGGTTCGAGGGCGACGGAGCGGTCCAGGCGGGGGAACATCGAGGAATCGCGGAAGATCAGTGCGGAGACATGCGGGCCGCCGAGTTCGCCCATGTCGAGCATGACGATATCGGCCTGCCACTCCTCCAGATCCAGCGGCCGGTAGGCGGCGTAGGCGGAGGCATCCACCACGATCCAGGCGCGGGAACGTTCGCGGACGGTGTCCACGATCCGGGCTGTCGGTGCCACCGTGCCCAGTAGAGGGTGCGCTGCGGAGAGCACCACGAGGCGGGTCGCGCCGTCGACAAGCTCCTTGTACTGCCAACCGGGCAGCTGGCCGGTCCCCAGGTCGGGTTCCGCCCAGCGCACGGTGGCGTCGAGAAGCCCGAAGGGTTGGGTGAGCCAGTCGGCGTCCGCGCGCGAGAGCACCACCCCTGCTTTACGACGCACAAAAGACCCGAGGCTACGCGCCAACACCCGCGCCAGATAATGACGGGTCGGCCCCAACACCACCTGCGCAGGCTCCACGCCGGCCATCTCCGCGACCGTCGCACGTGCCTGCTCCACCTGCGACACCGCATAGGGCACCTGCCCGTCGAAAGGCATCTGGGCATGCAGACGAAACGCGGACGCCACCCCGGACGCCACCCGTTCCGGGACCTGGGGAAGTTGATGCGCGTTCAGGTACGTCCAGCCATCGCCGAGAGAGGTATAAAGACCCCGGACCCTGGCCACGTCAAAAACCATGAACGCGCTCCCTTCCTTGCAGCACAACTAGCCCCACAACCACTTCAAGGCAACTTTACCCCACCTGGTGGACAACCCAATCCCACGTTTTTCACCGCTGCCGATACCGTGGGTCCGCGCCCCGACAGCTAGGGTAATGACTGTGCAGGAACAACAACAGCAGAAAAACCTACAGGCGGACCTCGCCAGGATGACGGTGGTGCAGCAGGATTCCGCACCACCGTCACAGTCCATGACCTTCCGGGCTGCCTGGGACGACATCGTCCGTGGATTCAAACAGCACGAACTGTGGCTGCAGCTGGGCTGGCAGGACATCAAACAACGCTACCGCAGATCCGTGCTCGGCCCGCTGTGGATCACCATCGCCACCGGCGTCATGGCCGTCGCCCTCGGCCTGCTGTACTCCGTGCTGTTCAAGATCCCCCTGGCGGAATTCCTCCCCCACGTCACCGTCGGCCTGATCATCTGGAACTTCATCTCCGGATGCATCAAGGAAGGCGCAGACATCTTCATCGACAACGAGGGCCTGATCAAACAGCTCCCCTCCGCCCTGTCGGTGCACGTCTACCGCCTGGTGTGGAAACAGGCCCTGTTCCTGGGCCACAACCTGGTCATCTGGGTGATCCTCATGCTCATCTTCCCCCGCCCACTCGGCTGGGATGTGCTGCTGATCATCCCGGGGATGTTCCTCCTGATCGTCAACGGGGTGTGGGTGGCGATGTTCTTCGGGATCATCGCCACGCGCTACCGCGATGTCTCCCCACTCCTTGAGGCCGGCACCCAGCTGCTGTTCTACGTCACCCCCATCGTGTGGATGACCTCCACCCTCCAGAACCACAGCGAGGAGATGGGTGGCCGTGCGCGCCTGGCGGAACTCAACCCGCTGTACCACTACCTCGAGGTGGTCCGCGCCCCCATGATCGGCTCCGACCTGCCCGCCTACCACTGGTGGATCGTCCTCGGTTTCACCGTGGCGGGCCTGGGACTGGCACTGCTGGCGATGAGACAGTGGCGCTTCCGCGTCAGCTACTGGGTTTAGGAGAGTGTGGACATGGTTTCAATAGATACATACAACGCCTGCGTCGACTTCCCCATCTTCGACGCGAAATCCCGCTCCATGAAGAAAGCCTTCCTCGGCGCGGCCGGCGGCGCGATCGGCCGCAACCAGGACAATGTGGTCGTGGTCGAGGCGCTGAAGAACATCAACCTGCACCTGCGCGAAGGCGACCGCGTCGGCCTGGTCGGCCACAACGGTGCCGGTAAATCCACCCTGCTGCGCCTGCTGTCGGGCATCTACGAACCCACCCGCGGTGCAGCGGACATCCGGGGGCGGGTGGCGCCGGTGTTCGACCTCGGCATCGGCATGGACCCGGAGATCTCCGGATACGAGAACATTGTCATCCGTGGCCTCTTCCTCGGGCAGACCCGCAAACAGATGAAAGCCAAAATGGAGGAGATCGCCGACTTCACCGAACTCGGCGAATACCTCTCCATGCCGCTGCGCACCTACTCCACCGGCATGCGCATCCGCCTGGCACTCGGCGTGGTCACCTCCATCGAACCGGAAATCCTGCTTCTCGACGAAGGCATCGGCGCCGTCGACGCCGCCTTCATGGCCAAGGCCCGCGACCGCCTCCAGGCCCTGGTGGAACGCTCCGGCATCCTCGTCTTCGCCTCCCACTCCAACGACTTCCTCGCCCAGCTCTGCGACACCGCCCTCTGGGTCGACCACGGCGAGATCCGCCAGGCCGGCCTCGTCCCGGATGTGGTGGAAAGCTACGAAGGCAAAGGCGCCGCCGACCATGTCCGCCGCCTGCTCAAGCGCATGGAGGAAGAAAAGCGCGGGGTGGAGACTGCCCCGGAGAGCTAACCAGCCTGTGTGAAAAGGGGCGCCGACTTCACCAGAGCGTGGAGTTGGTGCCCCTTCTTTTGTTCCGAGCGCGGTGTGAGGTGGTCACGAGCCCTGCCGGGGCAGTTCCGGGGCTTTCTCGCGGCCGGTGGCGTGCACAACCGTGCCAACTCGCCACCCAAACCGACCATCCCGCAGCCAAACGTGCACCCTTGTGCACCAGCAGCCGCCCGCGGGTGCACAACCGTGCCAACTCCCTGCCGGAACCGACCGTTTCCCGGGCTAGCGCGCACCCTTATGCACCAGCAGGACCTCCCGGGGCCGGTGGCGTGCATAACCGTGCCAACTCCCTGCCGGAACCGACTGTTTCCCGGGCTAGCGCGCACCCTTATGCACCACCGTCCGCCCGCGCATGCACAACCATGCCAACTCACCACCCAAACCGACCATCCCGCAGCCAAACGTGCACCCTTGTGCACAGCACCGGCCGCCCCGGAACCACGATCGGCACCTATCATGGCGGCCATGGCTACACACCTGGACCACATTGTCATCGCGGCGCCGGATCTCAATGAGCTGGTCAGCCGTTTCACTGAACTCACCGGCATCACACCTGTCGAGGGCGGTCGCCACAACACGGGATCGGCAAACGCGCTGGTTCCGCTCTCGCAGCCAGCGGGTTCCTACATTGAGCTGATCGGCCCGGACCCGGAGGCGGAGAAGCTCACGGAGGATAATTTCGCACTCGCCTCATCCACTTCCACGGAGCCCAGGGTGGCCGCGTGGTGCGTCCGCCCGGATGATCTGGATGACTTCGCGGCCGACAGGAAGGTTGAGGAGATGAGCCGTGAAACCCCGCAGGGCACGACGCTTAAGTGGAGGCTGATCAAGCCGACCCCCGGCGTGGACTACGCCCCGGAACCGTTCGCCATCGACTGGCAGGACTCCGATCATCCCTCTGCCGTCGAGGAGCCCCTGGCCAGGGTGGTCAAGCTGACTGTGCAGGGGGCAGAGTTGCCGGGGGATCTGGCGGAGGAGACCGCCGCGGTCGTGGAGGCCCGTGAGGGTGAGCCGTATCTGGAGTTGGTGCTCGATACGCCGATGGGTGAGGTCAATCTGAAGGACATCTAGGGCCGTGGCAAGATGTAGTCCATGGCCAACACCTCTTCACATCTCCGGGACGGTATTGATGTCGCGGCGGTGATCGTCACGCACAACCGCGTGGAGTTGCTGCGACACTCGTTGGAGGTCGTCGCTGCGCAGACCTATCCGGTGAAGCACATCATCGTGGTGGATAACGGTGCGGATCCGGCGGTGGAGGCCCTGGTTACCGAGGTCGCCGGGGACAGGGGTGTGTACACGCCGTCGTTGACCAATCTCGGTGGCGGTGGCGGTTTCGCCTATGGGTTCCTCACCGCGCTGGCACTCGGGGCGGACGCGGTGTGGTGCGCCGACGATGACGGCCGACCGGAGGGGCCCGAGGTGCTCAAGACGCTTATCGACGCAGCCTCCGCCCACCACCTCGAGCAGATCTCCCCGGTGGTGTGCAACGCCACAGAACCGGACCGGCTCGCCTTCCCGTTGCGCCGGGGTCTGGAGTGGCGCCGTTACCGCAGTGAACTCATCGATCCCGCCCACCCGGAGGAGACCGTGCTGCCGGGTATCGCCTCCCTGTTCAACGGTGCCCTGATCAGCGCCCACGCCATGGAACGCATCGGGGTGCCGGATTACCGCCTGTTCATCCGGGGTGATGAGGTGGAGTACCACCGTCGGCTGGTCCGCTCGGGCCTGCCGTTCGGGACGTGTCTGACCACCGCCTATCTGCATCCGGATGGCTCCGATGAGTTCAAGCCGATCCTGGGCGGTCGGATGCACACCCAGTACCCGGACAATGCGGTCAAGCGGTTTTTCACCTACCGCAACCGCGGGTATCTGATGAACCAGCCGGGGATGCGCCGACTGCTGCCGCAGGAGTATGCGCGCTTCGGGTGGTTCTTCCTGGTGCAGCAGAAGAGCCCGAAGAAGTTCCTGGAGTGGTTCCGTCTGCACCGCATGGGGCGGCAGGAGAAATTCGACCGGCCCTAGATCAGGTTCTAGATCAGCCGGACCAGTTCCTCGTGGTAGCGCCCCGGGAGGCACCCGGCCGCCACCACCTTCCGGGCCAGGTCCTTGTCGCCCATCTTGGCGCGGAAGGCCATGCCCATGGTGATGTCGTGGTCGGGCTCATCCAGGGCGACCAGCTCAGCACCCGGCAGGATGCGTCCCGGTTCGATGACCCGGAAGTAGGAGCCCACGCGGCCGTGGTCGGTGAAGGTCTTCATCCATCCCCTGCGTTCCAGCCAGGCACCGAAGGTGCGGCATGGCCGGCGCGGAACGGAGACCTCCAGCACTGCCCCACCGACGCGGAAGCGCTGGTTGATCAGCACTGCGGAGAGGTCGATGCCGGAGGTGGTGAGGTTCTCACCGAAGTAGCCGTTGCGGTAGGTGGGGTCCCAGAAGTCGAGTTCCTCGCGTTCGAAGGCGTAGACGGCCTTGTGCATGCCGCCGTGGTGGAGGGAGTCGCCGACGACGTCGTTAAGCACACCGGAACCGTCGCCGTAGTCGGGGCCCGGCGCGAAGACCTCGATGCCCTCAGGCACCGGCTGTTTGTCAATGCCGCTGACGCGGTCCGCCCCGCCCGGGTCGGGTTGTGCGGCACCGATATTGGTGGTCAGCACGATGCCGGTCATGCAAACACCCGACGGGCCAGATGATAGCGGGAGAAGCCCGCGACCAGGCACATCACGATGCCCACCGGCAGCATGACCAGCATGCCGATGGAGGCGACGGTGGCCAGGGTGTTGGCCAGGGTGAGCAGGCCGCCACCGGTGCCCAGCAGCAGGTTCGCCACCACCGACGACACCCCGGGCAGGGCAATGAGCAGGGCACCGACCAGGCCCACCCAGGTCCGCCAGGTGGAGATGGCCGCCTCGCGGGCGTTGACCACAGCGGCGACAATCGCCAGCACCGTCAGCACCATGAATGCAACAAACATCCCGATCGCGAGGTTCAGCGGTGCGAACACCAGCGAGATGAGGGCGAAATAGAGGACGCCGGCCAGCCCGGTGATCATGGTGATGTTCCAGCTCTTCATGGGTGTCACCTTACTTGAAGATCACCATGCGCTGGACGATGAAGTTGATGGTGGTTCCGGTGCCCTGCGCGATGATGAAGGCCACGACAAGAGCAACGGAGGCGGGCCAGTCCCAGGAGGTGAAGAGGGCGTCGAAAAGCGTCTGCAGGCCGACGTTGACCAGGAACGTCGCCGCGTAGAGCGCCACGACGGCCAGGAAACGGCCGGTGGATTTCTCCGCCTGGAAGGTCCAGCGGCGGTTGATCATGTAGGCGGTGGTGGTGCCGGCGATGAAGGAGATGGTGCGGGCGACCGGCACGGGGAAGCCGAAGACCAGCTGGAACAGTGCCAGCAGGCCGAGGTCCACGACCGCGGAGATGCCACCGGTGATGATGAACCGGAAGGCCTGCGTTCCCAGGCCCATCCGTTCGCCGGTAACGGAACTGGGGACTGCACCGGGGACGGAACCGAGGGCGGCAGCCTCGACAGCGGCAGTTTGTTTCTCAGACACGGGCTACACATTAGTCCCGCGGGGATCAAAGCACTAAGCGCGCAACAGCTCGCGGTAGATGTCGAGGCGTTCCACCGGTGCTGCGAGATCCCTGCCGTAGGCACCGAATTTTTCGAGCACGGCCAGGGAGTCGGTGCAGGCGGCGGTGATGTCGGCGGCGGGGAGTGGGGAACCGTCGTCTGCGACCCACCCCAGGGCGGACATGGTGGAGGTGATCACGTCATCGAAAAGCTCCCGGTCGCCGAGGCAGGACAGGGCGAGCACGCAGGACCAGAAGGCGTCGCTGCCCTCGGCGCCGCGTTCGCGGGGCAGCGAGCGGCAGAGGCGGACGGTGGGGGCGTCGAGTGGCGTGGGGCGGTGGAGTTCGAGGGCCTGCAGCAGGGGGATGAAATCGAAGACGCCGGTGCGGTCGACGATGTCGATGATCTCCGGGCGGACATGGGTGAGCACCGAGCGGATGGTGTCGGTGCCGGTGAGTTCGGCGTTGATGACGGCGAGGTCGAAATCGAGGTCGGAATTGTAGGTGAACACCCCGGACCCGCCGATGCACAGGGCACGCGGGGTGCCGCTGTCGCGCGGGTAGGTTTCCAGGCAGTGCAGCTCGAACTGCCACAGACCCCAGATATAGATGATGGTGCCACCGGCATCGAGCACGCGTCCCACGCAGGTGGTGGAATCAAGTTTCCGGCCGCCGGCATTGGCGAAGAACCACGGCGAATCGTCCTCCACACCGAAGGCGATACCGAGGACTTTATGCAGTTCGGTGAGTGCCAGTGCGGCATCCACCCCGATCTGGCGGTGGACCTCACGGTCGGCCTGGATGTTACTCGCCTGGATCAGCAGCGTGCGTTCGGAACCTGTCCCACCGCTCCTCCGCGCACGCGCAGACGCCAGTGAGATGACGTTGTCGTGGGCAAAGTGGGTTGGCATGTGCCCCAGCGTAGTCATGTCCACGGGGGCTTTTCAGGGCCGGACCTCACCAACGGCGCTTGACGACGCCCTATTTCGTCCGCATATCCACTTCATAGGTGGCATAGACCGCCGCCGCGTAGAACACGCCGATCACCGTGTACGGCCGGGTGATCCCGCGCCGGCTGAGGAAGCGTGCCAGACGCTTGGTCAGCACCATGTCCAGACGGATGAGGACCGCGAGAAACAGCACGAACAAACCCACATACAACCAGGTTGTCAGCGGTCCGCGGGCCCCGGAACGATCCGAGGCGGGCCCCGGGGTGATGCCCAGATCCCCGAGCTGGTGACGCAGCTGATCATTGAGCAGGGTGGGATCATCGGGGAAGAGGTACCGGCCGCCATCGGCCCGGGGGATCATCCCGACCACCCCGGCCCCGGCGGTCATGAGCCCCGCATAGGCCAGCGCGCGACGGCGGGGACTGTCGAGGTAGTCGGTGAGCGCGACCCCGGTGCCCACGAGGAGCGATCCGGCGGCGGCCTGAAGACGTGCAGAGGTGGTGTCCGTGGTGCTGGAATCCATGCCACCAGAGTACCGTTGACACCATGTTCGGCATTTTCAAGAAGAAGCAGGAAGCACCCGTCCACATCGCGGCGGAACGCACCCACCTGCCCCTCGATGATTTCATGACCCGCCTGATCGCCCAGGAGCTCCCACTGCTCGACAGCGTGGACCGTTCCCGGGTGTATGAGCTGCTGCGCCTCTACGACGGGCCCACCATCACCTCACAGGAGGAACTGCCCGCGGAGATCCGTGAGATCATGGATCTCTAACAACGGCTCCCTCTAGAACAGCTCCGGTCCCCGGTCCACCGGTCCCCCACCTGGAAGGCTTGCGCGAGATGATCACCTTCGACACGGTATCCAAGCACTATCCCGATGGTTCGGGGGTGTCCGTCGCCGTGGATAATGTCTCCTTCACCGTGGAGGAGAATTCCACCGTGGTGCTGGTCGGATCCAGCGGTTCCGGTAAATCCACCCTGCTCAGCCTGGTCAACCGGATGACCGACCCCACCTCGGGCCGGGTCCTCATCAACGGTGCGGATGTCGCCGATACCGATCCCGTCCGCCTGCGTCGGTCCATCGGCTACGTCCTGCAGTCCGGTGGTCTGCTGCCCCACCGCACCGTGGTGGACAATGTCGCGACCGTGCCGCTGCTCAAGGGGGAATCCCGGGGTGCGGCGCGTCAGAAGGCCATGGAGTTCATCGAGGTGGTCGGTCTGGACCCGGCGGTGGCGCGCCGCTACCCCGCCCAGCTCTCCGGTGGGCAGCAACAGCGCGTGGGTGTGGCCCGGGCGCTGGCCGGTGAATCCGACATCCTGCTCATGGATGAACCCTTCGGTGCCGTCGACCCGATCGTGCGCCTCGACCTGCAGAATGAGGTCAAACGCCTGCAGCGGGAGCTGGGCAAGACCATTCTCTTTGTCACCCACGACATCGATGAGGCCTTCAGCCTGGCCGACAAGGTGGTGGTCCTGCGTCCCGGCGGGGTGATCGCCCAGGAGGCCACCCCGGCGGAGCTGATCACCGATCCGGTTGATGATTTCGTGGCGGATTTCATCGGCCTGCGCTCCGGTTCCCGCGCCCTGCGGGTGATCGGGGAGGGCACCGACAGGCTCATCGTGGACGGCACCGGGAGAATCCTGGGGGCGTTGGAGCAGTGAACTGGTTGTCGCAGAACTACCCGTGGGTCCTCGAACTGACCTGGATCCACCTGTGGCTGACGCTGCCGGCGGTGCTGCTCAGCCTGGCCATCGCGATCCCGCTGGGTTGGACCGCGCACCGGTGGCGCATCGGTGGTGCGCTGCTGCCCCTGGTGGGTGTGCTCTACGCCATCCCCTCCCTACCGCTGTTCGTGCTGGTCCCGGTGCTGTTCGGTACCGGTCTGCGCTCACCGGTGACCATGGTTGCCGTGCTGACCCTCTACGGGGTGGCGATCCTCACCCGCACGGTGGCCGATGGTTTCTCCTCCGTGCCGCTGCATGTGCGCAAGGCCGCCACCGCCGTCGGCTACTCCTCCGCGCGTCGCTTCTGGTCCGTGGAGTTCCCGCTGGCGCTGCCGGTGATCATCGCAGGACTGCGGGTGGTGGTGGTCAGCACCGTCAGCCTGGTCACGGTGGGTTCGGTGGTGGGTATCCAGAGCCTGGGCACCCTGTTCACCGACGGTTTCCAGCGCGGGATCATCGCGGAGGTGGTCACCGGGGTGGTGCTCACCATCGCCCTGGCCCTGATCCTGGATGCATGTTGTGTGCTGGCGCAGCGTCTGCTGCTGCCGTGGTCAACCACCCGGAAGACAACCCAGAAAGCAGCCCGCGCTCCCCGACCAGCCCGCGCTCCCCGACCGGTGGAGGTTGACTGATGGACCTGTTGGCCGCCACCCTTGTCTGGCTGACCGATCCGGGCGAATGGTCCGGCGCCGGGTCCATCCCGCAGCGCCTGGTGGAACACCTCGTGGTCACCCTCATCGTGGTGGGGATCGCCGCGGCCATCGCCATCCCGCTCGCGGTGCTCATCGGCCATCACCGGGTGGGCGGGAATGTGGTGTCAGCGGTGCTCGGGGCCGGTCGCGCCATCCCCACGCTCGGTCTACTCACCCTCCTGGGGTTGTGGATCGGCATCGGGGTGACCGCCCCCGTGCTCGCATTGATCGTGCTTGCGGCCCCGCCGCTGCTCGCCGGGGCCTATTCTGGGGTGACGAGCGTGGAGGCGGCCACCGTGAAGGCAGCCCGGGCGATCGGGATGTCGAAACGTCAGATCATCTTCTCGGTGGAGGTGCCCCTGGCGTTCCCACTGATCATGGGTGGGGTGCGGTCCGCGGTGGTGCAGGTGGTGGCCACCGCTACGCTGGCTGCGTACACCGCTGATGCCGGGCTCGGCCGCTTCATTTTCTCGGGTCTGAAAACCAGGGATTATGGGGAGATGATCGGGGGTTCGCTGCTGGTGATCGCCCTGGCGCTCGTGTTGGAAGCTGTATTCTCGTTCGCCCTCCGCGTGCGGAGATCCCATTTTCTACAAACGACGACCTGATAGCGGGTTACTACTGAAAGGCCAGTCATGAAGACACTGTTACGCACCGGAATCACCGCCGTGATCGCCAGCGCCCTGCTCGTGGGCTGCGGATCCTCCGACACCCTCGAGGAGACCGCGACCGGCACGGACACGGCGTCGGAGACCATCGTGGTCGGATCCCAGGACTACTACTCCAGTGAGATCATCGCCGAGCTCTACGCCCAGGCGCTGGAAGCCGCCGACTATGACGTGCAGCGCGATTTCCGCATCGGTCAGCGCGAGGTGTACATGGGTGAGGTGGAAAACGGGTCGGTGGATCTCTTCCCCGAATACACCGGGCCGCTGCTGCAGTACTGGGAGCCGGACACCGACGCGCGCCTGCCGGACGAGGTCTACAGCGAGCTTGTCGACGCCGCCCCCGACAGCCTCACCATCCTCGACGCGGCACCCGCCACCGACCAGGATGCCTATGTGGTCACCCGCGAACTCTCCGAGCAGTATGATCTCAGCAGCATCCCAGACCTGGCGAACATCCCGGGCCCGCTGGTGCTGGGGGCCAACTCCGAGGCGGAGACCCGCCCCAACGGCCCCATCGGCCTGCGGGAGAACTACGGCATCGAGGCCGGTTTCACCCCGATCGAGGATGGCGGTGGCCCCCTGACCATCAAGGCCCTGCGCGATGGCGATGTCCAGTTCGCCATCGTCTACACCGCCGACCCCTCCATCGCCGACAATGACCTGGTGGTTCTGGAAGACCCGGATGGCATGTTCCTGGCCTCCCAGGTGGTGCCGGTGGCCAGCGACGCACTCGATGAGCAGGCACAGGACATCATCAATGAGATCAGTGCAGCGCTGACCTCCGAGGAGCTGCTGGCCCTGAACTCCCAGAGTGTCAACGATCAGGCGCCGGCGGCCACCATCGCCACCCAGTGGTTGGAGGACAAGGGCCTGATCTAGGGACGGGCGCGGGGCGGTGTGACAAACCCGCCCCTCCTGGGTTTTTCGGTAATACCCGTCACGAATCCGTCATGGGAACGGTCATCCGGTTTGAAGGGGGGGTAACCTTGGTACCCGATGAACAGTTCTAACGGCATGTCCAGCACCGGTACTTCGGCCGGTGCCTCCGGGGCCCTTCCACTAGAAGCTCGTACCCTGACGGGGTGGGGACGCACCGCACCCACCACCGCTGAAGTCCTGACCACCCCGGACCTCGACGTGATCGTCGATGCCGTGCGCCGGGTGGCCGAGCAGAACGATTCCAAACCCGCCTACCTCAGGCGCGGCGTCATCGCCCGCGGCATGGGCCGTTCCTACGGTGACCCGGCGCAGAACGCCGGCGGTCTTGTCATCGACATGCAGCCGCTGAACAAGATCCACTCCATTGATCCGGAGTCCGCCATCGTCGATGTCGATGGTGGCGTGACCCTGGATCAGCTGATGAAGGCGGCCCTGCCCTATGGGCTGTGGATCCCGGTGCTCCCCGGTACCCGCCAGGTCACCATCGGTGGTGCCATCGGACCGGACATCCACGGCAAGAACCACCACTCCGCCGGTTCCTTCGGTGATCATGTGGTCTCCATGGAACTGCTGGTTGCCGATGGCCGCATCCTGCACCTGGAACCGGAGGGCACCGCCGAGGACCCGGACGGCACCCTGTTCTGGGCGACCGTGGGCGGCATGGGCCTGACCGGCATCATCGTCCGCGCCCGCATCCGCATGACCAAGACGGAAACCGCGTACTTCATCGCCGACACGGATCGCACCGACAACCTGGATGAGACCGTGGAATTCCACTCCGACGGTTCCGAGCACAACTACACGTACTCCTCCGCATGGTTCGATGTGATCTCCCCCGAGCCGAAGCTGGGTCGTTCCACCATCTCCCGTGGTTCCCTGGCCACCCTCGCACAGCTGGAGGAGCTCTCCCCCAAGCTGGCGAAGGACCCGTTGAAGTTCAACGCCCCACAGCTGTTGACCGTCCCGGACATCTTCCCGTCCTTCACCATCAACAAGTACTCCCTGATGGCCATCGGTGAGGCCTACTACGCCATGGGCGCACCTGCCCGGAACCAGGTGAAGAACCTCACGCAGTTCTACCAGCCGCTGGATCTCATCGGCGAGTGGAACCGCGGCTACGGTTCCAAGGGTTTCCTGCAGTACCAGTTCGTGGTGCCGATGGATGCCGTCGAACCTTTCAAGGACATCATCCGCGACATGCAGAAGTCCGGTCACTACTCCGCGCTGAACGTGTTCAAGCTGTTCGGACCGGGCAACCGTGCACCGCTGTCCTACCCGATGCCGGGTTGGAACGTCTGCGTGGACTTCCCGATCCGTCGGGGCCTGGGTGCCTTCCTCGATGAGCTGGATGAGCGTGTCATGGAATTCGGTGGTCGGCTCTACCTGGCCAAGGAATCCCGCACCAGCGCCGAGAAGTTCCACTCCATGTACCCGGGCATGGAGGGCTGGCTGAAGACCCGCAACGAGATCGACCCCACCGGTGTCTTCGCCTCCGACATGTCCCGCCGTCTTGAGCTGCACTAGTTTTTAAGGAACACACCCAAATGCTGAACGCTGTGGGCAAAGCCCAGAACATCCTCCTGCTCGGAGGAACCTCCGAGATCGGAATCGCCATCGTGGAACGTTTCCTCCAGCAGGGAGGCTCCCACGTCACCCTGGCCGCGCGGAAGGACTCCCCGCGTATCGACGCCGCCGTGGCGAAGATCAAGGCCGCCGGCGCTGATTCCGTGCGTGTCGTCGACTTCGACGCCCTGGATACCGACTCCCACCCCGCCGCCATCGACGAGGCCTTCGCCGAGGGCGATGTGGATGTGGCTGTGGTCGCCTTCGGTGTCCTCGGTGACAATGAGGTCCAGTGGCGTGACCAGGCCGAGGCCGTGAGCGCTGTCTCCGTGAACTACACCGCCGGTGTGTCCGTGGGTGTGCTCCTGGGCCGTAAATTCGAGGCGCAGGGTCACGGCACCATCGTGGCCATGTCCTCGGTGGCCGGTCAGCGCGTGCGCCGGTCCAACTTCGTCTACGGTTCCGCCAAGGCCGGTTTCGACGGTTTCTACACCCAGCTCGGCGAGGCCCTGCGTGGCTCCGGTGCCAACGTCGTGGTCGTGCGCGCCGGACAGGTCCGCACCAAGATGAGCGCCGACGCCGGTGAGGCACCCTTCACCGTCAACCGTGAGGATGTCGCCGACGCCGTCTACGACGCCGTGGTGAACAAGAAGGACATCATCTACGTCCACCCCATGTTCCAGTACGTCTCCCTGGCCTTCCAGTTCATCCCGCGGGCGATTTTCCGCAAGCTGCCGTTCTGATCGGAGCCACCAGGCGTCGATAGGCACCACCCACCGAAACCCGTTGCTCACACCCTGATCAACGGGTTTCGTGCTGACCGGGTTCATCCCCCACTTCTGGGGGCTGATGTGACAAACTGCTAGGCATGATGAATTCCTCCGAACCTCACGGAGAGCCACACAGCACCACGGGAACGACGGGGACCCAGCTGCTGCCCACCCCGGGTGGACACGATGACACAGCCGTGGAGGTAAATGTCTTCTCCCCGGATCAGATGACCCGGGGCAGAACCATCCTGGCGATCATCCTGGCAGCTGTGGGCGCCTTCGCGCTCACCCTTGTCGCGTGGCTGGTGCTCCGCCAGACCAGCCTCCCGGCCTTCGGTGCCTCAATGGTCACCCGGGCACTGGCCTCCGCCGGCATCGTGCTCGTCCTGGTGGTGGTGGGTCTGCTCATGTGGTGGTGGATCCACGATGAGCACAAGGCCGACCCGAGGTGGAACAACGGGACCCAACTGGAGATCACACGACCGGCCTGGCGGGAGTTCCTCACCCACGCAGTGGCCTACCTCAGCCCCGCCGCCCTCGTGGTGGCGGTACTGGCGATTCCGTTGTCCGCCACCCGCCTGCACCTCGACGGCATCAGCGTGGACCAGGGTTTCCGGACCCAGTACCTGACCCGCCTGGCCGATGACATCGCCATCAGCGACATGAACTACGCGGATATGCCCACCTACTATCCGCCCCTGTGGTTCTGGTTCGGTGGCCGTCTGGCCAACCTGCTGGACATGCCCGGGTGGGAGGTGTTCCAGCCGTGGGCGATCATCTCACTGGCGGTGGGGGGTGCCGTCCTGGTGCCCGTATGGCAGCGGCTCGTGGGTTCCCTGCCGGTGGCCACGGGCATCGCCCTGGTGTCCACCTGTGTGGTTCTGGTGATGAGCCCCGATGAACCCTATGCCGCCCTGGTGGCCCTGGGTATGCCGGCCCTGGTCGCGCTGACCCCGCGCATCCTGCGGGGTGACTGGTTCGCACTGATCGGCGGGATCCTCTTCCTCGGGTTCTCCGCCACGTTCTACACCCTGTTCACCGCTGTCATCGCACTGTCGGTGGTGGTGGTCACGGCGGTGACCGTCGTGGTGATGCGCCGGGAGTGGAAGCCACTGGTGTGGTTGGCGGTGCTGGGTTTTTCGTCGATAGGCATCGCCCTGATCACCTGGGGACCGTTCCTGCTCGCCAGCCTGCAGGGCGCGGAGCAGAGCGGGGATACCGCCATGCACTACCTGCCCTATGACGGCACCCTGATTCCGCTGCCGATCCTCGCGTCGAGCACGCTCGGTCTGCTCAGCCTGATCGGCCTGATCTTCCTCGTGGTCCGGGGCCGGGATCCGGTGGTGCGGGCGATGTGGATCTCCCTGATCGTGCTCTACGGGTGGATCGTGGCCTCCATGCTGTTCACCGTGCTGGGCAACACCCTGCTCGGGTTCCGCCTGGACACCCTGGTGGTGTTGATGATGACCACCGCGGGTGTGCTCGGCATCGCGGATTTCCGTCTGGCGGGCATCTACCTGCTCTACCCGGAACGCATCACCCCGCGGGTGGCACGTGGTGTCACCACCATCCTCATCACGGTTGTGCTGGCCGGTGGACTGCAATATGCGCAGAGCATCCCCGAGCGCAACGCCCATGCCATCGACCTGGCCTACACCGACACCGATGGTTATGGTGAACGCGCCGATCTCTACCCCCCGGATTCCGCGCGGTGGTACCGGGAGATCGACAGCCACCTGCAGGATCAGGGTTTCATCCCCTCGGAGACGATCGTGCTCACCGATGAACTGAACTTCATGTCCTATCACCCCTACCGGGGTTTCCAGGCGTTCACCTCCCACTACGCCAATCCGCTCGGGGAGTTCGGCAAACGTAACGAGGCCATTGAGCAGTGGGCGGTGGAGAGTTGGAATGAGTTGTCCGACCCGGCTGATTTCGCCGCGGCCATCGATGCCGTGGAATGGGCCGGCCCGGATGTGTTCATCATGCGGGGCACGGTGCCGGAGGACGCGGATGCCGAAGGAGGCGGGGATACCGCCCCGGGTGGTGTCGGTGGGTGGAAATACGACCTCGCGGAGGACATCTACCCGAACAATCCCAATGTGCGTTTCCGGGGGGTGTACTTCAACCCGGAGGTGTTCCTGGGGGCGGGTGCCCCCTGGGAGGTGGAGCAGATCGGGCCGTTCGTCGTGGTGACGCGTGATGAGTGATACCTCACGTGGCGGAGGTGAAAGCGGAAGTTACCGCGCCCATACCGTAGACTCGTTGCCTGTGTCGGAAGTAGTTGTGTCGAAAAAAGAACAGGGTGCCCCGGGGTCCAGCCCGGTTGGTGGCACCGAGAAGGTCGCCCCCGGATGGCTGAAGAAGCTGGCCATCACCACGGGCCTCCTGGGTCTGCTGATGTTTCTGCTCACCCCGTTCATGCCGGTCAACCAGGTGCAGTCCTCGGTGTCCTGGCCCCAGAACGATGAGCTCTCCAGCATCAATGCGCCTCTGATCTCCTACGCTCCACAGTCGCTTGAGGCGACGATCCCGCTGACCGCACTGGAGAACCTCTACCCAGGTCAGACACTCGTCTTCGGAACTCTGCCCCTGGACAGCACCGATGCCACCAACCGTGGCCTGTTCGTCCGCACCATCGACGGTGGTCTGGATGTGGTGGTCACCGGCGAGGTCCTGCTGGAACTGCCCGAATCCGAGGTGGAGGACCTGCCGGCCGGCGCGACACTGGAGATCACCTCCACGGAAACCAACACCACCGCAGAGATCACCGGAACGGACCACCTCGGCGAGACCGACGAGGATGCCCGCCCCCAGGTCACCGGCATCTACACCGAGCTTGTCGACGATCCCGCCACCTACTCCACCATGGTCGCCGACGGCCTGGCCGTCGACGTCGAGGTCAACTCCCGTTTCACCTCCTCACCGAGCGTGATCAAGTACATCGTGATGTGGACCGGTCTGCTGCTGACCCTGGCCTCACTCTGGGCGCTGCACCGCATGGACATCCTCGACGGCCGCCGGGTGCACCGCTTCCTGCCGGCCAACTGGTACCGGGTCAAGCCCCTCGACGGTGTCGTGGCCTTCGTCCTGGTGTTCTGGCACTTCCTGGGTGCGAACACCTCCGACGACGGCTTCATCATGAACATGGCCCGGGTGTCGCACAACGCGGACTACATGGCCAACTACTACCGCTGGTTCGGTGTGCCCGAATCCCCCTTCGGCGCACCATTCTATGACCTGCTGGCACTGATGTCGTATGTGTCCACCGCGTCCATCTGGCTGCGGCTGCCGGCGCTGATCTCCGCGTTCATCATCTGGTTCGTGCTCTCGCGTGAGGTCCTGCCGCGCCTGGGTGCGCGTATCGACGGCCGCCGCGTCGCCCACTGGTCCACCGCCATGGTGTTCCTGGCATTCTGGCTGCCCTACAACAACGGCACCCGCCCCGAGCCGATCATCGCCGCGGCCGCGCTGCTGGCCTGGGTGTCCTTCGAACGTGCCATCGCCTCCTCCCGTCTGCTGCCCGCGGCGGTGGGCACCATCCTGGCCACCCTCGCGCTGTCCGCCGGCCCGACCGGCCTCATGGCGGTGGCCGCCCTCCTGGTCAGTCTGTCCAGCCTGATCCGCATCCTCTACCGTCGCCTACCCCTGATGGGTGCTCCCCATGGATCATCCCGGGGCACGGTGTTCACCGCCGTGCTGGCCATGCTGGCACCGTTCCTGGCCGCCGGCACCGCCATCCTCATCGCCGTGTTCGGTGACCAGACCTGGGCCACCGTGATGGAATCCATCTCGGTACGCTCCGAGAAGGGTCCGGCACTGAGCTGGTACAACGAGTACGTCCGCTATCAGACGCTGTTTGAGCAGACCGTGGACGGTTCCTTCACCCGACGTTTCCCCGTGATCATGCTCATCGCCTGCCTGGCGATTGTTGTCGGCTGCATCCTGCGCTACGGCCGTGTCCCGGGTTCGGCCAGTGGACCGTCGCTGCGCCTGACGCTCGTGGTCTTCGGCACCATGTTCTTCCTGATGTTCACCCCCACCAAGTGGACCCACCACTTCGGTGTGTACGCCGGCCTGGGGGCCGCGGTCGCGGGTCTCGCCGCGGTGGGCCTGTCCTATGTCGCTGTGAAATCCCCACGGATGCGCACGATCTCGGTGGGTGTGTTCCTGCTGTTGTTCGCCTTCAGTCTCGCCGGCACCAACGGCTGGTGGTACACCTCCAGCTATTCCGTGCCGTGGTGGGACAAGACCATCCAGATCAACGGCATCGAGGCCTCCACCGTCATGCTCGCCATCGCTGTGGTGGTGCTGATCGCCGGTGTGGTCCAGTCGTTTGTCAAGGATGTGCGTGTCGCCCAGGCCGAGAACCGTGACGCCATGGGTGAATACCGCTCCGAGGAGGCCGCCAAGGTGGCCCGTGCGTCCCGCTTCCGGGGTCTGATGGCCTCACCCATCGCGCTGCTGTCCGCCATCGTGGTGCTGGTGTCCATGGGATCCATGGGTAAGGCTTTCGCCGACCAGTACCCGGAGTACAGCGTCGGCCTGGGTAACCTCCGCGCACTCGGTGGGCAGACCTGTGGTCTGGCAGCCGACGCCATGCTGGAGACCAACTCCAATGAGTCCTTCCTCACCCCGGTCAACTCCCCCCTCGGGGAATCGCTGGAGGCCGATGAGGTCCGTGGGTTCAGCTCCGCCGGCATTCCGCCCTTCATCAGCCAGGACCAGGCCTCGACCGCCTCGGTGGGTGCGATCGCCGATTCCGTGGAGGATGACGCCGCGGGATCCGATGATGCCTCGGGTCAGGCGACCGGCAACACCGGTGGCCTGCGTGCCGACGTCGGTATCAACGGCTCCACCGCCCGCCTGCCGTTCAACCTGGACTACACCCAGATCCCGGTTGTCGGTTCCTGGACGGATGGCACCCAGATCCCCGCTGAGATCACCACCGACTGGTATGAACTGCCCGAGGCCACCGAGCAGGCACCGATCATCGTCGTGTCCGCGGCGGGCCGCATCGCCCACTTCGACATCAACGGTGTGTTCCAGTCCGGCCAGTCCGTCCTGCTGGAGTACGGCACCCTGGATGAAGACGGTGAGGTCACCGTCCTCGGTGAGGAGATGATGTACGACATCGGTCCGGAGCCGTCCTGGCGTAACCTGCGTCTGCCCATCGACGCCCTGCCGGAGGAGGCGGATGTCGTCCGCATCGTCGCCACCGATGACAACCTGGACCCCGACCAGTGGGTGGCCATCACTCCGCCACGCGTCCCGGAACTGGATTCCCTCAACAACATCATCGGCTCGGAGACACCGGGGCTGCTCGACTGGGCTGTCGGTCTGCAGTTCCCCTGCCAGCGCACCTTCGACCACTACGCCGGCATCACCGAGATCCCCGAGTACCGCATCTCCCCGGACCACGGTGGCAAGTCGACCCTGTCGCCGTTCCAGGACTGGGCCGGTGGTGGCGCGATGGGTACCGCCGAGGCGGTGAACACCGCCTATGAGATCCCGTCCTACCTGCGCAATGACTGGGGCCGCGACTGGGGTTCCATCGAACTCTACGAGCTGCGCACCAACTCCCGCGGTGAGGCACCGGTGGTGGCTGATGTGAACCTGGAGACCATCCAGCGCTCCGGGGTGTGGAACCCCGGTTCCATGAAGATCGGTTAGCATTTTCCAGGTGGTTTTGAGGGCGGGAACCCAGGGGTTCCCGCCCTTTTGTTCACCTCCCCCACCCGGCATGAGCTGCGGTGGGATGCCAGCCCCGGCCACGACAACCGGTTTTGTGGTTTATTCGGGGTTATGGGCGAATCAGTTTCCTCCGACAGATACACTCCTCAGCAGCGCACACGCTACCGTCAGCTGCTGATGGAAGACCTGGAGATCTTCGACCGGCACCTGCAACGGTCCGAGTTCGATGATCACGGGTCCATCGGGCTTGAGTTGGAACTCAACCTGGTCGATGCAGACATGCAGCCCGCCCTGCGCGGTGCGGAGGTGCTGCGGCATCTCGACGGGGAATTCCAGTCGGAGATCGGCAACTACAATGTCGAACTCAACCACCCGCCGCTGTCGGCGAAACACGATGGGCTGCAGCGTCTGCAGGATGGCATCACCAACCGCCTGAACCGGGTGCATGAGGCCGCCACCACGGAGGGCGTCAATGTGGCCATGATCGGCACGTTGCCCACCATCACCCCGGAGTTCCTCGCCGATCCGGCATGGATGACGCAGGAGAACCGGTACCGGGCACTGAGCAATGCGGTGATGGAATCGCGCGGTGAACTGGTCCACATCAACCTCGCCGACCGGGAGCATGTCAACCAGTCCTTCCACGACATCGCCCCGGAATCCACGTGCACCTCCATGCAGCTGCATCTCCAGCTCGCACCCACCAGATTCGCCGCGGCGTGGAACGCCTCGCAGGCGATCGCCGGTGCCCAGGTGGCGTTGAGTGCGAACTCCCCGCTGTTCCTGGGGCGTCGGGTGTGGCATGAAAGCCGCATCCCGGTGTTCAAGCAGGCCATCGACACCCGCACCTCCGAGCTGGTCAACCAGGGGGTGCGTCCCCGGGTCTGGTTCGGGGAACGGTGGATCACCAGCGTCTTCGATCTGTTTGAGGAGAATGTCCGCTATTTCTCCCCGCTGATCGCCGAGGACCGGGCGCTGGCCGGCACGCCGATGATGAAGGGGAAATCCCCCGCCCTGCACTACCTCAACCTCCATAACGGAACGATCTGGCGGTGGAACCGTCCGATCTACGCCCCCGGCGAGGAACGGTCGCACCTGCGTCTGGAGAACCGTCTCCTACCCGCGGGCCCCACCCCGGCGGATATCGTCGCGGATGCCGCGTTCTACTACGGGGTGGTCAAGTACCTGGTGGAGGAGAACCGCCCGGTGTGGTCGCGGTTGACCTTCGCCGATGCGGAGCGGAACTTCCAGTCCGGGGCCCGTTCCGGGTTGTTCGCCCGGATGACCTGGCCCAGGCTGGGCCAGGTCAATGCCACCGACCTCATCGTGGAGCACCTCCTACCCCAGGCCCGGGAGGGACTGCGCCGTCTGGAGGTGGATGATTCCATCGCCGAGCACTACCTCGGGATCATCGATGAACGCGCCCGGACCCGCCAGAACGGCGCGACCTGGCAGCTGCGCACTCTCAATAAGCTGGAGGGACGGCGGGGACTGCCGGATTCGGAGACCCGCCGTGCGGCCCTGGCCGGCATGCTGGAGCTCTACCTGCGGAACCAGGCCACGGGTGAGCCGGTGCACACCTGGGAGATCGGCAGTTAGGTCACACCGCCATCGGCATGTCCTGAGGGGTCACGGCAACCGGGAGTGCGGTTTCACCCATGAGGTCGGCGTCGACGGCGGCGGCACACGCCCGGCCCTCGGCGATGGCCCAGACGATCAGGGACTGCCCACGGCCGTTGTCGCCGGCGATGTAGACGCGGGAGTTGGTGGGACTGCGGTAACCGGCGTCGCGGATCATGCGGCCGCGGGTATCGAAACCCACGCCCAGTTCATGGGCCAGCCCGCCCTGTTCGGCGCCGGTGAAGCCCAGGGCCACCAGGACCAGGTCGGCGTCGAAGGGGAACTCGGTGCCTTCGACTGGTTCGCGGCGACCGCCGACCACCTTGATCTGGCATCCGGTCAGACCGGTGACCCGGCCCCGGTCATCGCCGTGCAGGGCGACGGTGTTCACCGCGAATCTCCGCTCACCCAGCGGTTCGCCGACGGCGCGGGTACCCAGGCCCAGGGCCTCGATCTCGGCGACGGATTCATCCCCGCGGAGGACATAGGAACCCTCCTCATGGGCGGTGGCGGTGCGGAACTGGTTGGGGTACATCGGCCACGGGGTCTCCTCGGCGCGCAGCACCGGTCCGCGCGGGCGGATGTCGAACTGTGTCACCGAGGCCGCCCCCTGGCGCAGGGCGGTGCCGAAGCAGTCGGTGCCGGTGTCGCCGCCACCGATGATCACGACCCTCCTGCCGCGGGCATCAAACTCCGCAGGCACCGGGCCGTCACCTTCATTCGCCCTGTTCTGCGCGGTGAGGTAGTCCATCGCCGGGTGGACACCGGCGAGTTCTGCGCCCGGGATGCCCAGCTCACGGGCGACGGGCGTGCCGGTGGCGAGCACGACGGCGTCGAAAAGCGCCAGTTCAGCGGCCTTCGGGGAGACCCCGACCCGGAACACGGTGCCCTCCGCCCGCATCTGGTCGAGACGGCGGTCGATCCAGCGGTTCTCCATCTTGTAGTCCGGCACGCCATAACGCATCAGGCCACCCAGGCGGTCGGAGCGTTCGAAGACGGTCACGCGGTGTCCGGCGCGGGTCAGCTGCTGCGCGGCGGCCAGACCGGCCGGGCCCGAACCCACCACGGCCACCGTCAGGCCGGTATCCAGGGAGGCACGCACCGGTTCCACCCAGCCCTCGGCGAAGGCCCGTTCGACGATCTCCAGCTCCACATTCTTGATGGTCACGGCGTCATCGTTGATGTCGAGCACGCACGCACCCTCACACGGCGCGGGGCACAGGCGGCCGGTGAATTCGGGGAAGTTGTTGGTGGCGTGCAGGCGGTCGTAGGCCTCCTTCCACCGTCCCTCGCGCACCAGGTTGTTCCACTCGGGAATGATGTTGCCCAGGGGGCAACCCTGGTGGCAGAAGGGCACGCCGCAGTCCATGCAGCGGGCGGCCTGCTCCTCGATCTGGCCGGCGGGTGCCGCCTCGTAGACCTCGTGGAAGTCCATGAGGCGCAGGGGCACCGGCCGGTGGGCGGGTTCGGCGCGGGTGTATTTCTGGAATCCATGTGGGTCGGACATCAGTGTGCCTCCTCCAGGGTCAGGGTGGACAGTAGAACTCGCTTGTAGTCACGCGGCATGACCTTGACCAGGTCTTTTGCGCGCACAGTGGTGGTGGACCCGGTCAGCGCGACGTGGCGTGCGATGAGCCGGTCGGCCCACAGGGCCTCATCCGGGGTGAGCTTTTCGACGTCCACCAGCCCCCGGTTGATCTTCTTCTCCAGGTCCGGTTCGTCGAGGAGGTAGGCGATGCCACCCGACATGCCGGCGCCGAAGTTCTCCCCGACGGGGCCCAGGACAAGCACCCGGCCACCGGTCATGTATTCACATCCGTGGTTGCCGATCCCCTCCACCACCGCGGTGGCACCGGAGTTGCGCACGCAGAACCGTTCGCCGACCTCCCCGCGGATGAACATCTCACCGCTGGTGGCGCCGTAACCGAGCACATTGCCGGCGATGATGTCGGGGCTGTTTTTCAACTGTTTCGGTGCACGTTCCGAGGGGCGGATGATGATGCGCCCGCCGGAGAGTCCCTTGCCCACGAAGTCATTGGCATCGCCGGTGAGGGTGAGGGTGATGCCGGCGGGGATGAAGGCGCCGAAGGAGTTGCCGGCACAGCCGGTGAGGTTGAGGGTGATGGTGTCGTCGTCAAGCCCGGAGGCCCCGGCGGCGCGGGTGAGGACCGAACCCAGCATGGTCCCCACCGAGCGGTTGACGTTGCTGACGCGCGCGGTCAGGGTGGTGCGCGCCTGCTCACCGGCGGCGGCGCGGGCGATAGTGTCGGCGGCCTGCTCGATGAACCGGTTGTCCAGTGCGGCCTCAAGGTCATGGTCCTGGGTGGTGGTGCAGCGGATGTCCTGCTCCGGGAAGTGCGGGGCGACCGGCCTATGGAAGATCGGGGTGAGATCCAGGTGCGCTGCACGGGAATCGGCCGGGATGTCGGCGCGTTTGCGCAGCACCTGGGACTGGCCGACGGCCTCGTCGAGGGTGCGGAAACCGAGCTGGGCGAGGTATTCGCGCACCTCCTGGGCGATGAAGGTGAAGAAATTGACCACGTGCTCCGCCTGGCCGGTGAACTTGGCGCGCAGGTCGGGGTTCTGGGTGGCGATGCCCACGGGGCAGGTGTCCAGGTGGCACACGCGCATCATGATGCAACCCTCCACCACCAGCGGTGCGGTAGCGAAACCGAATTCCTCGGCGCCGAGCAGTGCCGCGATCATGACATCGCGGCCGGTTTTCAGCTGGCCGTCGCACTGCACGCGGATGCGGTCGCGCAGGCCGTTGAGCAGCAGCGTCTGCTGGGTTTCGGCGAGGCCGAGCTCCCAGGGGCCACCGGCGTGCTTGAGGGAGGTCAGCGGTGAGGCACCGGTGCCGCCGTCGTGACCGGAGATGAGCACCACGTCGGCATGCGCCTTGGACACACCGGCGGCCACGGTGCCCACGCCCTGCTCAGCGACCAGTTTCACGTGGATGCGGGCATCCGGGTTGGCGTTTTTCAGATCATGGATGAGCTGGGCGAGGTCCTCGATGGAGTAGATGTCGTGGTGTGGTGGCGGGGAGATCAGACCCACGCCGGGGGTGGTGATGCGGACCTCGGCGATCCAGGGGTAGACCTTCTCCGGGGGCAGCTGACCACCCTCGCCGGGTTTGGCGCCCTGGGCCATCTTGATCTGGATGTCGGTGCAGTTGTTGAGGTAGTGGCTGGTCACACCGAACCGTCCCGAGGCCACCTGTTTGATGGCAGAGCGCTTCCAGTCGCCGTTGGGTTCCGGGGTGAACCGGCGGGCATCCTCCCCTCCCTCACCGGAGTTGGACATGCCACCCAGGCGGTTCATGGCGATGGCCAGGACCTCGTGGGCCTCGGCGGAGATGGAACCGTAGGACATGGCACCGGTGGAGAAGCGTCGGACAATGGAACTGACCGGCTCCACCTCCTCCACCGGGATGGGCTGGCGGTCGGTGCTGAACTCGAAGAGTCCGCGGATGGTGCCCAGGCGGGCGGACTGACCGTCGACCTTGGCGGTGTAGTCCTTGAAGATGGCGTACTGCCCCGTGCGGGTGGCGTGCTGCAGTTTGAAGATGGTCTCCGGGTTGAACAGGTGGTATTCACCCTCCCGGCGCCATTTGTACTCCCCACCCAGGTCCAGTTCGCGGTGGGCGTGTTCCTCGGGTCGGGGCAGGAAGGCGCTGCGGTGGCGGGCCTCCACATCGGCGGCCACCTCATCCAGGCCGATGCCGGAGATCGGCGAGGGGATGCCACCGAAGTAGTCATCGAGCAGGTCCTGGTGCAGGCCGGTGACATCCGCCAGCTGGGCGCCACGGTAGGAGGAGACCGTGGCGATACCCATCTTCGACATCACCTTGAGCACACCGGTGGTGGCGGCGGTGACGTAATTGCGGCACGCCTCATCCAGATCCAGATCACCGAGCTGGCCCTTCATGCGCAGCTCATCGATGGTTTCGAAGGCCATATAGGGGTTGATGGCATCGGCGCCGAAGCTGATGAGCATGGCCAGGTGGTGGATCTCGCGGGCGTCGCCGGATTCCACCACCAGGGAACACCGGGTGCGGGTGCGCTGCTGCACCAGGTACTGGTGGACCGCGGAGGTGAGCAGCAGTGCCGGGATGGGGGCGAGCTGTTCATTGGATTCGCGGTCGGAGAGCACGATGAGGGTGCTGCCCTGGCGGATCGCCTCGGAGACCTCGCGGCGCACCCGGGCGATGGCGGCCTTCATGCCGGCACCGTGGTGGGCCACCGGGTACAACCCCGAGATGACCGCCGCGCCGAAGGTGTCCCATTCGCCGTGGTCATTGGCGTGGATGAGGGTGGCCAGCTCATGGTTGTCGATCACCGGTGATTCCAGACGGATGCGCCGCGCCGCCTCTGGGCCCGGGTTGAGCACATCGGACTGCGCGCCGAGCAGGGTGTACATGCTGGTCACGGGCTTCTCGCGGATGGAGTCCAGCGGTGGGTTGGTCACCTGCGCGAACCGCTGGGCGAAGAAATCATAGAGCATCCGCGGGCGCTGCGAGATCGCCGCGATGGGGGTATCCGACCCCATGGACCCGATGGCTTCCGCACCGGTGCGGGCCATGGGCAGGATGAGCAGATCCACATCCTCCTCGGTGATGCCGAAGACACGCTGGCGCAGCACGGCACGCTGGTGCGGCATGTACTCATAACGGGTACGGGGCAGGCCGGACAGGTGCACGAAATTCTCGCGGATCCACTCCCCATAGGGGGCGCTGGCCTGCAGCCCGCGCTTGACCTCGTCGTCGGGGATGACCCGGCCCTGGGCCGTGTCGACCAGGAACATCTGGCCGGGTACCAGGCGGGTACGCTTTACGACGCTCGATTCATCCAGATCCAACACCCCCGACTCCGAGGCCATCACCACCAGTCCGTCGCTGGTGATGGCGATACGTCCCGGTCGCAGGCCGTTGCGGTCCAGGACAGCACCGACGTAGCGGCCGTCGGTGAAGGCAAGTGCTGCGGGACCGTCCCACGGCTCCATAAGGCAGGAGTGGTACTCGTAGAAGTCACGCAGCTCCTGGTTCATCGAGGTGCTGTGCTCCCACGGCTGGGGGATCATCATGGCCACGGCATGGGGCAGTTCGTACCCGCCGAGGTGGAGGAGTTCGAGGGCTTCGTCGAAAAGCGCGGTGTCCGACCCGCCCGGGGTGCACACGGGCAGCACCCGGTTCAAAGGCCCCAGGACGTGGGAATCGATGAGCGCCTCGCGGGCACGCATCCAGTTCTCATTGCCGCGCACGGTGTTGATCTCGCCGTTGTGGGCGACCAGGCGGTAGGGGTGCGCCAGGGGCCAGCTGGGGAAGGTGTTGGTGGAGAAACGCGAGTGCACCACGGCGATGGCCGATTCCATGCGCGGGTCCTGCAGATCGCGGTAGAACCTCTCCAGCTGTGCGGTGGTGAGCATGCCCTTGTAGATCACGGTGCGTGCCGACAGCGACGGGAAATACACCGTCGGTCGGTCCCCGGTGGTGCCGAGTTCGCGCTCGCAGCGCTTGCGGATGAAGAACATCACCCGGTCCAACTCGGTGCCCGAGGTGCCTGGAACGGTGAGGAAGAGCTGGGAGAAACTCGGCATGGCCTCTGCTGCCATCTCCCCGATCCCGCGTGGATCCACCCGGACCTCACGCCACCCGAGCACGGTGGCGCCCTCCTCGGTGGCGATGCGGGCGATCTCCTTCTGGGCATCCAGCATGGCCATGCGTGCGCGCGGGAGGAATGCGATGCCGGTGGCGTAGTGGCCGGGTTCCGGCAGGTCGAAGTCGGTGTCGGCGCGGTAGAGGGCATCGGGGATCTGCAGGAGGATGCCAGCACCGTCGCCGGTGGTCTTCTCCGCGCCGGCGGCGCCGCGGTGCTCCATGCGGCACAGCGCTTCGAGTGCGTTGGAGATGATCCTTCGGCTGGCGCGACCGTGGATGTCGGCGACGAAGGCGACACCACAGGAATCGTGTTCGAAGGCTGGGTTGTAAAGGCCCTGTTTCTTCATGCTGGCTCCCCCTAAGGGTTTCTATTAATCATTCGATAATAAGAAAAACAGGTGGGGCGGGCGTGCGCAAGTGCCTTTTGGCCATTTTCGATCAACCTATAGGAAAATGCGAGGTCGCATGACGCCCCTATGCTGCAGATCACACTCTATGATGGCTTTAGTACGATCCCACCCGTTGAAAAGGAGCACATGCACATGTTCAACTTCGAGGAAACCGCAGCACGCCTCTTTGCCGAAACGCACGAGGCGATCATCTACGCCGGCCGGGACGGCACCATCCAGCTATGGAACGGTGGCGCGGAGGAGATGTTCGGCTGGCCCACCGGCGAGGCCATCGGCCAGTCCCTGGACATCATCGTCCCCGAGAAGCACCGCAAGGCGCACTGGGTCGGCTGGGACCGCGTCATGGACACGGGGGAAACCAAATACGGATCCGAGCCACTCAAGGTGCCGGGTCTACGCAAGGACGGCTCGAAGATCTCACTGGAATTCTCGATCACGATCCTCAAGGATGACGCCGGCCAGATCGAGGGCGTGGCCGCCCTCCTCCGCGATGTCACCGCCGACTGGGAGGAGCGCAAGGCACTCAAGCAGCGGGTGCGGGAACTGGAGAAAGCAGCTGACGAGTGAGCGGAAACCAACATCGGGCCCGGGCGGGGCACGGGATTTAGCGGGCATGGATTAGCCACCCCCGCCGGGCGGGAAAACGGGCCATTTTTCACTGGATACTTGTCCAATGCTGTGTTTTGGATCATACCTTGCTGACCAAAGTGTCGACAATCTTATTCAACTCGGCGAGGAAACATGGTCCAGACAACTATCCAGGCTCCCCCACGCCGGACCCGCACCGCCACACCCGGCCAACAGATCCCCTGGCGCCAGGCAGGCCTGCGCATGGCCGTCACCTTCTCCATCCTGCAGATGCTCAACGAGATGGGCACCCTCATGGCGATCCCCCTCTACGGGCCGATGGCCGCCTCCCTGCAACTCACCCCGGGCCAGACCGCCTGGGCCCTGATGAGCACCACCCTCATGGGTGCTGCGACCATCACCATCCTGGACAAGGCCGGTGACGTCTTCGGCCACCGCCGCCTGATGTTCATCAGCCTGGTGGGCATCACCCTCGGCTATGTCATCTCCGCACTCGCCCCGAGCTTCCTAGTGCTGGTCATCGGCCGTGCGCTGGTGGGCATCATAGCCGGACAGGCACTGTGCGTGGGCATCATGAACGACCGCCTCACCCCGGAGAACCGCCGCAAGACCGTGGCCGTCATCGCCGGCGGCCAGGCCATCGGCGTGTTCCTCGGTTTCGCCTTCGTTGGTGCACTGCTGGCCATGGGTGGCGACTGGCGCGACGCCTTCTGGATCGGCGCCGTGCTCACCATCATCAGCGCCATCGGTTTCTACTTCTACGGACTCGACTCCGACGCCCTGCACCGCCGGTACGAATCCAAGATGAAGGGTGCGACCGAACGCCTCGACATCATCGGCGTGGCCATCATGGGCATCGGCCTGCTGCTGTGCATCGGCATCTCACAGTCGACAGTTTGGGGTGTGTTCTCCGGACTGACCATCGCCACCGTGGGCACCGGTGCCCTGCTGCTGGCCGTGTCCCTGGTCTGGGAATCCCGTACCCGCAATCCCCTGCTGCCGGTGCGTGACATCTTCTCCCGCCGCCTCGGCCCCGCCTACGCGATCTTCGTCTCCCTCGGCATCGGCGGATCCATGCTCTTCAACCTCACCATGACCATCCTGCAGATCCCTGCGGCCCCCCATCGCCTTCGGATTCGGCATGACCGCCCTGGCCGCTTCGTTCGTCTTCCTGCCCAATGACCTTCGCGGGTATCGTCGCCACCCGGATCGCACCGAAGACCCTGGGCCGCAGCCCACGGGGCACCATCATCGTCGCCAGACTGGGCATGTTCACCGCTTTCATGGTGCTGGCCTTCGCCCACACCAACGTCTGGGTCGTGACCCTGGCGATCTTCCTCTTCGGCACCGCCTACACCACCCTGCTCACCGCATCCGTCTCCGTCATCGCGATCGAGGCAGCCCACGGCAAGGGTGCCGGCACGGCCTCGGTGTACGTGGCCATCGCACTGTCGATGACCTCGATCGGCACCGCCATCTACTCCGCCATCATGTCCGGATACGCCACCCCGGAGGGCATGCCCCTCCCCGAGGCCTTCACCGTCGGTTACCTGGTGGCCGGCAGCGCCGCCCCGGCGTCCGTGGTCTGCGGCATCCTGATCAAGCACCGCAAGCCGATCACCAGGATCGTCGCGCACTAGATAGAGGACTTCACCTGGAACCGCCATCACCGATGGCGGTTTCCTCCGTTCCCGCTGCAACCGGTTCCGCCGGCGGGGCGGTGAGGGAAGGGGTGGTCGGGGCGTCGATAAGCGCAAGGTCGGCGGTGGTGGTCAGCGCGCCCGGCGCGTAGGCGTAGGACCCATCGGCGCGGGCCTCACGCCAACTGCGCCAGATCAGGTAACCGAACAGCGGGTACATGATCAGGGAGATCACCACGATGTTGATGATGCTGGCCAGAGTGGTCTCCCACAGCATGTTCCACGCGAAATGCAGAATGAACGCGATCCCGATCCAACCCGCCGCGACACCGCAACGCCACGCCAAGGTCTTGTGTGCGCGGAAGAGCGCCAGGGCGATACCGTAACCGGCGAAGGCGGTGAGGATGGTGTGGATCAGCGGACCTGCGAGCGTGCGGTAACCCCACATGATCAGAACGCCGTCGATATCCGAATTGGCATCCAGCAGCGCACCCGTGGACCCATAGAGAAGATTCTCATTGACCTCGAAGCCCAACCCCACCAGCGCACCGGTGATAAGGCCATGCCACGGCCGGTTCAGCTGCCGGAACGCCATCAGAATCAACGCGGCCCCGAGCGCCTTGGCGATCTCCTCCGGGTACCCACCCGCCATGCTGAGCATGAAGAAATCCAGATTCAGCTTGACCATCAGATCCAACAGGGCGGTACTGGTCAACAAGGCGATACCCACCGCAGCCAGACCACCCCACAACAGACACGCCGCCACCCACTGGGCCGTCGACCCATGACCACGACGCTTCTTCCCATCCGGCCCCCGGCGATGGGTCCGGAAATCAGGCCACAACGGTGTCCGGCTGAGTACCCACACCACCACCGTCAGATACACCACCGCGAAGACCACACCCAGCACCGTGGCCACCGGATCGATGAAGACCCCCGCTGCCAGGGTGAGAAACAGCATCGGGGTAGACAGGACGATCACCACCCACAGGGTCACGGAAAATAGCCGGTTCATGCTGCCTCCTCCACTGCTGGGGACTGATTCGGGTTGCTACCGCCGGGCAGGTCCTCCTCGGATGGTTCACTGTCCGGCAGGAGTCCCTCCGGCAGGCTGCCGAAACCGCCGAACCCACCGTGCGGGGTCGCACCCTCCGGTTCATTGAGCCACTCCTCCCACGGGAACTGATCCCACGGCAGATCCTCCGGCGACAAACCACCGAAGGGATCCGGCTCCATCGGGTACTCCGGCCCATCCTCGGATAACTGCAGCGGGAACTCCTGCTCATAGGGCAGACCACGGTCCACGGCCAGGCTCGACCAGATGTGGGATGCGTAATACTCATTGGACACCCCATTGACGATGGCCACCGCCGTCACATCCTCAAAATCCCCCTGCCCCTGCTGACTGATCGCCACGATGGGAAGGGAAACCAGGAATCCCTCATCCGTACCGGGCTGCAACAGGGTGTGGGCGCGGCCATCCTCACTTGCTGCGGTAGGAACAATATCCTCCGGCATCGGAGTGGCCAGGGTGGCGCGGATCATCCGGCGCAGGGTGTTCTCCGGATCCTCCACCCCCTCCACCAGCATGGTGACCACAGTGGTGTCCCCGTTGCACTCCCAGTACTTCATGAAGAGATCATCCGAGGTCATCTCGCACATCACCGGCTCCCCTGAGCTGGTGACCACCGGGACCTCCCACTCATAACCGAGCGCCCCGATACTCAACTGCCGGTAGCTGTTGCTGTTGTCCGGCACCACCGCATTCACTCCGAGGGGAAGCAGCAGAAGCACCGCGGCGATTCCCATGATCGACCACCACAACTTCGCTCTTCCCACCGGTTTCAGCTGATACATACCCTGTGTAGAACTCACGTATCAAGGCTACCCGCTCAGTTTCATCCCGGGGCGGGGGCGGTGCGGGTTCCTGGTGCGGGGCTGGCATGCAAAACCGTGCCGACTAGCTCGCGGGACGGGCGGTTTCAGGAGGCAGTGGGTACGGGTTCGTCGCGTCGGGACCGCAACGGGGCACAACCGTGCCAACTCCCCCGGGCCACGGACCGTTTCAGCCGGTAGTGTGCACGGTTTTGCACCACCAGAGCTACAACCCCGCACAACCATGCGGACTTGCTCGCGGGAGGGGCGGTTCCAGCGGATAATGTGCACGGGTTTGCACCACCGCACCACCGCACCACCGCACCGCCGCACCGCTGCACCGCCGCCATCCCGCCCAGCCACCGCCCGACACGGCCCGACACGGCCCCTCGCGACACAGGTCAGCACCGGAGGCGCTCCCGCCGCAGACCGGTAGCAGGTGAGTTGTCTAGAGTGGGCTGCATGAAGGATCTCTACCGTTATGTCAATGGCCCCTGGCTGGATAGCCACATCATTCCCGACGATCGCGCTGTGGACGGCACGTTCCATAAGCTGCGCGATGATGCGGAGGAGGATGTCCATGAGATTGTGAAGGAGGATGAGGGTCGCGCGGGTGCGATCTATGCCTCGTTCATGGATACCGACGCCATCAATGACCTCGGTGTCAAGGCGATCGACCCGGATCTGGACCGGTTGTCGGTGGCGAATATTGATGAGTTCACCACTGTTCTCGGCGAGTTGGACCGGGAGGGGGTGGGTGCGCCGATCGGTTACTGGGTGGAGAAGGACTCCTCCTCGGATGAGTCGATTGCCTATATCCTGCAGTCGGGTCTGGGTCTGCCGGATGAGGCGTATTACCGTGAGCCGGCGCATCAGGAGACTCTCTCCGCTTATGGGGAGCATGTGGCCCGGATGCTGGGGTTCCTCCACCCGACGCGCCTGTCCGGCCTGGATGCCCAGACCGCCGCGAAACGCGTGATCGCCCTGGAGAAGGACATCGCACGGGGGCACTGGAATGTGGTGAAGACCCGTGATGCGGTGGCCACCTACAATCCCACCGAGTTTGATCAGCTGCCCCGCAGGGTCCGGTCCCTGCTCCTCGGTTCCCGTCTCCCGGAGGTCAGGCTGGTCAACATGATGCCGTCCTACGCAGAGCACCTGGACAAGTTGTTCTCAGCTGATCGTCTGGCGGACTGGCAGTTGTGGGCCACGTGGCACATCCTGCGGTCCCGGGCCGGGTTGTTATCGGAGGAGATTGCGCAGGCGAACTTCGATTTCTACGGCACGACCCTGTCGGGGGCGACGGAGCAGAAGGACCGCTGGAAGCGGGCTGTGGCGCTCGCGGAGCGGTTCGTGGGTGAGGAGATCGGGCAGCGGTTCGTCGAAAAGCACTTCCCGGCCAGCAGCAAGGCCGAGATGCTCACCCTCGTGGACTACCTGGTGGCGGCGTACCGGGAGCGCATCAGCAACCTGGTGTGGATGACGCCGGCGACGCGGGAGCGCGCGTTGGAGAAGCTGGAGAAGTTCAACGCCAAGATCGGTTACCCGGAGAAGTGGCGTTCCTACGAGGGTCTGGAGTTCAGTGCCGGGGGTGCGGATCTGGTGGACAATGTCCGTCGCGGTTCGGCGTTCCTGCATGATTATGAGTTGGGCAAGATCGGCAAGCCAGCAGATCGGGATGAGTGGGTGACCACCCCGCAGACGGTCAATGCGTTCTACAACCCGGTGGTCAATGACATCACCTTCCCCGCTGCGATCCTGCGCCCGCCGTTCTTCGATCCCGAGGCCGATGCCGCGGAGAATTTCGGTGCAATCGGCGCGGTGATCGGTCATGAGATCGGTCATGGTTTCGATGATCAGGGCAGCCAGTATGACGGCGACGGCAACCTGAATTCCTGGTGGACGGATGAGGACCGCACGGAGTTCAACAAGCTCACCGAGCGCCTCATCGAGCAGTTCAACGGCCTGGTTCCGGCGGTGTTGAAGAAGCACAACATCGAGACCGATGGTGTCAACGGTGCCTTCACCGTCGGCGAGAACATCGGTGACCTGGGCGGGCTGGGGATCGCCGTGGTGGCGTACCGGAAGTACCTGGAGGATCAGGGCCTGACCTTCGAGACCTCCCCCCGCGCGCCTTTCGCCGCCGACGGTGCCGAACCGGATCTGGCCAACCGGGAGTTCAACGGTCTGCAGCGGTTGTTCCTGGCGTGGGCGCGGGTGTGGCGCACCGCGATCCGCCCGGAGATGGCGGTGCAGTACCTCGCCATCGATCCCCACTCCCCCGCCGAGTTCCGCTGCAACACCATCGCTGGCAATGTCGCGGAGTTCTACGAGGCCTTCGACGTGGTGGAGGGTTCCCCGGTCTACATCAGGCCCGAGGACCGCATCGCGATCTGGTAAACCACCCGCGCTTGTCGACGCCCCACCCGGCTACCCCCTTACCGCCCCAGCGGGAGGGGCGGCAGGGGGCCGCCGGGAGTTAACCGGGCCTACTCCAGCCAGTTGAACTCGGCGACGAGCAGCTCCCGGTCGCTCCCACCGGGGTTCGGTGCCACCAGACGCAGCGCCGTGGCACTGTGGCCCCGGCCGGTGTGGTTGTACCCGGTGAGCACATGCGGCAGTCGGAGCATGAAGTTGCGGTACTTGCCGTTGACCTTCACGGTGCCCAGCGCACGCTGACGGGTGACCTCGGCGAGCTCAACATCAGCCAGCTCCACCTCGCTCTCCTTGCCGGTGCCACGGATATCGAGGGTGGGGGCGACACCATCATCACGGGTCGCACCGTCATCACCGGTGAGGATGGTGCGGATGAATTCACGCACCGCCACCGGATCACCGAGCGCATTGGTCACCCAACGCTTGCCCAGCACGCCATGCTCAATGGTGGCGAGCGTCTGCTCGGGGTTAATCTCCGAGGGACGGTAGGTGAAGGGTATCTGCACGAGGCGGCCATCCAGGTCGGTGGCGATGAGCACCTCGATGCCGACCTCCTCACCCACGGTATCCACCAGACGGTAGCTGCCCTTGAGTTCCACCGAGCCTGCCCAGTTGCGGGCAACCTCCTCCTTGGGCGGGACGATGGTCGTGTCATACATCTTGGCTACGCCGCTCATGGCACATCTCTCCATAGAAAAGTCGTGAGGATAACTCTGTGTGTTCAGCGTACGCGTCAACACGGTTTCAGGGGTGGTACTTTTTCCCCTCCGGGTACTCGCCCTGATCCCTGCCGCAGCGGTGGTTTTTGTTGGACTTTTCACTCCACCCCATCGCGTCCGCGCTGCGAACTAAGGTGGTGGTCATGTCTGAGAAGAACAATCGTGAAGAAACCGCAGAGCAGCAGGAACAGCGTTTCCGTGAGGAGTTCGAGGTCGGTGGGGTTGACCGCGAGCTCAGCGATGAGGAGCAGTTGGAGCAGCTGGCCTCCTATTTCGACGCCCACTACCCACTCCCCGATTTCACCCCGCCGTGGGCCGGTGGTTCCGGTGATCCCGATCCCGCGGACCGGTATGTCGCCCACCTACCGGACCGCACCACCCACACCGCGATGCTGATGTTGGGTTCAGCCGTGGATCATGCGATGCCGGGGGTGGCCTATATCGGTGAGGTGTCGGTTGATTCCGCACCGGAGGTCGGTGGCGCGGTGTTCGTGCCGTCCAACCCGACCGGCCAGTGGGCGGTGTCCTTCCACAGCGGTGGCTGGTGGCGTGGGTCCGGTGACGCCCTGGAGTTCCAGTGGCGCCCGGAGGTGGCCGCGGCCGCGGAGCTGTCCGGCACCACGATCCTCGACCTGGATTACCCGCTGGCCCCGCACCACACCCTGAGCGAGATGAACGAGGCCGTGGCCAAGGCGGTCGGGTACGCCCGCCACCACAACGCCACCTCGATCGCGGGCTGGGGTTATTCCTCGGGTGCGGCGCTGGCGGCGCTCAACGCGAAGCTTTTCGACGCCCTCATCCTCACCTTCCCGGATCTCGCCAGCGTGGACAGGCTTCCGGAGGAGATCCGGGGTTCGGTGCAGCTTGGTCCGGCCTCCGAATGGCCCAGCACCTTTGTGCAGATCGCCACCCACGATGAGGTGGCCGACCGACCCGAGGGGCTGGACGGTCTGGACCATGTCACCACCAGGGACTATGTTGCCCGCCACCGCATCTCCACCCCGCAGATCGCCCGGGAGCGCATCAGGGATGTCGCGGAATTCCTCAAGACGGTCTCCAGGAAGTCCTAGAAGGTCGCGGCGTCGATGACGAAGCGGTAGCGCACATCTGAGTTGATGGTGCGCTCATAGGCCTCGTTGATGGAGGTGGCGTCGATGAGCTCGATCTCCGCGGTGATGTTGTGCTCCGCGCAGAAGTCCAGCATCTCCTGGGTCTCCGGGATGCCACCGACGAGCGAACCGGTGAGAGTGCGTCGCTTGGAGGTGAGCATCCGGGTGGGTACCTCCATGGGGTCATTCGGCAGGCCGAGGGCAACGAGGGCACCGTCGAAACACAGCAGCGACAGGTAGGTGGCGGTGTCGAGGTTGACGCTGACGGTGTTGAGGATGAGGTCGAACTGCCCACCCCAGGTCTCGGCGAAGGTTGGGTCCGCGGTGGAGACGTGCTCGGTGGCACCGAATTTCAGGGCGTCCTCCCGCTTGGAGGTGGAATGGGAGAACACCACCACCTCCGCGCCCATGGCCACGGCGATCTTCACCGCCACGTGGCCGATGCCACCCAGGCCGATGATGCCGACCTTCTTCCCCGGTCCCGCCCCGTGGTGCTTCAGCGGTGAGTAGGTGGTGATGCCCGCGCACAGCAGCGGGGTGGCGGCCGCCGGGTCCAGGGACTCCGGCACGCGGACCACGAAATCCTCCTTGACCACGATCGCCTGCGAGTACCCGCCCTGGGTGTACTCACCGTCGGCGTAGCGGTCCTCCGACCCGTAGGTCAGGACCGCCCCGGTGTCGCAGTAGGAATGCTCACCCGCACGGCAGGGCTCGCAGTGCCCACAGGAGTTGACGAAACACCCCACGCCCACGCGGTCACCGACCCGGTGTTTGGTCACCGCATCGCCGACCGCACTGACCCGCCCGACGATCTCATGTCCCGGCACCAGCGGGTACTCCCGCTCACCCCAGTCACCGGTGGCGGTGTGGATATCCGAGTGGCAGATGCCTGCGTACTCGATGTCGATGGAAACATCATCGGCGCGCAGTTCACGGCGGGTGATGGTGAGGGACTCCAGGGGCTGGGCGAAGGCGGTCACGCCCCAGGCACGGACCGGCGTGGGGTGGTGTGGGGTGGTCATGTTGAGATGCTCACTTTCAACGTCGCTGGGCAGAACGTGTCCCAGCTTAACCCCAGGGCCGGTGTTGTCACCGGGGTGGCAGCTGGACTGCGATCGCATGCAGTTCCCCGGTGGTGAGCCTGTGGTGGGTCATGCGGACCTTCACGCGGGTGCCACGGGTGGAGGTGATCCCCTCCTCATCCCAGTGCAGGCGCGCACGCTCAGACACCTGGGATCCGCCATCGGCGCGGACCACCCGCCACCAGGCGACAAGGTGACCGTGGAGGGCCATGATGCGCCCGACCTGCCGTGGCCCGGTGCCCACCAGGGCGGCGATGTCCCCATAGGTGGCCACCCGCCCAGGTGGAATCAGGTCCACGCAGTCAAGTACCCGGGAGGTCAGGTCATCGAGCTCCAGGCCCTCAGCTGATCCTCCCACGGTGTTATTTGTTCTGGTTGCGCAGCTGTTCCTCAAAGGCGCTGAGGTCAATACCCAGCAGGTCCTCGGCCTCGCTGACGTCCTCCTCCACGGGCTCGTCCACATTGCACAGGGTGACGGTGGCGCCGGTGGAATCGGAGATCAGTGCCATGCGGCCGAATTCGGAGTCCCAGGGTTCGCGGATGACATCGCCGCCGAATTCGGGGGCCTTGGCCACCGCGTCGTCGACGCTGAGGACACCGAGGTAGGTCTGCCAGAAGCTGGGCACCTGGGGTGGGAACTGGCCCTTGGCGTCGAAGACTCCGGCGAAGGCGGAGCCGTCGACAAGCGCGGTGGTGTAGCGGAAACCACCCTCGCCCTCCTCGCTGGAGAGCTCCGAGGTCATCCAGTTGAACAGCTCGCCGTAGAAGTCGACGGCCTCGGGGTAGTTGGTCACGGTGGTCAGTTCATGCCAGACCGGGGTGCCCGGTTCGCCGGCGGCCACGAAGGATTCCTCACTGCCGGGTTCGATGAGGCCGAAGAGGGCACCGGCGGGATCGACTGCCAGGACCATATGACCGAGGAACACCTCGGTGGGCTGGGCCAGGATGCGTCCGCCCAGTTCAACGATCTTGGCGGTCACCTCATCCAGGTTGTAGGACAGGAAGTAGGTGATCCAGGTGTCCGGCATGGTGGACTCTTCGGGCTGGTCGATGAACCCGGCGACGGGCAGACCCTGGACACGTGCCATGCGGTAACCGGGATTGACCTCGGTGATGTCCCAGCCGAGCACGTTCTCATAGAAGTGGGAGGACTTGGCGATGTCCGAGGTGGTCAGGTCGATCCAATAGGGCATTCCTGCCTGTGCCTCAAAAGCTGGCATTACATATTCCTCCACTTTTCGGGGTCGAAGTCATCGTTGGCGGTGGCTTCGTCAAAATAATCGTCTTGGTCCTCGCCGGCGCTCACCTGCGCGCAGGTGTCACCGATGCACACCACATCGCCGTTGCGGAGTGTCCGGCCACGGCGGGTATCCACCTCACCGTTGACTGTGACATCACCGTTGGCGATGGCGTCCTTGGCCTCCCCGCCGGTGGAGACGAGGTTGGCTAATTTGATGAACTGGCCGAGTTTGATGGCTTCGTCCCTGATGTGCACTTCTTCAGGCTGCATGGCACTTGAGTCTATCCATGTCCGGGGACGGGAGCTAACCCAGGATCCAGCTGCCGATACCCACAACGCCCTGCCAGACCATGAACATTCCAAGGGCTATGAAGATCACCCCCGTGAACAGATCGATCACCGCCGCGTTGCGGGTGATGCGGGCGGCGAAGCTGCGCACCAGCACCGCGAAACCTAAGAACCACACCAGGCCGGTGAGGATGAGGAAGACGGCGAGAAAGATGCTCCACCCCACTCCCATGTCCGGGGTGATGAACTGGGCGAACACCGAACCGAAGAAGAGCACGGCCTTGGGGTTGGACAGGTTGGTGGCGATACCGGTGCGCAGGGCCCGCCGGGCGCCGAGGACACCTGGGGAACCGAACCCACCGGGAACACCGTCCGAACCATCCCCCTCCAGCACCCGTTCCACGGCATCCCCCGCCTGCCGGGCGGTGATCCGCTGCCCCCACCAGGAGCGCACGGCACCGATGCCCATCCAGATCAGATAGGAACCGCCGGCGAGCTGGAGCAGCCACAACACCGCGGGCGTGGTGGAGATCAGCACCGACAGGCCGAGCAGGCTGGCGCAGATCCAGATGGCATTGCCCACCATGATCCCGATGGCCGCCCAGATACCATCACTGCGGCTGCGGGAACCGACCCGGATGATCTGCACGAGGTCAGGCCCTGGCGAGACGATCGCGGCGATCCAGACGACGAGCAGGGCAAGCAGGGTGGCGGTGGTCACCCGCTCAGATTGTAGTGCGCCCTGATGGGTATCACGCCGGTGGCCTGCATCAGTGAGAATGCCGCGGTGGGGCCGATGTGGGTGAAGCCGAGGTCTTTCAATTCGCCAGCCAGCTGCGTGGAGGCGGGTGTGAAGGTGGGAACCGTGCCGTCATCATCCAGGAATGGGTGCCCGGCATACCGGCTGAGCACCTCACCGAATGGTTCACGCAGTGCCGCCATGGCCCGGGCGTTGGTGATGGTCGCCTCGATCTTGCGGCGGTTACGGAAGATCCCCTGATCAACAAGGAGACGGTCCACCTCCTCCTCGCCATAGGCAGCCACCTGTTCCACGTGAAATCCCTCGAACGCCACCCGCAGGGACTCCCGCTTGCCCAGCACCGCCTGCCAGGTCACCCCGAGCTGGAATACGGTCAGGGCCACCGTCTCCAGCCATCGGTCCGGCCTGCCCGGGGGCCTGCCCCATTCCTCATCGAAGTACCGCCAGCAGGCCTCCCCGCGGGATGCCCAGCGGGGTCGGCTGCGCCCATCGGCGCACAGGATCAGATCATTGGGGTGGACGGTGAGATCATCAGTTGAAATAGTCATGGCTGCACCATAGAAAGCGCACCGGACACGGCGGGGGTAAATCACCCCTGATACCTACTGTGAGCTGCGGTTACAGTGCCACCTGACGGATGGTGATATTGATTCTTCCCCGGTCCAGCCCGCACCCTTCCGGCGCGGTATCCGCCTCGATCCGTGGCACCCCGTGGAAGGCGCGACGGTGTTCACCGCCGAAGATGATGAGGTCCCCACTGAGCAGGGGCACATCCACCCAGGGCCGGTTGCGGTTGTCGGTGTTGCCCAGCCGGAAGATACCGGTGTCCCCGATGGACAGGGAGATCACCGGGGCCTCGGAGAGTTCATTGGCATCCTGGTGCATGCCCATCGCCGAACCAGGAGCGTAGTAGTTGACCAGGGCCGCCTCGGCGCGGTACTTCCCCGACCAGGCCGCCAGCGGGGGGCTCAGGGCCGCCGCATCCGCCAACGCCCGGGCCGCCAGATCGTGGAAGGACGCGGGGATCGGCGGCACCGCCACCCCACCCACCGAGGTGACATAGCGGTACGGGTTGGTGGCCCAATGCTGACCGAGGGAGAGAATATGCACGCTCATCTGTCCGCTGCGCAGCTGCGGGCGGGTCATCGCCAGTGGGGTGCCCGCCACCGAGCGGGCGATCCCGCGGGCCTCCTCCACCACCGCGGCCTGCTCCCCCAGCGGCAACCAGTCGGGGAGGTGGACCACGCCGCTGGCCACCTCGCGGGAGGGGCGTGGAAAGCGCGCCCCCGGAGCGTCGAAAAGCGTGGGCACTGCCACCTCCGAAACGGGCACAATGGGAGGACATGAACACCTTCGACCCTACTCCATATGCCTCCTTCGACCGTATGAGCAGCGGAAAGTGGTACCTGGCCGTCTCCGATGAGCTCGGTGACCTGGCCGGACGCGCAGCCCTGCTCTACCACGAATACAACCAGCTGGGGCCCACCAATCCACAGCGTTCCGGCGAGATTCTGCGCGAGCTGCTCAACCCGGCCAGCGGGCAATGCACCATCAAGGCCCCGGCCATCATCGAATACGGCATCAACACCACCATCGGTGAGGGCGTCTTCATCAACTTCGGTCTGACCATCCTCGATATCGCCCCGGTGCACATCGGGGCGCGTTCCCTGCTGGGCCCCAACTGCCAGATCCTCACCGCCGGCCACCCGGTTGATGATGTGGAGATGCGCAGCGGCGGGTGGGAGAACGGTGCGCCTGTGCACATCGGTGAGGATGTGTGGCTGGGCGGCGGGGTGACAGTGGTCGGTGGTGTGAGCATCGGTGATTGGGCTGTCATCGGTGCCGGCGCCGTGGTCACCCGCGACATCCCGGCCGATGCCATCGCGGTGGGCAGCCCGGCGCGGGTGATCCGGATGCGCGATGAGACCCGGTTGGAGCGGGCGGACCTGCCGGACGGGGTGCCTGTCGACGCCCTGGCGGAGCTCCGGGAGCATATGGACGACCACTAGGATGGGTACATCGTGACCTCCCCCAGTGTTTTCCACCTGCCCACCATCGCCGCCGGACTGCCTGCGCAGACGCTGCTGGATGATCTCAGCGGCACCCTTGCCACCGGCGCCACCAACCTGGTCATCCAGTCCCCGCCGGGTACGGGTAAGACCACGGTGGTACCCCCGGCGGTGGCCAACGCGGTCCGGAACCACCCCGATCTGTACCCGGCCCACGACGGTCGCGGGCCGGGCCCGGTGCTGGTCACCGCTCCCCGGCGGGTGGCGGTGCGTGCCGCCGCACGTCGGTTGGCGCAGCTGGACGGCAGCAGGGTGGGCGAACGCGTCGGCTTCACGGTGCGCGGTGAACACCACCAGGGCTCCCACGTGCAGTTCCTCACCCCGGGTGTGCTCATGCGCCGGTTGCTTGCCGATCCGGAACTGGCCGGGGTTCATGCCGTCATCATCGATGAGGTCCATGAACGGCAGTTGGATACGGATCTGCTCGTCGGCATGCTCACCGAGCTCAGCCAGCTGCGGGATGATTTCGCGCTGATCGCCATGTCCGCCACCCTGGATGCCGAGCGTTTCGCCGAGCTCCTCGGCGCGCAGGTGCTCAGTGCGCAGGCCCCGGTGCACCCAGTTGAGGTGCACTATCAGCCCGGCACCGCGCCCCGCCTGACGGAGAAGGGGGTGGGCTGGGAGTACCTGGATCATCTGGCGCGCCTGACCAGTGACGCGGTTGCCCGCAGGCAGGAGTCCGCGCTGGTGTTCCTACCCGGTGTCCGGGAGATCGAGCGCGTCACCGCCACCCTGAACCGGTTGACCGACCTGGAGGTGCTCCCCCTGCACGGTCGTCTCACCCCGGCGGAGCAGGACCGCGCGCTGACCCCCACCAACCGTCCCCGCATCGTGGTGTCCACCCCCGTCGCGGAGAGTTCCCTGACGGTGCCGGGCGTGCGCATCGTGGTGGATTCCGGACTGTCGCGTTCCCCCCGGCGCGATGCCGCGCGCAATATGACCGGGCTGGTCACCGTCAGTTGTGCGCAGTCCTCGGCGGATCAGCGGGCCGGTCGCGCCGGGCGTGAGGGCCCGGGTGAGGTGATCCGTGGGTATGCGCAGGAGGATTACGCCCATTTCCAGCCGTTCACCACTCCTGAGATCCAGTCCGCCGATCTCACGCAGGCTGCCCTGTGGTTGGCGTGTTGGGGCACCCCGCGCGGTGAGGGTCTGCCGCTGATCACCGCGCCACCCGCCCCTGCCCTGGAGGCGGCCGAAGCCACGCTGCAGGCGATCGGCGCGGTCGACGGGGACGGTGCGGTCACCTCACTCGGCCGACGCTTGTCGACGCTCCCCCTCGCCCCACATCTCGGCGCAGCGCTCGTGGCCTACGGTCCCCAGGCGGCCGGGGTCCTGGCGGTGCTGGCCGATGATCCCCGCGGGGATGTGGAGAAACAGGCCCGCACCTCACGGGGCAACCGGGCATTCGACCGGGAGGTGGCACGGCTGCGTCGATTAGCACCGGACACGGGCACTACCCGCGGGGTGTCCGCCGGCCAGATTATCGGCACCGCCCTGCCCGGACTCATCGCGCGCCGGGAAACTGACACCGACTATCTGCTGGCCAGTGGCACCCGCGCCACCCTGATGGACCGTGAACTCTCCGGTGCGCCGTGGTTGGCGATCGCGGATATCACCCGTTCCGGCTCCCGTGCCCTCATCCGGGCGGCCGCCCGCATCGAGGAGGCCGCCGCCCTGGAGATCATCGGGGTTCGGGAGACCACCCGCGCTACGGTAACTGGCGGGAAGATCCAGGCCCGTCAGGTGCGCGCCGCCGGGGCCATCGAGCTGAGCTCCACCCCCACCCGGGCCACGCCCGAGGATGCCGCCCGGGCGGTGACAGCGGCGATCGAACGTGAGGGCCTGGGGTTGTTCACCTTCTCGGACAAGGCCGCGGCCCTGGCGCACCGCCTGCGTTTCCTGCATGAGCACCTCGGGGAACCATGGCCGGATATCGAGGCCGCCGATGTCCACCTGTGGCTGGGCCCGGAGCTGGAGCAGATCGCCACGGGCAGACCCATTGACAGGATTGATCTCCACCCGGCCCTGCAGCGTCTGCTGCCCTGGCCGGAGGCCAGCCACATGGAGGAACTGGCACCGACCCACCTCACCGTGCCCAGCGGCAACCGCCACCGCATCGACTACGCAGAGGGGCGCCCCGTGGTGCGGGTGAAACTACAGGAATGCTTCGGCCTGGACACCTCCCCGGAGTTGTGTGGCCTGCCGGTGCAGTTCCATCTGCTCTCCCCCGCCGGTCGTCCCCTGGCGGTCACCGATGACCTGGCCAGTTTCTGGTCCGGGCCCTATGCCCAGGTGCGGGCGGAGATGCGGGGACGTTATCCCCGTCATCCCTGGCCGGAGGATCCATGGACCGCGCCGGCCACCGCGAGGGTGAAGAAGAGGATGTAACTCGGCCATGAAAAAGGGAGCTGGTCGGACGCTGGAGGGCGTCGACAAGCTCCCTGGGGTGGGTGAGGATTAAGACTCGGCGAGCTTCCGGCCCAGGCTGAGCACGGATCCCGCGGTGAGCACGGTGGCATCCTCCGGATGCTCATGCGCGCAGGTCTCCGCCTCGCAGAACTGGAAGGTCTCCGGCAACTCATCGGCGATCTCCGCTGCCGCGACCGCCAGTTTGGGCAGATGGCGGGCCGGGGCGATCACATGCAACTCATCCATACCCAGGATCCTGGCCGAGGACGCCGCACCTGAGATCAGGGCCGGGAAATCCTCCGGATCGGAGTCCTCCTCCACCAGAACGGTCACCACGGTGAATGCCGTGGAGAGATCCTGGATGATGCCGGTGGCACCCCTCACCTCAGGGTGGAGTGGCAACCCGGTATCCTGCACCGTACTTGGAGGCTCCTCGGACACTTCAGCGAAGTGGCTGTCAAGTTGAGTCTTTGTCATAGGCACCAGTGTAGAAACGATTGTTACGTTTCACCCGGAAATCACCCAGTAATTTGCTGAAATCTGTACCGCTTGGTCTAGATGCCCTGATACTGCTGCCACCCCAGGTAGGCGCACATCACCACCACCAGAGTCAGCAGTGCATACCTGATCAACCTGGTCCCACCACCTAAAACAGTGCGCGCACCCAGCTGCGCACCGACCACATTCGCCACCGCCAACACCAGTGCCAACTGCCACCACACATGCCCTCCCGTGATGAATACAATCAACGCCCCCACATTGGTGGAGGTATTAACCACCTTCGCCATCGCCGCCGAGGTGAGGAAATTCTGCGATAGTAGCGCCGTGAACGCCATGATGAGGAACATGCCCGTGCCGGGCCCGAAGATGCCGTCATAACCCGCGATCAGGCCCACTGCACCGATGGCCATCCATAGGCGCCACCCCGTCGGCAGGTCACGGCTCTCGCCTGTGCCGAATGACGGCCGGAACGCCACGAACACCCCGACCACCAGCATGAGCACAATGATCAGGGGCCGCATCACCTGTTTATCCAGCGAACTGGCCGCCAGCGCCCCCAGGCCGGAACACACCAGCGCCACCGGAACGTAGATGGCGAGCAGTTTGAGCGGTGGGCGAACCCGCCGGACCATGGTGACCGCCGCCGATGCCGTGCCCGTCACCGCCGCCACCTTGTTCACCGCCAGCGCGGTCACCGGCGCCAACTGCGGCATCACCGCCAGGATCAGGGGGATGAGCACCAGGCCGCCACCACCGATGACCGCATCGATCCACCCGGCCACCGCCGCCCCGGCGATGAGCACCGCCCAACCACCTGCAGCGAGATCCACACCCATGCCCCACACCCTCCACATCCGGATAAATGGGAAAAGTATAAGCATGGACTTAACCGACCGGGGCGGGTTTCGCCGCGGAGGTGCCCGCCGGGGCGCGCTCGACGACGCCTGCTTCACGACGCTCCCCTCTCCCCTGATCTCCCACCCCGGATGCGCTGACCCCGCTGCTACAGTGAAGGCCACCTAAAAACACACATCCCCCATAAGGAGACCGGCCCAGGGTGAGCGATCCGGAACCAGAGGACACATCCCAACCCGCCCGCAAGGTGACCGCGGTGCGGTGGATGATCGTCGCACCCCTGTCCGTGGCGGTGGGGTGGCTGTTCACCCTGGTCAACATCCCGGCCTCGTGGATCCTGGCGGGCATCATCGTCGCCGGGGCGTGTGCCCTCGTCACGGGTGAGGATCTGCCCCTGACCAGGGGTGTGCACATCTTCGGCCGGTCCATCATCGCGGTGCTGGCGGCCCTGCCCCTCATCAGCGCACCGGGGCAGGAACTGCTGCGTTATCTGGCACCCGGGCTGGTCATCTCCTTCTTCACCGTCACCGTGGGCATCATCGGTGGACTGCTGTTATCCCGCTCCCGGCCGGAGATCCTGCCCGAGACCGGCGTGTTGTCCATGCTCGCCGGTGGTGCCTCCGTGATGCCGGTGCTGGCGAAGGACCTGGGTGCGGATTTCCGTTATGTCGCACTCAGTCAGTATCTGCGGCTGCTGGTGGTATCGGTCTCCCTGCCGCTGGTCACCACCTTCTTCGCGCCCTATGGAGCGGGTTCCGATCAGGGGACGGAGAGCCCCCTGGCCGTGTTCGGGTTGGGTGAGTTCGGGACGTCGACAAGCGTCGTCTCCCTCGCGGTGCTGGGGCTGATCATCCTCGTCGGGGAACCGCTCGGCCGGCTGCTTCGACTGCCGTCACCGGCGATCCTCGGGCCCCTGGTACTCACCGTGACCCTCAGCCTGGTGTTCCCTCTGGAGGTGAACCTCGAACCACCCTCGCTGTTCAAGATCCTCGCCTTCCTGGCGATTGGATGGATGTGCGGCGGTGGTCTGAACATGACGGCACTGAAGGCCTTCTCCCGGCAGCTGCCCGCGACGATTCTGTTCATCGTCGCCCTGCTGGCAGTCTGCGCCGCGGCCGCCGTGCTGCTGGTGTTCTGGCTGGATATCAGCTACTTCGAGGCCTACCTGGCCACCAGCCCCGGCGCCCTGGAGACGGTCCTGGCGCTGTCCTCCGAGGGGGATGCCGGGCCGGTGGTGGTGACCATCCAGATCATCCGTCTGCTGGCCATCCTGCTCATCGCCGGTTGGCTGCCCGGCATCCTGCGCCTGATTCTGCGCAGAGGTTGAGCGCCGGCCTGCCCGCCGGGAACTGACCCCTTGTGTCACACCCGTTACGCCTATGGGGGGGCGGGAGTTTGAGCAGGCCTAGTCCAGGATCTGATTGCGGAGAATCGACATCGGAATGCTGCCATAGGACAGGGCGGTGCTGTGGAAATCGGCGAGGGTCATGCCCTGGGTGAGGGCGTCGTCGCGAAGCTGCTGCCACAGGCGCTGGCCGATGGCGTAGGAGGCGGCCTGGCCGGGCCACCCGAGGTAGCGGTTGAGCTCGAAGGAGAGGCTGGCCTCGGTCATCGAGGTGTTTTCGCGGAGGAAGCTGCGGGCGTAGGAGGCATCCCAGGCGCCGGTGGCCTCGGGGTTCTTCTTGCCGAGGTGGACGCCGATGTCAATGGCCACGCGGGCGGCACGCAGACGCTGTGCGTCGAGGTAGCCCATGCGGGTGCCGGGATCCTCGTGGTAACCGAGTTCCTTCATCAGGGTCTCGGCGTAGAGGGCCCAGCCCTCACCGTGGCCTGCGTTCCAGGCCACGAGGCGACGCCACAGGTTGAGGTTGGTGGATTCCGCGAGCGCCTGGGAGATCTGCAGGTGATGGCCGGGCACGCCCTCATGGAAGACGGTGGTCAGTTCCTGCCAGGTGTGGAAGGTCTCCTGCCCCTTGGGCACGGACCACCACATGCGGCCCGGGCGGGTGAAGTCATCACTGGGTGGGGTGTAGAAGATGCCACCGGTGCCGGCCGGGTCGATGAGGCATTCGATGGTCTTGGCCTGCTCGGGGATGGCGAAGTACCGGCCGTTGAGGTCGCGGATGGCCTGGTCGGCGATGTTCTGCATCCATTCCTGGAGGGCATCGGTGCCGGTGATCAGGTAACGCTCATCGGCGTTGAGCTTCTTCAGGGCCTCGCGGACGGTGGTGCCTGCCCCATAGAGCTGGGTGGCCAGCTGCTGTTGCTCCGCCTCGATCTCCCGGAGTCGTTCCAGGGACCAGCGGTAGGCATCATCGAGGTCAACGACCTCACCGACATGCAGGTGGGAGAACTGCTCATAGCGGTCGCGGCCCACGGCGTCCTCGTGTGGGGCGTGGGGCGCGAGCTGCTCCCCGAGCCACGCGGCGACACGGGCGAAGGCCTCCTGGGCGCTTTCCACGATGGGATCCGCCTCAGGCAGACCGAGGCTGTCCAGCAGGGAATCGGGTTCTGCGAGGTCCTCACACTGGGAGATGACCTCCTCCACCTGACGCAGCGCCGCAACACGACCCTGGCCGGCGGCCTCCGCGAGTGACTCGCAGTAACCGTGGAGGGCATCGGGGACCCGGGAGAGACGCTCACGGATATTCTCCAGATCCTCGGCCGTGTCATTGGGCATGATCAGGAAGGTGTCACGGATGGTCTGGACCGGGGAGTCGATGTTGTTGAGCAGACGCAGGGTCTCACCCTGGTGGTGGAGGGCGAGATCAAGGCAGACGCGGTCACGCAGGACATCGGCGGTGACGCGGTCGACGTCGTCGAAGTCTTCCTCATCATCATTGTCATCGGTGCCGTCATCGAAGGCATCGACATCGGCGACCATGTCGCGGTTGCGTTCGGCGATGGCGTTCCAATAGTCAGGCGAAAAATCCTGAAGCTCACCCTCGAAACCGGGGATACCCCAGGCCGTCGCATCGGTCGGCGACAGTGCCGCCAGATCATGGACGTACACCTCACATGAGGCGTCCAGCAGGGAAGGAGAACGTTGTACAGAACTCTCGAGAGTCATAGATTGCTATCGTAGCTACTCCGCGCCCTTAATCCCACCTGGAAGGACCCGTTGTTGCGGATTCGCAATATTTTCTGCGTCTCCTCTTCCGCCACAGTGGTGCGATCAGCCATAATGTCCCCTGACGCCTGCACCGTGGCCATCGGTGCCGCGGACACCCCCTGCCCGCCCGATCCACCCCACCAGGGTTCAGTGTCTTTGACCTGCGGGCATTCAGGCTCTACCCTTAACGGCATTATTTTCACCACTCCCCCATCCGGGATCCGCGGAGACCGTGTGCGGGAGGAGTGATGCCCGGAACGCACCCCCCCACTGAAGGACCCCTACATGCTGCGCACCATCCTCGGTAGCAAGATTCACCGCGCCACCGTCACCCAGGCCGACCTTGACTATGTCGGCTCCATCACCATCGACGCCGACCTGGTCAATGCCGCCGGCCTCATCGAGGGCGAGAAGGTCGCCGTCGTGGACATCACCAACGGCGCCCGCATTGAGACCTATGTGATCACCGGCGATGCCGGAACCGGCAGCATCTGCATCAATGGTGCCGCCGCCCATCTGATCAACCCGGGTGATCTGGTCATCATCATGAGCTATCTGCAGGCCACCGATGCCGAGGCCCGCGCCTACCAGCCCAATATCGTCCACGTGGATGCCGACAACCGGATCGTCGCCCTGGGCAACGACGCCGGCGAGCCCATCCCGGGTTCCAGCTTGCTGTCCTCGCGCTCCCTCTAGGGAGCTTGTCGACGCCCAACCCCCCACATGCATTCCTTTGCATGGGTAGCATCGGGGACAACGCACACTGACACAGCTCAGGAGGTTGTCCATGTTCCGCACCGATGTCGCCGAGGGCGTCCATCTCATCCAGCATGCGAACGTCAACTGCTGGCTCATCGAGGACGATGAGGGGCTCACGCTTGTCGACGCCGGCCTCCCCGGCACCTGGCGCCACCTGCAGGATGCGGTGCACACCCTCGGTTATCAGCTGGACGACATCACCGCCCTGGTGCTCACCCACGCCCACTTCGATCATGTGGGCATGGCACGCCGCCTGATCCGGCAGACGGGATTACCGGTTTACGCCCACAGCAGGGACCATGAGCTGGCGGCCCACCCCTTCCGCTATGCCCATGAAAGCCCCATTGTGCGCTACCCCCTGCGTTACCCGAAGGCCCTGACCGTACTGGGACCGATGCTGCTCGCGGGGGTGCCCTTCATCCGGGGCATCAATGAAGTGAAATCACTGGCTGTAGGTGAGGAACTGGCGGTCCCGGGTCGCCCCACGGTGATCGCCACCCCGGGCCATACCTATGGGCATGTGGCCCTGCACCTGCCGGACCGGGACGCGGTGATCAGTGGCGACGCCCTGGTCACCCTCGATCCCTACACCGCCCTGACCGGACCCCGGGTGGTGGCGGGAGCCGCCACCGCTGATGCCTCCCGGGCACTGAACTCACTGGAGGCCATCGGCGCCACAAAGGCCAGGCACGTCCTGCCCGGACATGGTGATCCATGGAACAGGGGTGCGGCGCGGGCGGCGACGGTCGCTCGTCGAAACGGCATGGCCTGAGACGTTATCATTGAGCCCGCAACCGGTTGGGATATTAAACGTGCGGGGAGACGGCCGTGGGACGACCTGCAGCACCGGACAGGGGAACCAGGAAACTCTCGTGGTGGCGGGTAGCACTACTGGGTTTCCTCCTCATCTCTGTGGTCGCCACGATGATCGGTGTGTGGCGATTGTGGCCCGTCGCCGAGGAGCCGGCTGTCTCCCCGGAATTCGCCACCGCCTTCAACCTCAACCACACACAGGTGGAGGGGACGGTGACGCTGGTTGATGATCTTGCCTGTAACTCCCCGTCGGTAGGCACTGCCTTCGCCGATTCCCCCGCGGTGCCGCTGCAACCATCTGATGAACGGTGCCGACGCGCACTGGTCGACCTGACCTCCGGGGAGAACGAGGGGCTGCGGACCATGCTCGTCACCTACGGGATGTCCGGTGAGCCCGTCCTGGAAACCGGTGATGAGATCCTGCTGACCGAAACCGTGACGGAGGACGGATCCCGGGTGTACACCTTCTCCGACTATCAGCGTGGTTCCACCCTGCTGGTGTGGGCAGTGGTCATCGCCCTGACCATCATCCTCTTCGCCGCATGGCGGGGTGTCCGTGCACTGGGAGGACTGGTGGTCACCTTTGCCGGCATCGCATTGTTCCTCCTCCCCTCCCTGGCCCGGGGGGAAGATGCCCTCGCCCTCGCCATTGTCACCGGTGCCGCCATCCTCATCGTGGTGGTACCCCTGGTTCACGGGGTGAATTGGAAATCAGCCTCCGCATTGGGCGGCACCCTCATCGCGCTGGGCATCGCCGCGCTGTTGGCGCACGTGGCGATCGACAGCACTGATCTCCGGGGCCTGGGTTCCCAGGACAACCTCAACATCCTGGTCTACCTGCCGGAGGTCTCGATTCTGGGGTTGATGCTGTGCGGGTTCATCATCGGCACCCTCGGTGTACTCAACGATGTCACCATCTCCCAGTCCTCCACCGTCAATGAACTCGCCCAGCTGGATCCGCAGGCCAGCCCCTGGCGACTGTTCATCGGGGCGATGAAGGTGGGCCGGGACCATATCTCCTCCATGGTCTACACCCTGGTGTTGTCCTATACCGGTGCGGCCCTCCCACTGTTGCTATTACTGAGTGTGGCCAATCGTCCCCTGTCACAGATCCTGACCAGTGACATCATGGCCACAGAACTATTACGCTCCGGGGTTGGCGCCCTGGCACTGACTCTGGCAGTGCCGCTGACCACTCTAATCGCGGCCTGGACGGTTCCAGAACATCACCAGAAGCAAAGCGCCTGAACATAAAATTGCGCCGACGGCCAGGAGGTTTCATTATCTCCTCCCATCTGAGGGAGGCTGAATACTGATCGGGCAACAATTGTCTAGAAACACTACTTTTCCGCCTCGTGGAGATTGCGTGTATCGCGGGGATCGCAAGGTGTTGTAAATAGGGGGCAGACACGAGACCTAGTGCATGCGGACTTGCAGCGAAAACTGCTGGGTTGTTTTTAAGAAACAACCTCAAGCCTTCGGATGGACCGTAAATTAGAGCGTTTCCAGCAGTGGCACTGGCCCATACGTGAGTAAGGACACCTGCGGCTCCACCCCAGTCGCGATCGCGGAAATCTTTCTCCTGTTAGATCAACCCCATCAGACCCCGGACCAGCACCACTGCGGCGCCAGCTGCGGCGAGGATGGTGGCCAGGCGTTTGGCCATCGGGGTGGAGATCCTGTCATTGAGGCGGTCACCGAACCAGGCACCGACGAAGATCATGGCCACCGCCGCGATCCACAACCAGGCCGGGGTTTCACCGAAGTTGAGTCCACCGATGAGCACGACCTTGAGCAGGAAGGACACGGTGTTGGCCACCAGCAGAATCGGGTGGAGGGTGGCCACGAAATCGCGGTAATCCCACCGGCTGAGGCGGGCGTACACCGTGAGGGCGGGACCGGCGATACCAGCGACGGTGGACATGAAACCACCGATGATGCCGAAGAGAATCATCGGCCCCTTGGCATGCTCATTGATGCGGAACCGCTCCGTGGGGAACAGGGAGATGCTCAGCGCCAGCAGCACGAGCGCACCGATGATGATGAACAGCCAGGGCCCATTGAGCAGGTGAACCACCAGCACGGCGGGCAGGGATCCCACCACGAGGGCACCGGCGAGGATGCGGAACCTCTTCCAGTCGGTGCGTTTGCGCACGGACCAGGCATTGTTGACGGCATTGATGATGGATAGTCCGTTCACCATCGTGATGCCGGCGACCGGGCCGAGCACTGCAGATAGCACCGGTCCCGCGACCAGGCCGACACCCAGGCCGGTGATGCGCTGGAGGACGGCACCGATGAGGACGGAGATGAGCAGAACGGAGGCGATGGTGAGCACGAGGAATCAGGATAGGGCCTGGAGCGGAAAAACATGCAACCGGATTGTGGTCTCCTCACCCCTTTTCGTGTCGGTCGTGGTGGGTGGGGCGTCGATTAGCGCTCGTAGGTGGTCTCGCCCAACGGGCGGGGGCGCGGGTTGGCCGCCACCCAGGCGGTGGCCAGACGGGGAAGCTTGTCGACGTCCGATTCTGAGGGCTTCCCCTTTCGCACCCTCTTCACCGCCGCCGCGAGCTCCGCGGCGTCATCCTCACCCAGTGGGGTGCCCTGCGCGGTGATGTCCAGGAGTGCCCGGGCCATGCGCCGGTGGTCATCATCCCAGTTCACCCCGTCATTCCCGTGGAATTCATCGGCGATGACACCGGCGATGCGGATCGCCTCGCCCTGGAGCGAACGGGGCCTGCCGGTCACCGGAACGAGAAAATCCCACGCCGCGATGAACTGTTCCTGCCAGGTCCGTCCCGGCAACGTGATCGGGCTGGTGCCGTCGTGACGCACCGGGCGGGTGGGTTGTTCCTCCTCCGCGACATCAAACACCCCATAGAGGAATGCGAGCTCCCGGGCGACCTGATCCACGGTGGCCGGGTCATAGGCGTCACGGATGCTCTCGAAGCGGTGGCCCAGGTCGATGACGCCGTCACGCGTGATCTCCAGGTCCCGCTGGATGGAGAGATGGGGATCCAATAACCTGACCACCTGCGCAAGCGCCGGGATCCGGCTCGGCTCCGCAGTCCTGATCGCGGCGATCAACGGGGTGTCCCCCACCTCGTTATGGGTGTGGGGATCCGCCCCGGCGCGGATGAGCAGGTCCATCATCTCCGGCGAGGAGGCGGCGGCGAAGGTCGGGTTCTCACCCCGGTTGTTCTCCAGGTCCACGTCCGCGCCCCGCTCCAGGAGGAACCGGGGATCCGCCTCCGGGGCCGCGACATGGGTGTGCAGGGGTGTGTCACCATCGGCATTGCGGGCATTGATGTCCGCCCCCTGGTCCAGCAGCCAGATCTTGATCTCCTCCGGCACCTGCGCCAGATGCAGCGCGGTGTTTCCCTCGCGGTCACGGGCGTCCGGGGAGCGGTCATCGAAGACATCCTTCAGGGCCTCCACATCGCGGTTCTCCACGAGTCGGTGGAACCTCTTGGGCAGAGTGTCCTTTAACCTGCGTGCCAATGGGGGCTCCTGAAAATACGGGGATGAGGGTGGATACGGGTTCAGTCTGATCCTACTGCCCCACCGGGACACTGAGGACGCGGTATAACCTCCAGTTGGGTTGCCCCACGCCCTGGTTCTTGAATTCCAGTTCCAGGGTGGCGATACCCGCACCGGTGTCATAGAGGTCCGGGTAGCGCAGGTTGATCGGACAGATCACCCCACCGGGATCCGGTTCGGAGACCAGGAGATACCGCACCCCGGACCCGGAGGGGTTGTTGAGGATGGTGATGAAATCCTCATCGGAGGGGATCACGAACTGTTTCTGATTCCCCGAGGCGTTCAGCACCGCGAAGCTCTTGACCACCGAGGTCACCACGGTGCTCTCCCCGAGGTTGAGGGAGTCCAGGTGATCGGCGATATAGCGTTCGGTGCTGAAGGTCTTGAGCACCCGGATCCGGCGTTCTTGTTCCGCGAGGGTGCCCTTGTCCGCCAGGGGGATCACCTGGGCCAGGGCGAATTCCTGGGGTGCCCACCGCGGGGACCCCAACCCCGTGGTGGTGACGGCCATGCCGGCCGCAACAAGCAGGAGGACGAACACCTGCACACTGACCCAGGGTGTGCGGGCCCGTGGTCGCTCCCGGTAGAGGGCACCCGGACGGAGCGTGGGGAATCTCCCGCCCGGTGGCAACAACTGGATGAGCAGGACCGCAGTCAGGGCAACAGCGATGATGAAAAACCTCATCAGACCGAAGGTGGAACCCAGGGCGTGGGTGAGGATCTGGAAGGCCAACACCGTCACCATCATCACCGTCGGCAACAGCGGTTCACGGTCCCCGCGCCTTATGGACGCAATGATCACTACGGCCAGGAGTAATGGTAACGCCGGTGAGATGAGGAGGGTGCGGGTGAGGGCGTCGACAAGCGCCTGGAGGCCGGTCTCACCACCCCCCTCCTGCCTGATGACAGCCGCGTTGCCGTACTGCGAGGTGAACTGTGCCAGCAGTTCACCGGTGGACAACCAGCTGGCGCCGGTCCAGGTCACAAACGCCAGGGCGATGGGCCACACCAGGACCAGCATGTCCAGGAAGGCGAAACCCGCCGGGTCATTCCATCCGCGCCGGCGGCGGTCCCGCCAGGTCATGGCACCGACCAGCAGCATGACCACGAACGCCATCACCAGGGCGTCATACCTGGCCAGGAAGGCCACCGCGAGGGCGAAACCGGCGGTGATGAGATCATGGACGTCATCGGTGGAGGTCCACCGGATCAGACGCCGGGAGGCCCACAACACCCCGAAGATGAACGGGGCCTCACTCATGCCCACCGCCCCATAGAGCACAATCATCGGGTGGAGGGCGAACATGACCACCACCGCCACCGCGTACCACCGGGGGATGTCACGCTCAGCCGCGATCAACCACAGCTGGCGGCAGGCACCCGCCATGAACACCACCGACACCACCGCCCCGGCGAGCCCGGTGCGGGTGAGATCCGGGAGATGTGGCGCGACCGCCGCCAGTGGCAGCTGCACCAGGGTGGTCAGCGGGGTGAAGATGAACCCCATCACCGACAGGTTGGGATTGCGCGAATACAGGATGGATTCCGCCGCCTGGGTACGGGAGAGGGCATCACCCAGGTAGTACCGGACATCCAGCGCCAGCCAGCACGCCACCGCCAGGTAGATCGCCAGGGTGCCCATAAAGACCACCACGCCCTGCCTGCGCCAGTCCCTCCGGTCCGGGAAATCCGGCACCATCGTGCTGGGCGACGCCGGGGAGGACCGCGCCAGACGTGGCATGCGGGCAGCCTGAGGCACGCCGATGAGAGCAGGATTCCCACCCACCATCATGCCTCCAGTCCGTGGGCGGTCTTCTCCCAGTAGGAGGGACGGGTGATCAGCTGCCACGTGCCCTTCAACGCGGCGATGCTCATGAGCAGCCAGTACACGGGGAAGGTCAGCACCGCCACCACCAGCAACGGATCACGCCCCTCCCGGCACCCGATGAGGTTCATGTACATGGTGGCGGCGTTGCCCAGGATCAGACAGATCAGCGCCGGGTAGTAGACCAGAGGCGGGAACATCGCGGCGATGGTGGCGGGCTGCCCGAGAATCCAGGTCAGGGACAGATACCAGAAGAGCAGGTTCAACACCGCGACGATCGGGGTGCCGGCCATGAGGAAGGTGAACCGGAGAGCAGGAAGCACACCCAGTTCACGCACCAACCACCGCGGGCGGCGCATGTACACCAACCAGGTCTGGAGGTAGCCCTTGTACCAGCGGGACCGCTGCCGTAACCAGTTGATGGTGTCGGAGTTCGCCTCCTCCCAGGTCACCGAATCCAGAACCGCGGTGCGGTAACCACGGGCGGCGATACGCACACCCAGATCCGCATCCTCGGTGACGTTGTACGGATCCCACGCCCCCAGTTCCCGCAACACCTCCGTCACCAGGTGATTCGAGGTGCCACCGAGGGGCACCGGCGCCTGCATACGCATGATGCCGGGCAGCAGGAAATTGAACCAGACGTCATATTCAATGGTGAACCACCCGGTCAGGAGATTCTGTCGGGCATTCCTATAGGACAGCCGGGACTGCACGCACACGGTATTCGCGGGGGAGTTCTCGAAGGCCACCACCACCCGGCGCAGCTGCAGTGGATCGGGGATGTCCTCCGCATCGAAGATGGTGACGATCTCCCCGGTGGCGAAATGCAGTCCATAGTTGCAGGCCTTCGGTTTGGTGCGTGGCTGGGCCGGCGGCACCTTGATGATGGTGGAGATCTCCCCCAGATTGGCCCGCTCCGCAGCCTCGATGGTGGGCAGGTCATCCTCCTCCAGCAGGAGAAGCACCTGGAGCAGATGGGGTGGGTAGTCGAAGGAATTCATGGCGGTGACCAGCTGCGTGATCACCTCCGGCTCCCCATAGGCGGGCACGAGAATGGTATAGGCCTTCAACCGTTCCACCGGTACGGCAAGGGCCTCCTCATCGGTGACCCTCATGATGGCGTCGGCACGCAGGCCCTTGCGGAACATGATGAAGCGGTCCGTGAGGGTGACCACGTACATCAGGGTGCACAGACCCGCGATGACGATCAGTGCCACCAGGGGTGCCAGCACGGCGAGCAGGAGGAACACCAACCCGCCGGTGATGAAAAAGATCTTCTGTCCCCGGGTGAAGGCCACCGCGGCGGAGACCAGCGGATCCTGGCGCCGGAGTCCGTCGATGGCGTGGATGAGCGCCCGGCGCTTGTCCTCCTCGGGGGAATCCAGTGTGAGAATCATTGGTCCCTCTCCCCTCTGTCCCTTTCCATCTGCCAGCCGACGATATCGCGGGCGACAGTGGTCACCAGATCCATGTCCTTGTACTCGGTCTGGGTGTCCACGGTCACCGCATTACCACGCAACAAAATGGTGAACACCTGTGTGAACATCAGCCCCAGGGACGGTGCCAACTGGGGGAAACGGGCCTCCGGACGGTGGTCATCCACCGCGATCACGCTGATGTTCTCCACCACACTGTCCTCCCGGGTCCAGGAGAACACCAGCTTGGTGTAGGTGAGGAAGTCCGATTCATCCAACACCGTGTACACGCGCCCTGAAATCCCGTACCCGAGGTCCACCGTCCGCGATTCTGATTTCCTACCGGTCAGGGTCGAATAGAGGGTTTCATCGCCAAAAGCACGGGCCTGGTAGTAATCAGTGGCCAACAGGGTATCCACCACCACGGTGCGCGCCAACCCGGACTGATCCCAGTCGGGGTTGTACTCGCGGCTGGTGAGCTCCTGCCTCACCAGGGAGGAACCCGGACCGAAATACCGGCTGGCCCATTCGTACTCCCGGTAACCGGTGACCTCCCAGTCAGGGGACACGGAAACCCCCGGGGTCGAGGGTGCCACCGGGCCCTCCGGCAGCAGGTCCGGGGACCAGGGACTGCGGGGCACGGGGTTGACGGCCAGAACCACCACGGCGATGAGGATCAGGATGGTGGCCCAGCGGGTGTCCTTCACCGTGGGGATACGCCACCGGAGGAAGGACCACTGCCCGGGGTTGCCACGGGAGGTGTTGTACACAACAACAACGGCGGCGACAATCCCCGGCACGTGGGTGAGATAGAAGGGCGGGGGATTCAGCAGCCACATGACCGTGGCCAGTATCATTCCCACCACCAGTGCGAAGACACCGAAGTAGATCTTCTGAACCAGATCCCGGTTGAGCGCGACCGACACAGCCAGTGCCAGACCGAGCGTATTGGCCATCGCGGTCCCCCACCATCCACCACCGAGCAGGGTGCTGACGATCAGGTGAACCGGCGGGTTGTAGAGGAACAACAATGCCCACCCGGGTCCGAAGTGCAGGGTGGACCGCATGCCATAGAGCAGTCCGGAGGCACCGAAGACGAACACCAGGATGGCAAGGATATCCAACCGCAGGAGGGCATCCCACTCGACGAAGCGTGGCAGCAGTTGTGTCTTGACGGTGATGGCGATGATCAACGCCATGCAGCCGACGATGTAATCCACCTCGCGGTCGTGGATGTCCAGGGCACGCGCCCGGGTGCGGTCGAGCCCCATGAACAATACGGCCGCCATCAACAAAACGAGCAGGATGTCATGTTCAAAGCCGATGAAACCCATCTCCAACACCCGTGAGAAGGTATCGTGGAACGCCACGACCAGGCTGAACACCAGGATCCATCCCCGCAGCGTGTATGACCGGATGCCTGGCCTTCCCCGCAGCCAGCGGGTCGTCGATACGCTCTGTGCGGGTGGTGTACCCGGGTTGGTGGTCCCCGGGTTGGTGATCTCAGCAGCCATCACCGCCCCACCTATCCGCGTCCAGGTCGGCCTGCGCGGCGGCTACCGAGTGATCCCTGACCCCGCTGGGACTGCCGGGATCGCCGGGACCGTTGGGACACGAGCAGCGTCACGGAAACCACCACCGCAATCACCACAGCGGCCACCGCCACCGCCACCCATGTGGTCGCAGTGTTCGATGTAGCAGGGCGGCCTGCCACCTCGAGCTCCACAGGCGTGCGGTCCACCACCTGGATCAGGACATCACCGTTCAACCCCGCCCAGCGGGTGTTGTCCTCATCCAGCCACCGGATCACACCGTCCAACTGCCGGGAGTTCCGATTGGAGGAGGCCACCATGATCATGCGGCCTGCCTCAGCGTCCCAGACAACCTCGAGTCCACCAGCCGGCAGATTCGCGGTTGTGGTGAGCTGACGTGCCCGATCCTTCTCCTCCTGTGTCAGTTCGTCGGCTGCCACGCCGGATCCATCACGGGTGGCCACTGTGAGGGTGGTCCCGGCCTCCGAGAGGTAACGCGGCAGTTCCCGGGCGCGCTCGCCCTCGGCATCAATGAACACCGTGGGACGGGTGCTGGTTGCTGCCTCCTCCCAGGTCACCACCTGTGGGCGGACCCGGGTGGTGCTCAGGGATTGCACCCCGGTCAGGAGACTGACCGCCCGCGACACATCGGACACATCACCCTGGGTCATCGCGACGTCCACCGTGGGTTGGAAGATCTGCGGCAGCGACCGGAAACCGGAGAGAATCGGAACATCGGTGTGCTGGGTGGTGATCAGGCTGTCACCGTTGATGGTCAGCCCCACCGGTTGGGTGTCACCACAGGTGAGAACACCGGTGGTCCGGTATTCCACCACCAGCTCGGTGTACCGGTCGGCGAGTTCCCCGGGGAGGGTGAATTTCCGGTCGATCTCACCGGAATCATCCACGGTGAAATAGTCCAGGACCGTGTCCCCCACCCGGACGCTGATCTGCCCGTTGTTGGCATCCGGCAGCGGGGTGTAACTACCGGTGAGGTGGATGTCGGCGGATTCGATGACAGGCCGGAACCGGGAGCGTTCAATACCCACCCGCACAGCGGTACCCCCCACCGACTCGGAGGAGAGATTGTAATTACCCAGCTCAGTCAGGGTGGCCATGTCGGTGGAGACACCCGGCACCGCCCCGAACCCGGCGCCCGTCACCTGTTGGTCAGCTGCGAGTGGAAGAAGCGAGTCGGTGAGCAGGCGTGCCTGATCAGCCACCTGCTCATCCCGGCCGTTGATCCGGAGATACACATTCTGCTGACCGGGGTTGATCAGCTCTATCCCGGCGATGCCGGTGTCGGTGAGCACGATCTGTCTCTCCCCGCTACGCGCCGGTGCACTGGGTTGGGCACTTCCCTCCGGCAGGCCCACCACCCGGACCTCCACGCCGGAGGCACGGTAGACGGAGGCGAGTGAGGTGGCCACCTCCAGTGTGGCCTGCTGCACGGCCTCCGAGGGCTGAACCGGGATGTAGAGACTCAACGTCCGGAGAACAGGCGGGAGGAAATCCGCGACGACCGTGGGCTTGATGCTCTGCCCGGAATACCGGACCGCCCCGTCCAGGAAGGTCAGCTCCGGGATCTCCCGACACCACTGGTCCCCGACCACATCCATGACCGCCCGGAGGGTGAAGTCCGCGCGGCCCTCCTCCACCGGAACCCCGTCGAGAGGGATCTCCACGGCAGCCAGGTTGTCCTGTACCTCCAGCGGCAGGGAGGTGAGCAACCGCTCACCGCTGTACAGCTCGATGACTCCCCCACTGAAATCAACCGGGAGCTGGAAGGTGCCGGTCAGCGCCTCCGGGGTGGTTCCGGGAGGCACCATGATGCTGAAGGGCACCTTGGTGGTGCGACCGAGAAAGGTTGTGCTCTCCCCCAGCCCGAGATCACCGGTGGTGATGATGGTGCCCTGTGCCGGGTCAGTGTCCTGCTGGCCGGGGTTGTCCTGCGCCAGGGCAGGTACACCGGATGAGGCGGACAGCATCAGACCGGTGGCCAGCGCAGCAGCGAGGGTGCGGGGCATGACCCGGGAGATGGCGCGGTGGAACACAGTTCGCGGAAGGAACATCGGCACTCCTCAAAGCCCCGGTGCAAACGATATTGTATTCCAGAAACTATACAGGTGATTTGCCGTTACGGGAAGACTTCCCGCATGAGTTCCAGCACGGTAGTTCCCGCACCGGTTCCCACCCATCGCCGACCCCTTCCCTCCTGACAGGCCCCTCCGGGATATACCCCGTATTACCTGCGGAAACGTCGGATGGCGACCAGGAGAACCACGATCGCAACGATGACGATCAGGGCACCCACGGCGATGGCGATCATGAGGTTGGTGCGGTCGATGAGCTGGCGGGGTTCCTGGGTCTCCACCTGGAATTCCATGGGGGCACGGTCACCCGCCTGCACCAGGACATCACCCTGCAATCCAGCCCAACGAGCCGTATCCTCACCGAGCCAGTCAAGGAGGCGGTCGAGCTGAACGGGGTTCTGGTTGGAGGAGGCCGCGAGGATCATGCGGGCGTTGCCTGCATCCCACACCGCCTGGAGGCTTCCGGCGGAGAGATCCTCCGACATGGTCAGCTGGCGCGCGGAATCGACATCCTCCGAGCCAGGTTCGCCGGTGGCCCCGCCACCGCCACCGCTCCGGGTCATCGGTGTCAGGGTGGTGTCCGTCATGGCCAGGTGGCGGGGGATCTCCCCCATCCGGTTGCCATCGGCATCGATGAACACGGTGGGATTGCTGCTTCCCACCGCTTCGTCCCACGACACGATCCGTGGCTGCAGTGGTGCGTTGCTCAGTGACTGCACCCCGGTGAGGATGCTGGCAGCACGGGAGAGATCAGCGGCAGTGCCCCCGGACATGGCCACATCCACAGTGGGGAGGAGACCCTCCGGGAAGGCCTGGAAACCGGCCTGGCTGGGGGCATTGGTGTCGGTGATGGTGATCGAGGATTCCCCGTCAATGGTCAATGCGACCGGCTGGGTGGTGCCACAACTGACGTCACCGGTGGTGCGGTACGCCACCGCGATGTCGGTGTAGCGGCCGAGCTGGTTGCCCGGGATGGTGATGTCCCGGTCGATCTCCCCGGAGTCATCCGCGGGGAACCGGTCAACAACATTGCCACCCACTGTTACGGTGATCTCCCCACCGCGCTCCTCCCCCAGTGGTGTGTAGGCGCCGGTGAGTGTCAGATCGGCAGATTCCACGAAGGGTTGGAACCGGGCGCGCTCAAGGGTCAGGTAGACGGTCGGCTGGCCGACGCCCTCTGCTGTGAGCGCAGAATATCCCAGCTCAGTGAGGGTGGCTATCTCCCGGAAGGTATGCATCTGGGTAGGGAAACCACTGGCTGTCACCTGGTTGTCGGAGGTGAGGTTGAGAATGGGGTCGGCCAGCAGACGTGCCTGGTCACCCACCTGGCCGTCCTCACCGTTGATCCGGAGGAAGGCTGATTCCTCACCCCCGTTGACCAGTTCAATCCCCGGTTCACCCGTGCCACTGAACACGATCTGGCGTTCAAGCGACCCTCCCGGCAGGCCGGGTTCCATGCGGTTACCGGGTAGATCGAGGATCTGGATATCGATATTGGAGGCCCGGTAGACGGATTCGAGGGAGGTGGCCAGTTCCAGGGCGGCCTGCTGCACCGGCAGTGAAGGATCGCTCGGGACGTAGATGCTCAGGGTGCTGAGGATCGGGGGGAGGAAATCCGCCACGGTCTCCGGGGCGTCGGCCTCCCCGGAATAGAGCACCGAACCGTTGAGCAGACTCAGTTCCGGGATCTCACGGCACCACTGATCCCCCTCTACATCCATGACGGCCCGGAGGGTGAAGCTGGCACGGTCACCTGTCACCTCCACCTGATCAAGGGGGATCTCCACCCCCGCGGTGGCGTTCTCCGCCGCCAGGGGGAACGAGGCCAGGAGGTTGCCGCCGCTGTAGAGCTCCACGAACCCACCGGTGAAATCAACGGGGAGCTGGAAGGTGCCGGTCAACACCTCAGGTGTGGTGCCCGGTGGGACTGGAATGGTGAAGGGTACCTCCGCGGTGCGACCGAAGAAGGTGGTGGATTCCCCCACACCGAGACTGTCCAGCGGAATGACCATTTCCTGGGCCTGGGCCAGCGCACCGGAGGCGCTGCCCAGAACCATGCCGCCTGCCAGGAGGAGAGCGGTGGTGGAACGGGTGAGTCGGCGCATGGTCGACATGGATTCTCCTCGGGGGTGGTGACAGGGAAACTGCGCCTGATTATATCTGTGTTATTTGCCACTCGTCGTGTTTATGTCTGTCCGGAAATATCCGGTTCGGGGACTGCTTTACGACGCCCCCACGCCCCCGCTCCTCACCCGTGACGCGTCACGTGACGGTCTGGTGGGTGGTGGGAAGAAACCCTGGACGAACATTGGAGCTTAGGCTAACCTTGCCCAAAATGGATCAACGGTGAGGAGATGCCATGACCACTGCCCACTACGCCCACATCCACACCATGGTGCAGGCAGAGACCGACCCGGTGCGCAGGAACCGGTTGGAACAGTTCATCTACGCGCTGGTGTGCGCGTGGCCGAATTACTCCATCCACCACGCCGCCCAGGCGGCGGTTCAACTGGCACGCCCGGTCCAGATCCACCGGGCGCACAGTCTGGAGGCGGTGGAACGCGTCGTCAAGCATCTCGACCTGCGCGCGGGAGAGGAATGGGAGATGCTGGGCTACCCACCGCGCCCGGATGCCCTCCCGATTCTGCTCAGCGATCCGCAGGATGAGACTGCGCCACCGATAGCCCACTACCTGCGTGAGGATGTCGCCGATCCGGACACCGGAACCCACCCCTCCTATGGGGACGTGCCCGGGCAGACCGCACATATCGCCGGGTGGAGACAGCGTCGGGGCAATCCCGACAGCTCCCGACCCACCACCTACCGGGGCTTCCACCCGGCCCTGACCGAGGACCACACCCGCATGCTGGGCAACCTGTGGAAGATCGGTGCGGTCGCGGTGTGGGAGCAGGAGAGTTCTGATGCCGCCAGCTGGGCCGAGCTCATCCACCCACCGGCCGAGGGCGAGTCAGCGACCCCCGACATGACCGAGCATGATTCCTGGTACCGGTTCCGCATCAGTTCCCATATGGGGCGGGATTCCTTCGCGGAGATTGCCCTCTGCCTGGGCAATGTCTACTGCCGCCACCTGCCCCAGGTGTGGCAGGAGAACTCAGCAGACGGATCCGGTGTGGACCGGCAGGTGGTGCTGTTGGAATCCGAGGCCGCCGGAACCATCGCGGTGAGCCGGGTGGGCGGACCGGTACGCCGGGGATCCTCCTTCTTCCGGAATACCCTGACCGATGACGAGCCCCTCCCCCACGACTTCCACCTGCCCACCGTGCTGCATGCGGCAGAGCAGATCCAGGCCCTGCTGCAGGGGGATTCCAGCCCGGTGACAGCCGCAGCCTGGTTCGCCGACGACCCACGTTCCTGATGCCGCGCTCCTGAACCCGGGCCCCTGAAGCTAACCGACGGAGCACGTCGCCCGCTCCGATAAGGTGTGGCGCGTGAGCTTCAGAGATATCTTCGCGGACACCCGCCCGTTCCGGGTGCCCGCCTTCAAACGGTTGTGGCTGGGCAATGTCGCCACGGTGTTGGGTGCACAGTTGACGGTGGTGGCCGTGCCGGTGCAGATCTACCAGCTGACGGGCTCCTCCGCCTATGTGGGCCTCACCGGCATCTTCGGCCTGGTACCCCTGGTGATCTTCGGCCTCTATGGGGGATCGATCGCGGATGCCTTTGATAAACGCATCGTGCTGATCGCCACCACCATCGGCCTGATTGCGACCACCGCCGGGTTCTGGGCGCTGACCATGATGGGCAACACCAACATCTGGTTGCTCCTGGGGAATTTCGCACTGCAACAGGCGTTCTTCGCGGTCAACCAACCAACGCGGACGGCGATCCTGCGCAGGCTCCTGCCTGTTGATCAGCTGGCGGCGGGCACCTCCCTGAACATGCTGCTCATGCAGACCGGTGCGATCGTCGGCCCCCTGCTCGCCGGTGTGCTGATCCCGCTGATCGGGTTCGGGTGGCTGTACTTCCTGGATGTGGTCTCCATCGTGCCGACCCTGTGGGCGGTGTGGGCCCTGCCCGCGATGAAGCCGGTGGGCGAGGTGATGAAGGCCGGTTTCGCCAGCGTGGTGGATGGCCTGAAGTATCTGACGGGTCAGCCGGTGCTGATGATGGTGATGCTGCTGGATCTCATCGCCATGGTCTTCGGCATGCCCCGCGCCCTCTACCCGGAGATCGCCGAGGTGGATTTCGGCGGTGGGGCCGAGGGCACGATGATGCTGTCGCTGCTGTATTCCTCCATCGCCATCGGTGCGGTGTTGGGTGGGGTGTTCTCCGGGTGGGTCTCGCGGATCAGTCGGCAGGGCGTGGCGGTCTACTGGTGCATCATCGCGTGGGGTGCCGCCGTGGCCCTGGCGGGCGTAGCCGTCCTCATGAGCCCCGGCCGGGTCACCTACTGGGCATGGCTGGTGGTGATCATGATGATCTTCGGCGGCATGGCGGACATGTTCAGCTCGGCGGTGCGCAATGCCATCCTGCAGCAGTCGGCGGCGGAACATGTCCAGGGACGCATCCAGGGGGTGTGGATCGTCGTGGTGGTGGGCGGGCCCCGCCTGGCCGATGTGCTGCATGGTTGGCTGGCCGGGCCCTGGGGTGCCGGGTGGACCACCCTCTGGGGTGGGGTGGCTGTGGTGACGCTTACTTTCCTATGTATGATCTGCGTACCGTCCTTCTGGCGGTACCGCAGACCCCACCCGACCGTGGAGGAAACCGACCCGACACGGTGACCCCATGTTCGCGGCGACACCCCGGATGGGGTGAGCCGAGGGGGTGGTCGGGGCGTCGAGAAGCTCGCCCCCGAGGCGCGTGACATGACAAAAGGCCCAGCCCAATACCCCCACAATAGACTATGCAGTCTAGGAAACTGGCGTGTCATTAGACAGTGTTGTCTACGATTGGCTATTGTTTTATTCATGCCAAATCAGGCCCCACCCTCAGCGCCCTTCGCCCGCCCCGCAACCCCGGCCGCGAAGTGCATGCATCATATCCGTCTCGGCCAGCAGCTGATCCGCAATGAGCTCGTCGAGGCCACAGGTCTGTCCCAGCCCACCGTCACCCGCGCGGTCACCGCACTGATGCAGGCCGGTCTGGTCCGGGAACGCCCCGACCTCACGCAGTCCACCGGCCCCGGTCGCCCCAACATCCCCCTGGAGTTGGCGCCGAGCCCCTGGATCCATGCGGGCGTGGCCATCGGCACCCGATCATCCTATATCGCGCTGTTCGACACCAAGGGCCGCACCCTCCGTGACAACATGCTGGAGAAATCCGCGATCGATCTGGATCCCGACACCTTCATCGAACACCTCATCGCCGGCGTCAACCGCCTCACCACCGGCATCGACCTGCCCCTGGTCGGCATCGGTGTGGCCACCTCCGGCAAGGTCACCAACGCCGGCGTGGTCACCGCCCACAACCTCGGGTGGGACGCCGTGGACATCGCCGGACGCATGAACTACCAGTTCAGCGTGCCCGCCACCGTCGCCTCCGCCATCCCCGCGATCGCCGCCTCCGAACTGCAGGCCGCACCCCTGCCCCGCCCCGACGAGGTCACCCCGGTCACCCTCACCTTCTACGCCGATGACTCCGTGGGCGCCGCCTACAGCAACGACACCGGCGTCCACGTCGTCGGCCCGCTGCAGGCCACCAGCGATTCCGCCCTGGACACCGGCGGCATGACCCCCGAGGACGCACTGAGCACCCAGGGTTTCCTCAACCGGGTCTCCGACCAGGGCACCTACGCGGACACCCTCTCCGAACTGGTCACCCTCGCCGACCGCGACCCGAAGGTCCGCACGCTTCTCGACGAGCGCGCCACCCTGCTCGCCCACGCCGCAGCCGCGGCGGCCCGTGACCTCCAGCCCTCCACCCTCGTCCTGTCCGGATCGGCCTTCTCCGAGGACCAGAAGGGACGTTCCATCTTCGCCGCCGAACTGAAGAAGGAATACGACCGCGACATCGAACTCCGCCTGATCCCCACCCACCGCGAGAACGTCCGCGCCGCCGCCCGGGCCGTCGCGCTGGACCGTCTGCTCAACACCCCGCTGGCACTGACCCCCGTTCAGCAGGGGACAGGCAACTAGAGCTACAGAGGGGTACTGCCTCCATAAGCGGTGGAACAGCTCCGGGGTGCCACGACCTGATCGTGTCACCCCGGAGTTGTTGGTGTTTTCGGGCTTGCTGCAGCGCGGAACCTACTGAAGCGGCACTCCACTGGCATCGACGCGGAAACGTCCGCTGCGCATCAGGATGAGAATGAAATCAATGAGCGCCCACACACCCACCACAAACAGGAACACGAAACCAATGAGCACGATGGCAAGGACCCACCCCGCGATGGACAATCCAAGCTGGGCGAGCCCGGCGCGGGTATACCCCAGGTAGAAATTGTGGATACCCAGATGCCCCAGGAACAGGGCAAGAATAGCTGCGAGAACCATGCTCTTCTGCACGGGCTGTGGCTGGTAGCCGTACTGGGGCATGGGGTAACTCTGCGAGGCGTGGCTGTAGTGGGCCGGAGGCTGATTCCACTGGGGCTGGGGGTATTCCCCCTGCCACGGATTGGGATTGGCACCCTGGTTATCTGAGTTGCTGCCCGAGTTATTGTCCGGATGATAAAAAGGTGTGCCCATCGGAATCTCCCATGTTGTGAGGGGTGGTGGCAGTGGGACCACTACCTTCCCCAAAGTATCACGCCTGCCAGTCCCCCACTACGGCCTGGGAATCAACTGAAACGCACCTCATCCAGCGGCAATGTCTCGCTTATGGAGGCCTGTGCCTTGGAGGTCTGCACATAGCGTCCGGCGTGGGGAATGAAGGCGGAGGACTGTTCGTCGGAAAGCTCCCGTCGCACCTTCGCTGGCACGCCGGCGGCGAGGGATTTCGCGGGGATCTCCTGCCCCTCGAGCACGATCGCACCGGCGGCGATGAGGGACCCCGGCCCGATCACGCTGCGGGAGAGCAGCCCGGCCTTCATGCCCACCAGGGTGCCGTTGCCCACGGTGGAACCGTGCACGAGGGCCATGTGGCCGACGGTGACATCATCGCCGAGGGTGCAGGGGGCGTCGGCGTCGACGTGGAGGACGCAGTTGTCCTGGATGTTGGTGCGTGCGCCGATGCGGATGGCGTTGACATCCCCGCGCAGGACCACCCCGTAGAACACGGAGGCATCCGCGCCGATCTCGACGTCACCGATGATGGTGGCGTTCGGGGCGATCCAGGCGGATTCGTGGATGCGGGGGGTTTTGCCGTTGAAGGGCAGGATCAGGGGTCCGGTGGTCGCTTCAGTCATGACAGTTGTTCCTTCAGTTCTTGTTTCAGCGCATCGAGGGTGGTGAAGTGGATGGCGTTCATGCCGGCCTCGCGGGCGGCCTCGACGTTGACGCTACGGTCATCGATGAAGGTGATCTCCCCCGCTGGCACGCCGAGTGCCTCGATGGCCACCTCATAGGCCTTCGGATCGGGTTTGGCGGTGTCGATCTCGCAGGAGAACAACACGGCATCCAGGGAGTTCAGCCACTCGCCGTGCACATCACGCAGGCGCGCGGCCACCCCGCGGGGGATATTGGCCAGCACGCCCACCCGGTGGCCCCGGTCCTTGAGCCCGTCGATGAACCCGCGGACGTCCTCATCCATCTCGGTGATGCCGGCATAATCAGCGGCCATCGCCTCACCGAAATCGAAATCCAGCAACCCGACGCGGGCCTGCACCTGGTTCCAATAACTGATCTCGGAGATGCGCCCGGCGTTGAGATCCTGCCGCAGTTCCGTGTACACCTCCCGGAAGTGCTCGGTTTTCCCCGGTTCGCCGATCACACGGTTTACACGTTCGAACTGCGCCGGTCCCTCGACCTTCAACGTCACACCGTACAAATCGAAAAGGTATGTCCTGGGTGAAGCAGCCATGTGGGCCTCCTTGCTGCATGCTGTCTCATTCGCCACGGGAACCATCCACCCATAGGCGGTGTGGTTTCAGTCTAGGTAGTTATGCCAGCGCCGTGGCCGGAATTGTATGTCCGCCTACAATCGCTGCCATGCCCATCGACTTCCTCCAACCCGCAGATATTGTCGCCCCGCAGCTCCTCGGTTGCATCTTCACCCATGACGGGGTGTCGATCCGTCTGACGGAGGTGGAGGCCTATCTCGGCGCGGAGGATGCCGCCGCCCACACACACCGTGGCAAGACCGCGCGCAATGCCGCGATGTTCGGCCCCGGCGGCCACATGTACATCTACATCTCCTATGGCATCCACCGCGCGGGCAATATCGCCTGCGCGCCGGAGGGCGTGGGCCAGGGTGTCCTGTTGCGTGCGGGTGAGGTGGTGGCCGGGGAGGACATTGCTTATCGACGCCGCGGTGACGTCCCCTTCACCCGTCTGGCCCAGGGTCCCGGCAACCTGGGGCAGGCCCTCAACTTCCAACTGAGCGATAACCACGCCCCCATCAACGGCACGGATTTCCAGCTGATGGAACCTTCAGAACGCCCCGAGTGGGTCAGTGGGCCCCGGGTAGGCATCACGAAGAACGCCGATGCCCCGCTGCGGTTCTGGATCCCGGGTGATCCCACGGTGAGTGTGCGACGGGGCAGGCCGAAGACCCGAAAATGACGGCTTCAATCATTTAGATACCGATAGCACCTGTCCTATATGGAAGAAAATGTGTTTTCTTCCGTTTAGCACCTTAATTTTCACCCGTTATCGTCGTTTTCACCTCATTTCGTCCATTCCCCGGGAACCAGGCCCGCGAGCTGCGCGATCCGCAGCCCGGTGTGGAGTTCACGGCGGAGGAGGCCGTCGCTGAGGTCGCCGTCGATAAGCACACGTAGCTTGTCCAGCCGGTAGTACAAAGTTGAGCGGTGGATGCTGAGGGTGCGTGCGGTCTGCTGCGCATCGCCGCCGGCGGTGAGATAGGCCTCCAGGGTGTCCAGCAGCATCGGGGACTCCACCGCCGCCAGCAGTTCCCTTATGGAGGGTGGCAGATCCTCGGGGAGGAAATCCTCCAGGGGCAGCCGCGCCAGGGTCCCATCCAACCCCACGGTCTCCCAGGTGGTGACGGTGTCGTGGGCATCCGGTGCCAGCCAGGATGCCCGCCAGGACAGGCGGGCACGGTCGAGGGAACGGTGGACCTCCCCCAGCGGTACCAGTGGTCCAATGCCCGCCCGGACCGGTATCAGTTGGGGATCCTCCAGGATCCGGCGCAGCCTGGGAACCACCACCGGCCGTGGGAACACGAGCACGCCAACCCTGTCATCCAGGACACCACCGATGACGGTCGCGGTGGAGGTCTCCCGCACAAAATCCAGGGTCCGTGTCACGGCCTGTGCGGTCTTCTCATGATCCAGGGGTGTCGCGCCGCGCGGATCCACGCCGAGGGCAACAGCGCAGCAGCTCTCCGCTGAGCTGAGGAAACGTTCCGTGATGAGTGCGTCGGCAGCCTTCGCCCGCGCCCCGGCATCACCGCTGACCAACTGGACAGCCAGATGATGGGAACGGGCCTCCCGGTCCATGTCATCGTGCTGGCGGGCGGCAAGCAGTGTCGACAGGTGCGGGGTGGCAGCCGCCGCACCGGCGAGCACAGACTCCTCCGGCGCAGAGTCATCCACGGGCAGGACCAGGTGACCGATGATCTGCCTGCGGGGGTCAAGCAACCGGAGGAAGAGCATGGGGCCGACATCCGGGATCTCCACCACCTGATGTGGCGTGGTCGTGGTGACGGGTCGGGGCCAGGAATCACTGTGGGCAAGCATGTGGAAGAGACGCTGGCGGTCCGCTGGGGATTCATGGATGGAATAGGACACCACCCGCATGGTCCTGTCGATCACCACCAGGCGACGGTCGAGGTCCTCCGAGAGGTTCTGGAGGGCGTCGTCAAGCTCAGGCAAACGCTTCATCCGTCCGACAGTACCCAGAGCATCCGACAGAGTGTCGGAAAACCCGTCGGTAAATTGCCACAGAACGCCGATGAAACCGCCCCGGCCCGGCTCCTACGATCTTCCATAAGCGACACCCAAGTGAAGGAGAAGCACATGACATCATCACGTACCAGGATCGCCATCGTGGGAGCCGGTATCGGTGGACTCACCCTGGCAGCGGAACTGCGCCGCCGCGGACTGGAACCACAGATCTACGAACAGGCCTCCGAGCTGCGTGAGGTCGGTGCCGCCGTGGCCCTGTCCGCCAACGCCACCCATTTCCTGCGCGACCGACTCGGCGTCGGGGAGGAACTGGCGGAGAAGAGCGCCGATGTGGATGGGCTGATCCTGCGCGACGGGCGTGATGGCCGGGTGATCAGCCGGATCTCCTCTCGCGAGGACTACCACGAGCGTGCCGGCGCACCCTATTACGGGGTGCACCGCGCTGACCTGCAGCACATCCTGAAGCATGCGGTGGGCGAGGACGCGATCCATCTGAACAAGCGGTGCATCCGGGTGGAGGAGCGCACCGATGCCGCGGTCCTGTACTTCGCAGACGGTGACACGGTGGAGGCTGATCTGGTCATCGGTGCCGACGGGGTACGTTCCCGGTTGCGTCGGGAGATCCTGGGCTATGATGACGCCCAGTTCTCCGGCTGCCACGCCTGGCGCGGACTGGTCGCCCCCGAGAAGATGCCGTCGCTCCCCGATCCGGAGGCCATCCAGTTCTGGATGGGCCCCGGTGGGCACCTGCTGCACTACCCCATCGGCGGCGGGGTGCAGAACTTCTTCCTGGTGCAGCGTCACAACGGCCCGTGGGAGGAAAGCTCCTGGGTGGTACCGGTGGCGGAGGAGGATGAACACCTCAGGGCCTTCGAGGGGTGGGCCCCGGCCATCACCGAGATGATCAGCGCCAACCCCGTGACCGAACGGTGGGCGCTCTTCCACCGCCCACCGCTGCAGCGGTGGAGCAAGGGGCGCATCACGCTCATCGGCGACGCCGCCCACGCCATGGTCCCCCACCACGGCCAGGGCGCCAACCAGTCCATAGAGGACGCCATCGTGCTCGCCGATTGCCTTATGGAGGGGCTGGAACAGGGCACCGGCTGGGACACCGCCCGCCAGCGGTACCAGGAGCTGCGGGCGGACCGCGCCCGCCGGGTGCAGATCACCTCGCTGGCCGCCGCTGATGTTTATCATCTTCCCGATGGCCCGGCGGCCGAGGCACGGAATGCCCGTTTGGGTGCGCCGGATGCGTGGGATCGCTACCTGGGGTGGATCCATGAGCATGTGGCGGACCGGTACCCGTCCCCTGTCGCTTCCTGAGAAGATCTCCCCACCGGAACCGATCAAGTAGCACTCACGTCACCTGGGTATCCCGGGTGGCCTCTATACTCATCGTCATGTCTGGCATTGATGCAAAGAAGATCCGCACCCGTCACATCCATGAGGCGAAGGCGAATGGGACGAAGATTTCCGTCCTCACCAGTTATGACGCGATGACCGCCGCCATCTTTGATGAGGCGGGGATCGATATGCTGCTGGTCGGTGATTCCGCCGCCAATGTGGTGCTGGGGCGGGAGACCACCCTGTCGATCACCCTGGATGAGATGATCGTGCTGGCCAAGGCGGTCACCATCGCGGCTAAACGTGCGCTGGTCATTGTGGATCTGCCCTTCGGCACCTATGAGGTCAGTGAGCAGCAGGCGGTGGAATCCGCCGTGCGCGTCATGCGGGAGACCGGCGCCGCGGCCGTCAAGATCGAGGGTGGTGTGGAGATGGCCTCCACCATCCGGCGCATTGTCGACGCCGGCATTCCCGTCTGCGGGCACATCGGTTTCACCCCGCAGTCCGAGCATGCCCTCGGCGGACCCGTGGTCCAGGGCCGCGGCAGCGGTGCGGACAAGCTGCTTGCCGACGCCCACGCCGTCCAGGCCGCCGGTGCCTTCGCCGTGGTCCTGGAGATGGTCCCCGCCGAGATCGCCACCGAGGTGACCAACCAGCTCGACATCGCCACCATCGGCATCGGCGCAGGTAACGGCACCGATGGCCAGGTGCTCGTGTGGCAGGATGCCTTCGGGTTCAACCGGGGCCGCAAGCCGCGTTTCGTCCGTGAGTACGCCACCTTAGGCGATCAGCTGCTCGAGGCCGCCCGCGCCTACGCCGATGAGGTGGGCTCCGGCGCGTTCCCCGGCGAGGTGGAGAGCTACTGACATGCTGGTTGCACGCACCAAGAAAGAGCTTCTCGACGCCCTGACGCCCCTCCACACCCAGCAGCGCTCCATAGGCCTGGTGCCCACCATGGGCGCCCTCCACTCCGGTCACGCATCCCTGGTGGCGAAGGCCAGGGAGGAGAATGATGTGGTGGTGACCAGCATCTTCGTCAACCCCCTCCAGTTCGAGGCGCTGGGTGACTGCGATGACTACCGCAACTACCCCCGCCAGCTCGATGCCGATGTGGCACTGCTGGAGGCCGAGGGCGTGGATGTTGTATTCGCCCCCGATGTGGAGGAGATGTACGGCCCCACCGGCCTGCCGATGCTGTGGGTGCGCACCGGTGAGATGGGTGAGCGGCTCGAGGGCGCCAGCAGGCCGGGGCATTTCGATGGGGTGGCGACGGTCGTCGCAAAGCTCTTCAACCTGGTGCGCCCGGACCGCGCCTACTTCGGGCAGAAGGATGCCCAGCAGGTCGCCGTGATCCGACGTCTGGTTCGGGACCTGGATTTCCCCCTGGAGATCCGCGCCGTGCCGATCATCCGTGCCGCCGACGGACTGGCGGAATCCAGCCGCAACCAGCGGCTTTCCGGGGCTGATCGTGCAGCTGCGCTGGTGTTGCCGCGTGTACTCTTCGACCTGGAGGAACGCGCCGCCACCGGCCAGCCACTCGACATCGAGGGCGCGCGTGCGCAGCTGCGCGCGGCCCAAGGGGTGCGTCTGGACCACCTGGAGCTTGTCGACGCCGCCACCCTCGAACCCCTCACCGTCACCGGGGCCCTCGACCGCCCCGCGCTGGTCGTCGCCGCAATCCACGTCGGCCAGGTCCGGCTGATCGACAACATCGAACTCACCCCGCGGTGAGAGCGCAAGAACTAGGAGCAGCACATGGTGGCATGGGTGATCCGCGCAGGCAAGCACGGCGAACGGGCGGAATGGGCCTGGAGCAAGGGATTCTCCGGCGGTGGATGGTATGAAGCGGGACCAGAACTGCTCTCCTGCACAACGCGGGAGGAAGTGCAGGCCCACGTAGAAAGAGCCTATGCCCATGAGTCCACGGCGATTCCCAACATCATCGCGCAGCTGTGGATGCTGGTGGGGCGGATCAAGGTGGGCGATCTGATCGCTATGCCGATCAAACAGACGCGGGAGATCGCCCTGGGGTGGATCACCACCCCCCTGCAGTACCTGGATGACCAGGAGGATCCGGAGAAGCGCCTGGTATTCGGCATCAACTGGATAAACCGGGTACCACGCACCGCCGTCAAACAGGATCTGCTGTACAGCCTCGGTGCCACGTTGACCGTGTTCTCCCCCAGCAGGAACCAGGCCGAGTACCGCCTGAAGACTCTGCTCGAAACCGGCACCGATCCCGGTATACAACAGGAATCCCTGGGGAAGGCGGCAATGGCCGCCACGGTTGCCACCGCGGAGAACGAGGATCCCAATGTTCCGACGGTTCAACAGGACATCGAGGAGATGGCCCTGGATCAGATCTCGGAACTGATCAGCCAGGAGTTCACCGGACATGGGTTGACCCGCCTGATCAGCGACATTCTGCGCGCCGAGGGATTCCACGTCGAGGAATCCCCGGAGGGGCCAGACGGCGGCATCGACATCATTGCAGGCCGGGGCCTGCTGGGGCTTGAATCTCCCAAGATCCTGGTGCAGGTGAAAACCCCGAAGGTGGACAGGCCTGTTGTGCAACAACTCACCGGCCTCGTGAGTTCCCATGAAGCCGATTACGGCCTGATCGTGGCCTGGGGTGGCCTCACCTCAGCCGCCCGCCAGGAAGTGATGGGCAAACGATTCCGGTTGAAAGTATGGGACGCCCAGGACATCATCCAAGCGGTCCTGAACAACTACGACAAACTCTCCAGCACCACCGTCCAAGCCCTGCCATTGAAACAGATCTGGGTGCCGGTGGACACTGCATTGCCATAGCTGACCAGGCACCGGGTTTATGAGCTAGCCTGAGAACCACCATGTCCCTTCACCCCCTGCTCCCGGAGATCCTCGGCCACCGTGATTTCACCCGGCTGGCCCGGGTGACCAATGAGGATCTGGGCAGCGGGTCACGGGCGATGGTTCTTCCTGACAGGGCTGCCCTGAAAGCACTGTTGCCCCATAAGCCAGATCGGGCGGTACGCAGTGCCAGATACGCCCGGGTCACGTTGATGAGCATGGTGGCGCTGAGCGTGACCCTGGCCCTGTTCGGGAGTGCGGATGGATCCTCGGATGCCCTGCTGGTGATGGCGGGGATCCTCATGATGCTGGTGGTGGTGGGCCTCCCGGTGTCACTGGGGCGCGTCTGGTATCTCTCCCGGAAAGACCGTGAGCTCCCCCAGCCAGACCTGGACCTGCCCGTGGTGATCAATGACACCCGCGACCCTTCTGAACTGGCACTACTGCACCAGTTGTGCGCTTTCCACGATTACACCCACCAATCCGGTTACCCGATCCCAACGGCCACCTGGCATGCCCTGGTCCGCGATGCCCAGCATGCCCTGCACTCCGGTAACCTCGCAGCGGCACAGCGGGTCTCCACCCAGATTGATGAGTGGGTGGCCGGGGCCGAGGCCGCCGAGACGGCGCGGAGATATTTCCGTTGATGAGCAGGTGCGGGGGCGGGGGTTTTCGTCGATAAGCGCGCTGGTCTTTGGCTAAGGTGATGACCATGTCCCATCGTCTGGTAATCATGCGCCATTCCAAGTCATCCTGGGCGGAACCGGAGCCCGACCATGCGCGCCCACTGAACAAGCGTGGTCACCGTGACGGTAAGGCCGCCGGTCAGTGGCTGGCGGAGAACATCGGCCCGGTTGACCACGTGTTGTGTTCCACAGCCACCCGTACCCGCCTGACCTGGGAACGCGCCCAGGCTGGCGGGGCGGTGGCGAAGGATGTGCACTACCACGACGAGATCTACGAAACCGAGGTCTCCTACTTCGAGCACCTGATCCTGCGACTACCGGAATCGGTGGGCACCGCGCTCTTTGTGGGGCACTGGCCCGGCGTGGTGGAACTCGCGCACCATTTCGGCGCCGAGGATGAACACCCGGGGTGGGCGCAGATGGACAAGAAATTCCCCACCAGCGCCATCGCCGTCCTGGAATTCGACACCCCGTGGAAGACCCTGGCTGATGACCTGGCCCGGCTCACGGATTTTGTCATTCCCCGGGGTTAGTCACCCCGGCTGCCCAGTCACGCCACAGCTGGTGGTTTCATCCACCGGACAACCCGGGAGAGGCACGCCGCTCCCCCGCCGGAGGACCTCATAGACCTCGCGGGTCTCAGTGCGGTCCCACTCCTGGTGGTGCTGGTCCATGACGGTATTCTTCATATCCAGATAGTCCACAATGTTATAGACCTGGCCCGGCTGGAAGTCGGCGGTGCTGGATTCTGATCGCAGTCCGAGCACAGCCTGGCGTGGGTTGGCCATCCGCACCACCGCCTGGGCCACCGCCTGCCGTACCGGATCGGAATCATGGGGGGAATGGGTGATGATGACATCGGGATTGTACCGCTGGATCTGATCCTCGATCAGCTCCCGGATCATGGCATAATCCTGCTCCGCCTGCTCCACGGGGATATTACCCAGGGTCATCGAATTGCATCCCAGGAAGCGGGCCCACTCGCGGGTGCGGCGCGGAAGCAGATCAACATCCTCCCCGCTGCGCCCATTGGTGACGGTAAGACCGTGAATATTATGACCACAATCCCACAGCGATGCGATGGTGCCACCGGCCCCATAGACCAGGTCACCCGGGTGCGCCGCAATCATCATGTAGACGCGCCGGTTCACGGCGGTCTGCGTGAGCAACCGCAGGCGGTCGAGGGCACCCAGACCAACGGTTAGGAACAACACCGTCAGCCCGACTGCCACTGCTTCCATAAGCGAATCACCGGGGAACCAAATGGCAGTCACCAGCGCGAACACCGCCACTAGGAGGGATAGCCCCTGCATCCACCACAGGAGTGGCGTGCTGAAACGGAACCGTCTCATCACCTTCCGCCGTACAGGAACCAACCACAGCAGGAAGAACAGGGAAATCCCGAGGACACCACACGCCACCACCACACCAGTCATGAGCACCCCTTCCTAGTACCGTCATTTACCACTTAGCCTGGATACACCGATGTGATTTAGGGGTAGCGGCGTGGGAAAAAGAGAAACGCCCTTCTGAACTGGGATAATACGACTTGTCGAAGGTCTGTATTCCCCATCCAGGAGGGCATCTCTCAGGTGCAACTATCTCACACCCCCGCAGCCATATCCATTTCCTTTGATGACCCCACCCTCGTGTCGTCTGCAGGCCTGGTCCCGACCATGCGCCTGGCTGATGCCGCAGGGCTGTCAGCCCTGGCGCAGCACCGGATGACTGTGCCAGGCGACAAGGGCGCCAATGCCGGGGCGAAGATCACCTCCCTGATCGCCGGGATGGTCGCCGGTGCCGACTCGATTGACGACATGGATCTGCTGCGCCACGGCGGCATGAACCGACTGTTTAGCCGGATCTACGCACCCTCGACCCTGGGTTCCTTCCTCCGGGCCTTCACCTTCGGGCATGTCCGCCAACTCGACGCCGTCGCCTCCCGGTTCCTGATCAACCTGGCGGACCAGGCACCTACCCTGGTACCCGACCCGGCTACCACCAGCGGGTACGTCTTCGTCGATGTCGACGACACCATCATCGAAGTCCACGGACACCAGAAACAAGGCGCCGGCTTCGGCTACTCCGGTATCCGCGGACTCAACGCCCTGCTGGCGACTGTCACCACAAGGGAGTCCGCCCCGGTGATCGTGGCCCAACGCCTGCGCCGCGGGGCCTGTGGCTCCCCGCGTGGTGCCGGCCGGTTGATCGCCGATGCCATCACCACCACCCGACGCCTACCGGCCATGGCAGGGCAGAAGATCCTGATGCGCGCTGACTCCGCGTTCTACAGCCGTTCCAGCATCCACGCAGCACGCACCGCAGGTGCGGATGTGTCGGTCACCGCGCGGATGACGCGCAACATCCGCCAGGCGATCACCACGATCCCGGACACCTCCTGGGAAACAATTGAGTACACCGACGCACTCTTCGACGAGGACACCCAGGCCTGGATCTCCTCAGCAGAAGTCGCAGAAATCCCCTTCGTTGCTTTTGCATCGAAGCCGGAGGCAGATCAGGTCCCCGGACGTCTGGTGGTCCGCCGGATACCGGAGTTGAACAAGAAGGACGTGGATCAGCCCGGCCTGTTTGATCTGCACCGTTTCCACGCGGTGTTCACCACCGCCGACCCAGACATCCTCGATACCGTGGCCGCGGATAAAACCCACCGGCAGCACGCGATCATTGAGCAGGTCAACGCCGATCTGAAGAATAGCGCCCTGGCGCATATGCCATCAGGGAAATTCACCGCGAATGCGGCGTGGTTGGTATGCGCGGTCATGGCCTTCAACCTCACCCGCGCGGCCGGGGTCATTGCTGGTACCAGCCTGGCCAGGGCCACGACTGCGACGATCCGGCGTCGGATCGTCATCGTGGCGGCCCGGGTGGCGCGTCGGTCCCGGCGATTGGTGCTGCACCTGCCGGAGGGCTGGAAATGGGAAGCCCAGTGGCGGAAGCTGTTCACCCACGGTCACTCGCCTCCGGTGGCTGTCCCCGCCTGACCACCTGCGCCGAAGTCCTTCGGCCCGAGCTGACCTACCAATTCGTGGAACAACCAGACGACGACGTGATCTGGGGATCACTCCTGCCCGAAAATCTTGGTGGTTCCCTCAGCTGAGATCAACCGATCACCGAAGGACCATCGGCGGATCCAGGCTTAGATGATTTTTCTAGCGCCTCACATAATCCCTGTGAGTGTAAGTCAGACCTATCCTTCATGTCCGCGGGTGGGGAGGTCATCCCTTCCCCACATCAGACCATGGTAACTCCCCCCAAAAACAGCTGGTCACATAAAAACTTCCGCGGTGGATACCCCTTGGGGATCCACCGCGGAAGATTTCTCTGGCCGGGGGCTCCGGATAATGGGCCCTCGATGAACATCGATCCGCTAGCAAGATTACGACACCGGTCAGAGAATTCCTTCACCCCCGGAACCGATTCCCACGTCGGTACGGGGTGATACGGGTTATGTTCGCAGCTCTATCGCTGGGAAGAAACCCCCCGCAACAAATGTTATTAATTTGTGATAATTTCGTGGGTTTAATGTGATCATTGGGGGGTGGCTTATGGAGGCATGATCGCACCTCCGGATGCCCCGTGAACGTGCCCCCGTGCCCCCAATGTGTCATCAGTGCGCGGTGACAAAGAAGATCCCAGTGGCACCGAAGGCCAACATCGTCAGTGTCAGTGCGCCCACCCCGATGACATTGGGTGGCACCCGTTCGCTCGCAATGCCCAGGGACTGCCTGGTGTACCGGATCCGCTGGGTGACCAGGATGAACATGGACAGGGCCACCAGGATCACCACCGGAATGAGAATGGCCACCCCATAGAAATTCGTCCACCGCAACAGCACCGCGGTGCACACCGCCAGGGAGATGGTGGTCCGGGTCCAGGACAGTGTCGTGCGCTCGGGCTGTAGTCCGGGATCGTTGTGGAGGGGTTCCAGGTACATCAGGTCCCCTCCCCGGTGAAGAAGAGGACGAGGACAGCTGCGGCGGCGATAAGTGCGGATAGGGACAGCAGGGGCACGATGGCCGGCACCGGCAGGGGGCGGCCGTTGCGCATCGCCCGCTCCACATGCATCCACCGCCCTGCGGCGCCGGCAGCGATGAGCATGCCCACCGCGATGATGAATACCGCGATACCCGTGCGCAAGGTGGGGTCGAAGCCCTCTATGGGGAATGCCTCGAAGGCGATGCCACCGGCGAGAAATGCCAGGGATGTGCGGGTCCAGGCGAGGAAGGTGCGTTCATTGGCCAAGGTGAACCGGGGGTCCGGTTCCTCCCCGTCGGGGAAGACCGCCCGGGCGAAACGGCTGCGGTCGTCGTTCTCGCTGTCACTGGTCATGAGCGTTGTCCTCCCGGTCAGCCGATATCAGTCATGGGGTCCAGATCATCGGCAACCAGCATTCTACGACTCCCCCGCCCCTTATGGAGGTCACCCCAGGTAGTCGGCCACCTTGAGCACCCCACCGGTGGCCTCGAACTCGGCGCGGGCCGCGGCGAGCAGCCGGGGGTCGGCCAGGGCGTCGACCGCCACCTGCGCCAGGCCTATGGAGGAGTCCACCGCGGCGTCCACGGCTTCCTCGGTGCGGGCGTAGACGGCGAATTCCCTCGTGTGCAGGGCGACATTCTCCGGGGAGATCTTCACCATGGGGTGGATGCCGGGGATGATGTGGGAGACGTTGCCGAAGTCGGTGGAGGCCGCCAGTGTGTCGGGCAGGATCCCGGCGGGCAGGGCGGTGCGGCCCCGCAGCTGCTGGGTGCGGGCCCAGCGGGTGGCCAGGACGTGGTTGTTGCGTACCGGGAGGCTGGCGGGGTGGATGTCCCAGTTCAGTTCCAGGCCGACCCCGGCCATCTTCGCGGCGCCCTCCATGACATCGTTGACGCGGGTGGACAATTCCACCAGTGCCTCGGGCAGCAGGGACCGGACGTACACCGCCATCCTCGCCTCGTCCGGGATGACGCTGGGGCGGTTGCCGCCCTCGGTGACGATCGCGTGGAGGCGGTCGCTCGGGGGCATCTGTTGGCGCAGCACGCCGAGGCCCTGGTAGGCCAGGCTGGCGGCGTCGAGGGCGTTGCGGCCCATGAACGGCTGGGCGGAGGCGTGCGCGGAGACCCCGTGGAAGGTGGCGGTCATGGTGCGTCGTCCGACCCAGACGTGTTCGGCGATGTCATAGGCGAAGGGGTGGATCATGATGGCGGCGTCAATGCCCTCGAAGGCACCGCCGGCGATCATGTATTCCTTGCCGGAGTGGCCCTCCTCGGCGGGGGTGCCCAGCAGCACGAGCCGTCCCTCGAAGCCGAGGCCGTCGGGGGCGGTGCGTTCGGCGTCGGCAAGCACGGCCGTCGCGGTGAGGAAGGCGCCGACACCGGCGGCGGCGATGATATTGTGCCCGCAGGCGTGCCCGATCTCGGGCAGTGCATCGTATTCGGCGAGGATGGCGATGGTGGGATGACGCGTCGCGTCATACCCCCGGGTGGTCCAGCTCGCCTCCAGGGCGGTCTCCACGCCGTAGACGCCGGTCTCAGCGGTGAACCCGCGCGCCGCGAGCTTGTCGACGATCACCTGCCTGGCATGGAACTCCTCGAAGGCCTCCTCGGGGTGGTCGTGGAGATCGAAGGCGATGTCACGGAGATCATCCCGCAGGGCTTCCCCGCGTTCCTGGAGATCACGCCACAACACGGTCTGCCCGGGATAGTCGGCGAGGACCCCCTCGGCGGCCGCCATGAGCGCCTCCGCCTCGGCCTTGCGCCGGGCGATCCCCTCCTCCATGTAATCCAGGTACGTGGTCGGTGGTGGAAGTGGTTGGCTGCTCATAGTGTCCTTCAGTGGGTCGCGCGTGTGTTACAGGAAGATGCCCGATCCGGGTCCCAGGGGCAGGTCCGCGTAGAACCAGATCGCCAGAAGTGATGCCCATGCTAGCCAGAACGGGATGACAAATGGGATCAGACGCGACATGAGGGTACCCAGACCCGCATCGGGTTCATAGCGGCGCAGCAGGCCCAGGATCACGATCATGTACGGATTCAGCGGGGTGATCACCTGGGTGGCGGAGTCACCGACGCGGAAGGCCGCCTGCACAAACGAGGGTTCATACCCCAGCAGCGCGAACATGGGCACGAACACCGCAGCCATGAGCGTCCACATCGCCGACCCCGAGATGATCAACAGGTTCAGCAGCGAGGCCAGCATGATGAACGCCAGGATCGCGGAGAACCCGGTCAGACCGATGGCCTCCAGTCCGGCGGCACCCTGCACCGCGGTCCACGTGCCGATGCCGGTCCAGTTGAACAGCGCCACAAACTGGCCCAGGATGAACGCCAATACCAGGAAGTCGATCATGTCCTTGATGGATTCGCCCATCATGTGGACGACATCCTCCATGTTCTTGATCGTGCCCAGCACCACTCCATAGGCGATGCCCATGACCATGAAGATCAGGAACACGATGAACACCACGGAACTCAACAGCGGTGACTGCGGCAGGAAGCCACCACCCTCGTTGCGCCACGGGGAGTTCGGGATGAGGACCACGACCACCACCAGGATGGACACCAGCAGGGTTGTCCACAGGGATACCTTCAGGGCCCGGTTCTCGTGGGCGGTCAGCGTCGGGGAGATCTCGTCCTCGCGTGCCGGATCATCCTGACCGGAGTCGGTGACCGCGTAGTCGGTGGTGACCTGCTGGCGCCACATGCGCGGTTCCAGCACCTTGTCGATGATGAAACCACACAGCATGCCCAACAGAATCGATGCGGCGATGTTGAAGTAGTAGTTGGACACCGGGTTGACCTCGGTGGTCTCCAGGCTGGGGAGAGACTCCATCACGGCGTTGGTGATACCCGCGAACAGGGCATCCAGGCTGGTGGGCACCAGGGCGGTGGAATAACCAGCACCCACCGCCGCGAAACCACCCAGCAGACCCGCCACCGGGTGCCTGCCGGCGGCCTTGAACACCATGGCCGCCAGCGGGGGAACCACCACGAAGGCGGCATCCGCCATGACCGAGGCGGTCACACCGATGACACCCACCGCATAGGGCAGGACGAGTTTCCTCGCCGAGCCGAACAGTTTGCGGATCAGCGCCGACAACATGCCGGAGCGTTCCGCCACACCCACGGCGAGGAGGATCGGCAGCACCGTGACCAACGGCGGGAAACCGATGTAGTTGGCGCCCAGGTTCACGGTCAGCCAGGTCAGACCCTCGCCGGTGAACAGGCCCCTGATGAACAGCTCCTCATCGGAACCCGGCACGATCACCGAGACGTTCATCCACGCCATGATCGACGAGGCGATCGCGGTGAGCAGGAACAGGATCAGAAAGAGCGTGAAGGGGGTGGGCAGTTTGTTGCCGAGCCGCTCCACGCCGGTGAGGAATTTATCGCTCCACTTCCCCAGCGCGCTGGTGGGGGCGTCCGGGGTGGTCCCCCCGGCGCCTTCAGTAGCTGTGGCGGCCGTGGATCCGGCACGCCCCTCTGTGGCGGGTGGACCGTGGATATTGTCCTTGTCAGCACTCATAGTCATGACCTTCTGCACTTAAGGTGGGATACCCCGGTTGGGGCAATCCCCGGATGAGTTGAAGACTATGAGCGGGCCGGGAATCTGGCCATCCCCACCACGAAGCGTTATGCAAACGTTACCGGTGATCCACCCCCAAAAATGTGGCCCCGGACACTTCTCTCGATGCCTCCCCCGGATCACATACCTACGGGCATCCATCTTTCAATCCTTACCTAAATGACGAGGTGAACCCTAGAATCTACAGGACATGACGCCACGTTTCCGACCGCTATCCCTCCCGGTCGTCCTCACCACCCTGGCCACCCTGGTGGCCACCGCGGCCTACGCCCTCTTCCCCACCTCCGCCGTCGCACAGAGCTCAGCCCCCACCCTCGGCACCAGTCAGCAGCTGTCCTCACAGCTCGCAGGCGGTTCCGCGTCCTATAATCTCATCCACCGATCCATCACCCTGGCAGGGCTCAACCGGGAATATCATGTCGCCCTCCCCGCCTTCTTCACCCCATCGAGGTCCTATCCGGTCATCATCGGTTTCGGCGGCTGGGACCATGATGCCCTGCAGTTCCGGGATTACGCGGGCCTGGAACAGGCCGCCCGGGGGGAGGCCATCATCATCTACGCCCAGGGCATCAACGACGCCTGGGCCGGTGCACCCTATGCCAGCACCACCATGTCCCAGGACATCGACTATGTCCGCGCCGCCATCAATGATGTGATCAGCAACTATTCCGGTGACGCCGACCGCATCTACGCCACCGGCCTGTCCAACGGCGGTGGCATGGCAGCCGCCCTGGGGTGCCATGCGCCCGGGCTTGTCGACGCCATCGCCTCCATCGCCGGAGCCCACTACACCCCGACCGTCACCGGATGCCAGCCCGGTCAGGTCCCCACCCTCCTCATGCATGGAACCCACGATGATGCCATCGCCTATGGGGGTGGCACCCGCCACGGGGCGACCTACCAGGGCGCACATGCCACCTTCGACTCCGTCGCGTGGCGTAATGGCTGCACCGCCAGCACCCGGCAGACCAGTGACTACCACGGCACCACCACCTTCCGCCCCCACTACTGCACCACCGCCACGGAGTTGGTTCGCGTCAACGGCGGGGGTCATACCTGGTTCACGGACCCACGGGCTGCCGATGTGGTCTGGGATTTCTTCGTCAGGCAGGGCTGATTCCAGACCCTCTCCATAGGCGGATGCACAAGTGTCCTGCGTCACTATCATGGCGGGGTATGGAGCATCCATTCCGCACTCTGACCCTCGCCCTCGCCGCCGGCATGACTAGTGCAGCACTGGCCGTGGCGCCGGCAGCATCCGCAGTTGCCCAGGCGCAACCCACGGCATCCGCCGCTCAGTCTGCTCCCACCACCCAGGTCATCGGGACCAACCTTCTTCATGCGTCCTTCACCCAGGACGGCATGCACCGTGAGTACCTGGTCAAACTGCCCGACAACCGTGATCCGGCGCGGACCTATCCGATCGTCCTGGCCTTCGGCGGGAAGGGTGATTCAGCCACCAGTTTCCGGTCCTATGCTGGTTTGGAACAGGCCACCGCCGGTGGGGCCATCATCGTCTACGCCCAGGGGGTGGACAATGCGTGGGCCGGCGCCCCCTATGCCGCCACCACCATGGCGCAGGACGTCGCCTATGTGCGCACCGCGGTGGATGATGTGGTCGCCCATCATGGCGGTGACCGGGGGCGTGTCTACGCCGTCGGTATGTCCAACGGGGGCGGCATGGCGACCGCGCTGGGATGTCACGCCCCGGAGCTTGTCGACGCCACCGCCTCCGTCGCCGGTGCCTACTACGATCCGACGGTCACCGGTTGCAACCCCCGCGGTGGGGTTCCCACCCTGGTCATCCACGGCACCAACGACGGCCTCATGAACTACTGGGGTGGTACCCGCCATGGTGCCCACTACCGGGGCGCCTACGCGGTATTCGAGTCCTTTGCGGCACGCAACCACTGCACCGTGCCGGTGGTCCACCAGGTGCACGAGCATCCCAACAGCACCACCTTCCGGCCGGCGTTCTGCGCGACACCCACCGAGTTCGTGCGGATTGACGACGGGGGCCACGAATGGTCATACACCCCCTCGGTGGCGGATATCAGCTGGGGTTTCCTACAGCGGCAGTAGGTTCAGGCGAACGCAGCGGAGGCGTTGTCGAGGCGGGTGAGGTGTGCGTCGTCAAGCACGAGCGTCGGGGCGGCCATGAGGTCGGGCAGCTGATCGACGCGGGTGGCTGAGGCGATCGGCGCGGTGACCCCGCGGGCCAGCAGCCACGCCAGCGCGACGGTGGCGGGTGCCGCGCCGAGCTCCCCGGCGACGGCGCGCAGCTCGTTGACCACCACGAAGGCATCATCGGTGGCCAGACCCTCTGCGAACCCCTGACGCGCACGGCCCTCCAGATCCGCGCGGGAGGAGTACTTGCCGGTCAGCAGCCCGGAGGCCAGCGCGAAGTACGGGAACACCGCGGGACCGAACTCGTCCACGACCGGGCGGATACCGGTCTCATAATCCCGGCGGGCCAGCAGATTGTACTGCGGTTGGACGGCGACGGGACGGGCCGGGGAATCGGCGGATTGCTCGAAGAATTCCCGCAGGCGCTGCGGGCTGTAGTTGGACAACGCGAGGTGACGGATCTTACCCGCGGCGATGAGGTCCTCGGCAATGGCAATCTGCTCGCCTATGGAGACCGAGTCATCATCGTGGTGGTGGTAGAAGATGTCGATGGTGTCCACACCCAGGCGCGTCAGGGAGGCATCCACGGCGGCAGTGGTGGCGGTACGGGTCCGGCCGGTGTGGGGTTCCAGGGCCCCGGATTTCGTGGCGATGATCAGATCATCCGCTCCCCCACGCGCCCTGAGATAGGCGCCCAACACCCGTTCCGATTCCCCACCCGCGTTGCCCTCGGCCCACACCGAGTACATGTCGGCGGTGTCGACGAAGTTGCCGCCGGCCTCCCGGAAGGCATCGAGCACGGCGAAGGACTGCTGCTCATCGGTGGTCCATCCGAAGGTGTTGCCGCCGAGGTTGAGCGGGAAGATATCGAAGTCGGTACCGGGGATCACGGCCATGGGGGTTGCTCCTTCTATATGCCAGATGTAACGGAGCCCCACCCTAACAGCGTCACGTGAACCATCACGCAGCCGTCGGGGTGGGGCTCACGCCTCAACCCATTCAGCTCACAGCGGTCGTTTCAGATCAGCCGCCAGCTTATGGAAGGCCTCCGAGCGGTTGCCGAAACGGTGCAGGGTCATCGACACCGCCTGCTCCTTGAGCCAGTAGCGCAGCTCGACGCGCCCGGAGGAGGTGACGGGCTCGTCGAGAATCGCCACCTCGGGCCGCACCGCCAGCCGCTCGCGCTGGAAGGGTGTCACGGTGCCGATGACGCGCACGCGCGCGCCGGTGCCGTCGTCGTAGTCACCGCGCAGGAGACGGGTGATGAAGACGGCATCGTCGATGGTCTCCACGCTTGTCGACGCATCGGCCAGCACCTCGCGTACCCCACCGCCGACCCCGGGTCCGACCATGGCTGTCAGCTGCGCGCCCGCCCGGCGGGCCGCAAGGACCGCGCGCGCCACCTCGCGGGGCTCGGCGTCATCGGCGATGCGCAGCACCACCTTCGCCGGGCGGTAGCGGAAGATATTGGCCTCCGCCTCCAGCCCGGAAGGATCCCGCGGGGTACCGAACTCGGAGGTCCATGCCAGTGCATCGCTGGCGTTGGCCTGCTCCAACCAGGTGATGTCATCGGGTGAGAGGGTGTGCGTCCACTTGTTGATCAGCGGCGAGGACTTCACCGGTGCGTCCTTGGCGGGCTTGTCCGACCACCGCCCCATGAGCATGACGTAGTTCGGGCCGCCGGCCTTGGATCCCAGACCCACCGAGGATTTCTTCCAACCGCCGAAGGACTGACGTTCCACGATCGCGCCGGTGATCCCGCGGTTGACGTAGACATTGCCCACCTCAACGGCATCGACCCAGGTGCGAACCTCATCGATGTCCAGGCTCTGGATACCACCGGTCAGGCCGAATTCCACAGCGTTCTGGTACTCGATGGCCTGCTCGAGGTCATCGGCCTTCATCAGACCCAGCACCGGTCCGAAGACCTCGGTGAGGTGGAAGAAGGATCCCGGCTGCACCCCCTCCTTGATACCGGGCCTCCATAAGCGGCCGGTGTCATCGAGGGGTTTGGGTTCCAACAGCCACCGCTCCCCCGGTTCCAGCTGGGTCAGGGCATGCTGGAGTTTGTCGCTGGGTTGTTCGGTCAGGGGTCCGACGGTGGCGGACATGTTGGTCGGCCAGTCCACGACGAGGGAGGAGGCGGCGTCGACAAGCTGGCTGCGGAAGCGCTCCGAGGTGTACATGGTGCCCACCAGAATGCCGAGTGAGGCCGCCGAACATTTCTGGCCGGCGTGCCCGAAGGCACTGTGCACCAGGTCGGCGACCGCCAGGTCACGGTCCGCCGCAGGGGTGATCACCATGGCGTTCTTACCGGAGGTCTCCGCGTTGATCTGCAGGTCAGGGCGCCAGGACGCGAACATCGCGGCGGTTTCCGACGACCCGGTGAGGATCACCCGGTCCACCTCCGGGTGGCTGACCAACCTGCGGCCCGCTTCCCTGTTCGCGGGGTACACGCAGTGCAGCACCCGCCTGGGCACACCCGCCTCCCACAGGGCCTCCACCACGGCCGCGGAACAGTGCTGACTGGGTTTGGATGGCTTATGGATGACACCCGCGCCCGCGGCGAGCGCAGCGAAGGTGGATCCGGCGGGGATGGCGATGGGGAAATTCCACGGCGGGGTGATCACCGCAACCCGGTCGGGGGTGAAGTCGGCGTTGTCCACCTGCTCCAGTTCCAGGGCGCGGTGGGCGTAGTAGCGGGCGAAGTCGATGGCCTCGGAGATTTCCGGGTCGGTCTGCTCGACCACCTTGCCCACCTCGGCGGCCGCGATGGAGACCAGGTGTCCGCGGCGGGCGGCGAGGATGTCGGCGGTGCGGTAGAGGATCCGGGCACGCTCCATAGGCGGGAGTGCGGCCCACTCGGCGGCTGCGGCGCGGGTTCCCTCGATGAGGGCGTCGATATCCTCTTCCTCCACGGACAGCGGTGCGGTCTGCTGTTCCAGCCACCCCTCGCCGGCGCTGCGCTTGATGGCGGCGCGGGCCCACTGCTGGTTGGCGGTGAGTGCGGGGTTGGTGTCGGGCTCGTTGGCAAAGGGCGGGAGCTGGTCGGGGGCGCGGGCCGCCTCGAGTTCACGGGCCCGCTCACCGGCTGCCTCCAGGGTTTCGGCCTCCTGCGCGCCACGGTCCTGGGTGTCGTTGGGGCCGGGGACGGGGGCGTCGATAAGCCCGGCGAGATCCTCTATGGAGGCGCGGAACCGGCTCTCCTCGCGGCGGAAGGCGGGGTTGTCGGCTTCGAGGTCGAAGATGACGGACATGAAATTCTCGCTGGCGGAGTTCTCCTCCAGGCGGCGCACCAGGTAGGAGATGGCGGCGTCAAATTCCTGCGGACGCACCGCGGGGACGTAGAGCAGCAGCTGGCCGACATCCCGGCTGGCGGCGCGGGCCTGGTCGGAGGCCATGCCCTGGAGCATCTCGAATTCCACCTTCTCGGCCACGCCACGCTCTATGGAGAGCAGGTGCGCGAAGGCGATGTCGAAGAGGTTGTGCCCAGCCACCCCCAGGCGCAGGCCGGTCATGTTCTCCCGGCGCAGGGCCCACCACAGCACGCGTTTGTAGTTGGCGTCGGTGGCCTGTTTGCTGGGCATGGTCGCCACCGGCCATCCGGCGATCTCGGCGTGGACATGCTCCATGGGCAGGTTCGCGCCCTTGACCAGGCGGATCTTGATGGGCGCGCCACCATTGTCGACGCGGTGTGCGCCGAACTCCGCCAGTTCCTGCAGCGACGCGAGCGCATCGGGGAGGTAGGCCTGCAGGACGATACCCGCCTCGAGGTTCTCCACTCCGGGCAGGGACATCAGGCGTTTGAACACCTCGATGGTCAGGCGCAGATCACCGTATTCCTCCATGTCCAGGTTGATGAACTTCGTGCCGCCGGGTGTGCCAGTGGCCGCGGCGGCCTCCTTATATAGAGGTGTCAGACGCTTGACGACGGCCTCCACCGTCTCATCAAATCCCCACAGCGAGATCTGCGAGGCCACCGAGGAGACCTTGATGGAGACATAATCCACGTCCATCCGGCCCAGGAGCCGACGGGCGTCCTCGAGGTGTTTGAGTGCCTCCTTCTCACCGAGCACAGCCTCACCGAGGAGGTTGATGTTGAGGCGGTTGCCGTCGCCCTGGAGTTCCGCGACGGCGCGACCGAAGGGTTTGTCGCGGGCGTCGACAATCATGTGGCCGACCATCTGCCGGATGCGCGCGCGGGCAGCCGGCACCACAACATGCGGCAGGGCACGCCCCACAAGCGAACCGGCCTGGATCTGGGCGCGGTCGATGAAGGACATCGTGGACGGGGCGATACTGCCCAGGTCATTGAGGGCGCGGGCCGCGGCGTGGATGTCCTCGGTGCGCACCACCCGGTCGACGAACCCGACGGTGAACTCCAGACCATTGGGGTCCTGGAGGATCGCTGCCAGTCGTTCAGCGGTGGGATTGGGCACGCTTTCCTGCTGGGCATACTCCAACCAGTCCCTGACCTTCACCACCGCCCGGTCAGTCAGTGTGGCCAGTTCGATGGGCAGTTTCATGGAATGGTCTGTGGTTGCGGTCATGGTGCTCGCTCCCTGCTCTCCCGGGTTGGTTACATCCCGGGCCGTGTTCGTGGGCCATCTGGGTCCGGACCCCACCACAGAACGTGCTGACACACGCCCATCATGTGATCCGCACCAGTTGTCTCGGTTGTTATGACCCCCAACATACTGACAAGTGCTGATGCGGTCACCCGCCGTCCCCGGCGCGGGGGCACTAGCCCCACCAGAGACCGTCGCTGCCTTAACCCCGAGTTCCTGTTCCCAGAAACCGCGGAAGTTAACCCAGAGATCAGTACTGCTTTCTGCAGACAGGATCTCTGGGTTGGGGGGAGGCGATCCGGCACAGCGCAGAAACCCCATCTGCGCAGGGACGCGACCCCATCTCTGAACATCTCACGGTGCACCGGGATGGGGGTGTGTCTGCGAACCACGGGGGCGTTTCGCTACCCTCGGGTGGTGTGACCCCCGACATAGAGGCTGTGCTCCATTCCGGGCACCTGCCGTTCCATATCCCCTCCCCCGGGCCCTGATCACCGGCGAACCGTGGGGGTGACAGTGAGATCGAACAACTTCATATGGTTTCCCGAACCCGCCCTGGGGAGGGATCGACGAGAAGGAGTACCCATGTTCACACGTAAACTGTTCACCCTCACCGCCGTCGCCGGCCTGTCCCTCAGCCTCGCGGCCTGCGGTGATGATTCCGGCGATTCGGATGCCACCGCCACCGAAACCACCGTGGTCACCTCTGAGGACGAGACCACGGACGACCCCGCTACCACCGAGGAGACCGCTGACAACGGGGTGGCCACCGAAACGCAGACCGCGGTGTCCGATGCGGATGCCACCGCTGACCGCGACATCGTGTTCGACGCCATCGACCTGGTGATGGCGGAACATGCTGACGGCATCATCATCGATATCGACCGCGAGGATGACACCGAGGCCTACGAGATCGACGTGGTGGTCGGTGAGGAGGTCATCGAACTCAATGTGGATACCGCCGCCGGTGAGGTCCGTGAATCCGACCGTGACAATGACGATGCCGAGGATGTCCGCCGCGCCCAGGAGGCCACCGTCACCGTCGCCGATGCCATCACCCAGGCACTGGAGGCCCACCCCGACGGAGTCGTGGATGAAGCCTCACTCGAGGATGAGGACGGCCGACTGGAGTGGCAGATCGACCTCGACGATGTCGAGCGCAATGACCTGGCCGAGTTCACCGTCCTGGCGAACTAAGCGTCGCTAAGCGTCACCAAGCGCAACTAAACGCGACGACGCCCCTCCCCGAATGCCCCGCCTATGGGTGGCGGGGGGCGTCGACAGGCAGCCGGTTAACGGAACGGCACCTCGCCCAAGGTGCGGCGCAGCTTGCGGGTGCGTAGACGTTCCGGGTCCATCGCCAGGTATTCCATCGCCCGCACCGCGCACATGACATGCGCCTCCTTGGAGTTGGAGTAGAACGCCTGCGCCTGGGCGGGCAGTTTCGGCACCGAGTGCAGTGGCAGATCCGAGACTGACAGCAGTGTTCCATAGGGGATCCGGTAGCGGTATCCGTTGGTGGCCAGGGTGGAGGATTCCATGTCGATGGCCACCGCCGTGGACCCGTTGAACCATTCCCACAGTTTGCGGGGGGTGTGCCACTCCCAGTTGCGGTCGTCGGTGGATAAGACGGTGCCGGTGCGCATGAGGTCATTGTCATCGCCGTAGATCTCATCCACGCTGGCCTCGAGAGCCTTCTGGATCTCGGGGATGGCGGGGATGGGGTTGCCGAGGGGGATGTGGCGGTCCAGGATGTGGTCCTCGCGCTGGTAGGCATTGCCCAGGATGAGGTCACCGATGCGCATGCGGGCATCAAGACCCGCGCAGTGCCCGATCATCACCCACGCCTCCGGGCGCAGCACCGCCAGGCAGTCGGTGATGGTCTTGGCGTTTGACGGGCCCACTCCGATGTTGATGATGGTCAGGCCGTCACCCTCGGCGGTGGTCAGGTCAAACCGCGGCATCTGGAACCGGCTGGCCAGATCCATCGCCGTGACCCCACCCAGACCATGGATCTCCTCCACCGCGTCCCGGGTGATCACCTCCCCATTCGGCAGGGTCAGCGCCGTGTACTTCGACCCCTCCCTACTCAGCTCCCCCAACCCGAAACTGACGAACTCGGTGGTGTGCATCGCATAGTTGGTGAACAGGATGTACTTCTGCACATGATCCACCCGGATGCCGGTGTAATGCTCGATGCGGGCGCAGGCGATATCGAAACGCTGCGGCCCGAAATGGAACAGCGGGTACTCCTCACCGTGGAAGGCATCCCACTCGCCATCGATGATCGCATCATGGACCTCATCGAGGGTGGGACGCGGGATGATCTCCGCAACATCACCAGCCCGACGCGCCTCCGTCGCCGACGGCGCATCCCGGATGTACTCCGGCGGAATCCGGATATCCGACGGCCCCACCTCGATCCGACACGGATAATTCCCCGTCAGGCGCTCCAACTGCTCCCGCAGATACCGCTCCATGATGTGCGGTTTGGACAACACCGCCGAGAAACGCCCCGCCTGATCCACATACCCGAACGGTTCCGTACGGTCGATCGGCTCCCACCGCAACACCTCCACCACCAGCTTCGGATACACCACATCCGCATAGGCTGCGTAGTCACCGTCCTCCAGCGTCCTCTTCGCCAGGTCTGTGGAGTTGGTGTAGATCTCCTTCAACCGGTCGATGGCCTCGTCAATGCTGCCCATAACCTCCATAGAGGAAACGGGTGTGGTTTCTGGGGTGTCAGGGAAAGTAGTCATGGGGTCCAGATTATCCGCGGGCGCGGGATCCTGCCCTCACCAACCGAACGCCCCGCGCTTCAGGTCCTCACGGAACAGGGCGAAATCCCCGGCCAGCCGGTCGAGGTAGTCCACGGCGAATTCCTCGGTGTCGGCACGGAACACCTCGCCGGAGGCAGCCCGGGTGATGCGTCGGGCGAGTGGTTCGGCCGCCCGCACACCGGAGCTTGTCGACGCCTCCCGTGCCTCCTGCCAGGCCCCGTCGGCACGCACATGCTGGATGCCCAGCACCCGCCCGCACACCTCGGCGTAGTCACGCAGGTCATCCTTGTCCATGACCCCGGTGCTGATGTTGACCTTCTGGGGCCCGCGTTCGCGCACCAGGAAGCTGATGCCCGCGATGTCGGTGAAGCCGTAGTAGGGGTCGCCGTTTTTCACGAAGGCGTTGAAGGCCATGGCGATGCGCTCAGCCGGGGAGTCCGGCACCCAGTCGCCCTCCGGGTCCGGGACCAGGCCCTCCAGGGAGGAGGCGCGGGACATCTTCATCTCGAGAATGAGGTGGTGGGGTTGGTCGTCGACAAGCTCCTCGACCAGAAACCAGAACCTGGTCAGGCCGCGGGAGGCCGTGCCCGATCCCTGGCGGATGGCCAGGTCGTGCGCGGTGAGGGTGCGGCCCTGGGAGTCGGCGTAGGCGGTGAGCGCGGGTTCCAGTGCGTCGAGGAATTCCGGGTGGCGGTGGGTGCGGTCGTCCTCGCGGAAGGTCATGGACTCGAAATCGATGCGCTTGGCCAGGAAGGCAACCCGGTCACGCTGGGCCTTGCGGAAGAACGGTCGGATCACCGGGGGTACGTCGGCGGCGGTGAAACGCTGTTCGGCGCGGGAGGGGTCCTCGAGGCATTCGCCTATGGAGGTGAAATACCCCTCGATGAAGGCGCGGATCACCTTGGCCACCTTCTTTTTCTTCGCGCCCGCCTGCTGCGCGGCCAGGCCGAATCCCACGGCGCCGCGTTCCACATCCCAGGTAAAGGGTGCCATCCAGGCCTCGTCAAGATCGTTGACGCTGAAGATCGGCTGGCCGTCGCCGCCGGGGAGGATGCCGAAGTTCTCCGGGTGCACATCGCCGACCACGGGCACCACGGGCAGGTGGAGGTCACTGCCCACCAGGTCGCGGTAGAACAGCAGGGCGGTGCCACGGAAGAAGAGGAAGGGGTCGGAGGCGAGGTCGTCGAGTTTGCTGCGCACCGCATCGGGGACGAGCTGCATGCGCTCCACGTGGTCCTCGATGATGGTGTTGCGGATGTGGCGTCGGCGGTCGCGTCCGTGGAGCAGGCCCGGTGGGATGGGGACGGCACCGTCGGCCAGGGCCTGCGCCAGCTCGGTGAACCCCTCGCGGTGTTGGACGTAGCGGGGGATGTCGGGGTGGTCGGGGGTCGGCAAACCGAACTTGGCCACGTGGGCGAGCAGGTTTTTGGTATCCATGGTTTGAGTCTATTCACTTTCCGGATTCCGGTGCGGGGACGGGGACTCTGTGAAAGGTTGGTTCTATGTCTGATCGTCGGGTCAACCGAGTTTTCCTGGGTGTGATCCTGCTGCTTCTCAGCGCGGGATGGGCTGCCAATCATTTCGCGTCCATGATCATGGTGTTGCGGGAGCAGCTGGGGATTTCGAGCATGCTGCTCAACAGTGCCTTCGGTATCTATGCCCTGGGCCTGCTGCCGGGTCTGCTGGGCGGGGGTGTGCTGGCTGACCGTTTCGGGGCGCGGCCGGTGGTGCTCACCGGCGCGGTGGGTGCGGCCGCGGGCAACCTGAGTCTGTTGTTCTCCCACGACGGTGCCGGTCTGCTGGTCGGGCGGTTCATCGTCGGCCTGGGCGTGGGGCTGGCGGTCAGTGCGGGCACCGCGTGGGCGGGGCGTCTGCGCGGGGCGAGTGGCGTGACCTCAGCCGGTATCGCCCTGACCAGTGGTTTTGCGCTTGGGCCGATCGCCTCCGGTCTGCTGGCCGTTGCGCTGCCCACCGACCTGGTGGTGGCTGTACCCTTCGCGGTGACCTGCCTGTTCTCCCTCGTCGCGGTGGTGCACGCGGCGCTCGTGGGCGATGTGCGCGCCCCCGTGCCGGCGCCCACCCCACGCTTGTCGACGAACCCCCCGGCCCCACACAGCACGTCGCGGGACACATCGCGCACCGATTCGCGCAGCATGTCCAAGGCTCTGGCGGTCTCCCTTCCGATGGCCATCTGGGTGTTCAGCACCGTCACCACCTCACTGGTGATCCTCACCGCGCGGACCTCCTCGAATTTCGACAACGGCGTGCTGCTGCCGGGCATGGCCTCGGTGTTGTCCTTCAGCGTGGGCCTGGGTGTGCAGGCCCTCGGGCGGCGGTTCGGTTGGGGCAGGGTCTCCGGCATCGTCGGTGCCCTGCTGGCCGCCACCGGTTTCGCCCTGGTCGCCTATGGAGGGGAGGGGGCCCCGGTGTGGGTCTTCGTACTGGCGGCCCCGATCCTCGGTGCGGCCTACGGATTGAGCCTGCGGGAGGGCCTGCTCGGCATCGAGGCGTACACCCCACCGGCCCGACGCGGCACGGCGATCGGCATCTACTACGTGTTCACCTACCTGGGTTTCGGCCTGCCCGTGCTGCTGGATGCACTCATGCCGGTGTGGGGTGCCGTGCTCCCGCTGCTGGTCATCTCCGCCCTGGCGGTGGGGTCGGCGGTGGTGCGCGCCCTGCAGATCAGGCGGGGTTATCTGCCGGCCCGGTGAACGGGTGGCTGCACACGGGGACGACTCCACGTAGAATATAGTGACCTACGCCACTTTGAAAGTGGCCGTCTGCCTGTCGTCCCGCCTATGGAGGCCACCGTGTCCGAATCAATGGTTGAATCCTTCGCCACCACCCTCTCCGGCCAGGAGGCCCACCCCTCACACGCGGTCGTGCGGGGCCGGGGCCCACACCACGTGATCATGCTCAACGGGTGGTTCGGTCGGGCCGGGAACTGGGGGCCGTTCGCCGACTGCCTGGACACCGACCGGTTCACCTGGCACTTCTTCGAATACCGCGGTTATGGCACCCGCCGGGAGGAGACCGGGGTGTTCAGTCTCGCGGAGATCGCCGGGGAGGTGGTGGATTATGTGCAGCGACTGGATGCGGCACAGGTGTCGGTGGTGGGGCACTCCATGGGGGCGGTGATCATGCAGCGGGTTATGCTCGATCTGCCCACCCCGCCGGTGGCACTGGTAGGTATCTCACCGGTGCCGGCCTCGGGAACCCCCCTCAATGAGCAACAGCGCGCCCTGTTTGAATCCGCGGCGACGAAGGTGGAGTCCCGTGGCCGGATCATCAACCTGACCACCGGCAACTGTCTTCCCGCCACGTGGGTGCACCACCTGGCGCAGGATTCCTGGCAGCACACCCGACCCCATGCAGTGGCCAACTATCTGTCCGTGTGGGCTGACTGCGATTTCGCCTCCGAGCTGGGTGTCCGTGACCTGCCGATCCTGCTGCTCACCGGTGACCGCGATCCCGTGGTGACCGTCGCGGCAATCGAATCCGCCTATGGAGGGACCTACCCGGGCATGCAGGTGGACACCATCGCGGACACCGGCCACTACGCCATGTTTGAACACCCCGTCGACCTGGCGGCCCGGGTCATGGGGTTCCTCGATGCCGCCGCAGGCGGCCCCGGGGTGCGCTAACCTGCGGTGAGCCCGCGGGGACCGGGTGGGGGACGGGGGTGTGGGGCGGGCGTCGATAAGCACCGGGTCAGGTCAACCGGAGCTGTCCATGAGCTTGGTCAACAACATCTTCAAAATGTCCTGCTCGGTGTGGGTGAGGCGATTGGACCAGTCCGTGAGCAGATCATTCTGCTCCACGAACACCTCACGGACCACCTCCTGCCCCTTCTCCGTCAGCGCCAACAGGTGCGTGCGTTTATCCACCTCCGACGGCACCTGCACCACATACCCACTCCTGACCAGCGTCTTCACCACCGCGGAGGCCGTCGCCCGACTCATCCCACCCAGCGCCGACACCCGGTGCTGCTCCCGGTCCCCCGCCATCCACAGGATGTAGAGCACCTTGAACGCATTCCAACTGAGCCTCCGCGGACGGTGCACCCTGCCCTCCGCCATCCGCATACCGATACCGGCCGTGCGGTTGAGCATGATCACCAGATCCGTCGGCCGCAGATCAGTGCCCTGGAACTCCTCGCTGAGCTCGGCCATGCTGTGTTCCCGGAAGGAGGGGAAATCCAGTTCCCCGTCGACGTCTCTCACCTCACGCCCCCTGCCCTGCCGTCTGTGTACATCTTGTGTGCTAACCAGGGTACTAGAGGCCCCGGGCGGGCACCTCTCCATAAGCGGATTGAACGGCGTGCGGAGGGCACGCCCGGGGTGTCCGCGTGTTCTCCTCGCCCTGCACCATCCGCTTATGGGGGATATTGTGATCGCATGTCAGAGCAAGATCCGGGCAGGGTGCGCCGTGCGGTGAAGCGGGGGTGGGCGAAGCTTCGCCGTAACCCGCAGGATGATTTCGCTGAGGAGATCACACGCGAGCTCTATGATCACGCCACCAATATCAGGCTGCCACTGACGGCGCGGTCGAAACCACGGGGGTTGTTCCAGGATGACTGGCGGGCGCGGCCGACGCAGGCACGGCCGTGGCCGGTGGTGCTCATCCACGGGTCAGGGGCCAACAAGGGGTCCTGGGAGGAGATGGGCCGGGAGCTGCGCCGGCAGGGGTGGGCGGTGTTCGCACCGGATTTCGGGACGCGGGCAACCGAGCCGATTGCGGAGTCGGCGGCGCAGATCGGGGCGTATATCGACGCGGTGCTGCTGGTCACCGGTGCCGCCCAGGTGGTGCTGGTGGGGCATTCGCAGGGTGGTGTGGTGACCCGGTACTGGATGCGGTCCTATGGCGGGTATATGAAGGTGCGGCACATGATCTCCCTGGCGGTGCCGAACCACGGGACGCTCATGGGTGGGATCCTGCATCCGCTGACCAAGATCCACCGTGGGGAGGGGCTGATGGAGCAGCTGATGACGAGCATGTTCGGGCCCACCGGGATGGAGCAGCTGCGGGATACGGAGATCATCAGGTTCCTGGCCTCGGGCGGGGATCTGGATCCGGGGGTGACGTACAGTTGTATCGCCACGCATTTCGACCCGTTCATCCAGCCGCCCGAGGTGGCGTTTCTGGAGGTCAACGGGGACGAGGACCCGAACCGGGTGCGTAACATCTGGGTGGAGGACACCTACCCGCGGGCGATGATCCGCCACCAGGACATGGTGCGTGATCCGCGGGTGATGGAGATTGTGTGCGCCGAGCTGGAGCGCGTGGCCCGCCTGGGGTGAGACGGTTAAATTGGAGGGCATGCCGTCCCAGCCTGTTCAGACTGCCCAGCAGACCAAACCGCTCAAGCTGCCCGACCTGCGTCGCGAGCTCACCGCCGCGCTCAAGGCGGTGTGGCGCAACCTGCCCACCGGCGATCAGGCCCCGCCCGCGACGGAACTGCCCGATGAGGTGGTCCAGGAGATCATCACCAACTACGCCGAGGACCCCCGCCGCAGCGCCACGCTTATCGACGACACCACCGCCTCACTCCCCCTCCTTGCCCGCGCGCGTCACCGTGGTCTGTTCGAGGACGACTGGCGGGCCCGCACCACACCCGAGCGCCCCTGGCCGGTGATCCTCATCCACGGCACCGGCACCACCAAGGGTGACTGGCAGGAACTGGGTGCGGACCTGCGCCGTGACGGGTGGGCGGTGTTCGCCCCCGACTTCGGTACCCGCGCCACCGGTCCGGTGCACCAGTCCGCGGAGCAGGTCGGGGCCTATATAGAAGCGGTGCTGGGTGCCACGGGGGCGGAGCAGGCGATCCTGGTCGGTCATTCCCAGGGTGGTGTGGTGGCACGCTACTGGATGCGGATCCTGGGCGGGTACCCGAAGGTGCGGCACCTGGTATCGCTGGCGTGCCCGCACCACGGCACCACGATGGGCGGGGTGGTCAGCCCCTTACTGAAAACCAACCGTGGTGAGGCGGTGGCCCAGTCGGTGGTGCAGTCCTGGTTCGGTGGTGCCGGCCTGGAGTTGATCACCGGGCATGAGACCATCGAGAAGATCAACGAGGGCGGGGATCTGGATCCGGGGGTGACGTATACGAATATCGCGACGCATTTCGACACCGTCATCCAACCCCCGGAGACCTGCTTCCTCACCGCCGAGGACCCCGGGGACGCCGAGCGCATCCGTAATCTCTGGGTGGAGAACCTGGACAGTGACGCCGTGGTCCTGCACCCCAACATGCCCTTCGACCACCGGGTCCGCGCGCTGGTGCGTGCCGATCTCGCCCGCCTGGTGGAGGAACTGTGACGGCTTAGAGGTCGAGCGCGTCGAGGATCTGATCGAAGGCCGGTCCCACCCGGGTCCGCCACAGGATGTCCACGCGGTGATCCGCCCGACCGGGCCCGCCGTTGATCACCGCCACGGGTTTGCCGGCGCGTTGCGCCTCGATGACAATCCGGTAGCCGCTCATCACCGCCAGCGACGACCCCGCCACCACCACCGCATCCGCCCCATCAAGCAATTGCGCCACACGCGTTTTCCTTATGGAGGGGACCGGTTCGCCGAAGTAGACCACATCCGGTTTCAGCAGCACCGACCCGCACCGCGCGCAGCCGGCCATGGTGAAGCGTTGCACGTGGTGGTCGTCGAGGGTGACATCGCCATCGGGGTTGACGGCGGACGGGTCGAGGGCGATGGAGTCGAAATAGCCGGGGTTGAGGTGGTCGAGGCGGGCATCGAGAAGCTCACGTGCCTCCCGGTGGCCGCACTGCAGGCACACGATCGTCGCCAGATCCCCGTGCAGCGCCACGAGATTCTCCGACCCGGCCCGCCTATGGAGGCCGTCGACGTTCTGCGTCACGATCCCGCTGAGCAGCCCGGCGCGCTCCAGTTCCACCAGGGCGTAGTGCGTGCGGTTGGGTTGCGCGTCGGCCATCACCCGCCACCCGACGAAGGACCGCGCCCAGTAGCGGTGCGAGGCCACCGGATCGAAACGGAACTCCTGGTACGTCATCGGGCGGCCCTGGTTGAGGCTGCCGCGGGGGCTGCGGTAGTCGGGGATACCGGAATCCGTCGACACGCCCGCGCCCGTCACCGCGAGCACGGAGCCGGCCTCCAGGAGCTTGACGACGCCCTCCAGCGCCGCCCCCTCCTCCATAGGCGCGGTGGTCTCCTCCACGACCCGGCTTATGGAGCGGAGTGCGGAGTGGTGGGCCTGCGTGGCCAGCGGATCGAACATGCCCCTCATGATATTCCGGAAATCGTGATCCGGAATTCTCTTCCGTACCACTTGTTTACTCCTTCATCACCTGTATCCTCTATGGACATGAGCTTCCTCACCACACGCACCCGCCGCCTCGCCGTTACCGTCGCCGCCGTCGGAGCCTTCTCCGTCGCCTCCCCCGCCATCGCCGCCGCCGACCCCATCGACGACGTCCTGAACGCCCTGCCCGCCGGCCAGATCACCTGCGCCCAGGCCGAACGCTACTGGACCAACGAAGCCGACTACCGCAACAAGGTCGCCCAGGCCAACACCCTCGCCATGTTCGACAGCCGCGGCCCGCAGATCCGCGCCGCCCTCGCGCGTGTCGACGAAGCCGCCAACCGCTGCGGCCTCAAGGGCGGTAGCAACACCGGCGGCAATGCTGGCGGCAATGCCGGTGGCAATGCCGGTGGCAATGCCGGTGGCAACAACGCGCCGGCACCGGCAGCCCCGGCAGCACCTGCCGCCCCCGGCCCCGCACAGTCAGCACCCGCACCAGCCCCAGCAGCCCAGAACATCTCCCTCGCCGCACCCGGCACCCCCTCCTTCACCATCGACATCCCCGGCTTCGGCTCACTGACCCTGCCGGACCTCTACCGCATCGTCGCCGAGTTCCTCGCGCAGTTCGGCATCCGCATCTAACCCCCCATAGGCGCAACGCAGGTGACTGATGTGACTACCGCGGGGCGATGATGATCCCCCGCTCCGCTGTCACAGATGGCATACTCTCCCCCATGCTGAAAAAATCCTCCCGCACGGTCATGGCGGTTGCTGTGGGCGTCGCAACGCTCCTTTTGGCGCCCGCCCGGGCCGACGCCGCGGTCGCCGGCATGCTCAACCAGCTGCCCTCCGGGGAGATCTCGTGCGCCACCGCATCGGCGTACTGGACCAACGACGCCGACTACCAGGCCCGGGTCGGCCAGGCGCAGGCGATCGCCGCCCTCGATCCGCGCGGCAATGAGATCCTCGCGGCGCTCGGGCGTGTCGACGCCGCCGCCGAACGCTGTGGCCTCAAAGGCACCGCGGGTACCGGCGGTGGGGTTCCCGACGCTCCTGCCGACGCTCCTGCCGGTGGGGGTGCCGCCCAGCCGGGTGGCGCCGCCGAGCAGCCAGGGGGCGGACAGGGTGGCGCGGCAGGTGGCGCAGGCAACGGTGCCGGGCAGCCCGCCGGCGGTGGTGTCAGCCCGGGCAACCCGGGTGGAGCCGCTGGTACGGCAGGTGATGGTGCTGGTGCGGTGACCCCGCCGTCGGCAGGTTCCGGGGGAACCCCCGACGCACCGGTCACCGACGCCGAGGCCGTCCTCGGACCGATACGTGGCAACCCCGGCACCCCGATGAAAACCATCGAGATCCTCGGTCAGGGGCAGGTCGAGGTCGCCGACGCGGATGCGATGATGTCGAACTTCCTGCGGCAGTTCACCATCGTCCTGTGATTCTGGTCAGCGTCTGTCCATAAGCGAGGAATCCACCTGGCCGTGACGGGAGCACTGCGCATCCCAGCCGTCGGGACGGACCTGCACCTTCATTCTGCGGCCACACAGCTGGCAGAACCGCGGGGCCTCCAGCCCGGCGCGTGCCGACGGTGACAACACCTGTTCCTCCCCGATCGGCAGACCGGTATTCGGGTGGAAGACCGGGGTCTCACCGGTGAGGATCGCGGCGAGCAGGGCATCGGGATCGGTGTGTTTGTTGGGGTGCTTGTGGAGACCGGGCATCAGATGACCTTGTTGAGAACCTTGAGCGGCAGCTGCAGACGGTCCATCATCTCCAGGTCGTCCTCCATGGGGCGGCCCAGGGTGGTCAGGTAATTGCCCACGATGATGGCGTTGATACCACCGAGCAGTCCCTGCTCCGAGCCCTCCGCCCCCAGGGTGAGTTCACGCCCACCCGCGAAACGGATCATGGTGTGGGGCATGGCGAGCCGGAATGCACCGATGGCGCGCAGGGCGTCCTCGCTCTCCATAAGCGGGCGGTCCGCGAACGGGGTGCCTGGGCGGGGGTCGAGGAAGTTGATCGGCACCTCGGTGGGGTTGAGTTCGGCGAGCTGGACGGCGAACTCGGCGCGCTGCTCGAGGGTCTCCCCCATGCCGAGGATGCCTCCCGAGCAGACCTCCATGCCGGCCTCGGCAACCAGGCGCAGCGTCTCACGACGCTCCTCCCAGGTGTGGGTGGTGACCACCTGGGGGAAGAAGGACCGTGCGGTCTCCAGGTTGTGGTTGTACCGGTGGACGCCGGCCCGGGCCAGGCGGGTGACCTGCTCCGGGGTCAGCGATCCCACCGATGCGGCGACCTCGATATCCACCTCGCGCTGGATGGCTGCGACCGCCTCCTCCAACTGGTTCATGAGCTTGTCATCAGGACCCTTGACCGCCGCGACGATGCAGAATTCCGTCGCACCCGATTTCGCGGTCTGTTTCGCAGCCTCCACCAGCTGCTCGATGTCCAGCCACACCGACCGCACCGGGGATTCGAACAGGCCCGACTGGGAGCAGAAATGACAATCCTCCGGGCATCCACCGGTTTTGAGGGAGATGATCCCCTCGACCTCGATCTCCTCGCCGCACCATTTCAGCCGCACCTGGTGGGCGAGCTCCATAAGCGCGGGGATGTCCTCATCGGGGAGATTGAGGATCTCGATGAGCTGTGACTGATCCAGTCCGATGCCGTCCCCGAGGACCTGGTGGCGGGCGGTGTCAAGAATTGATGTTGTGTTGGGCATGGTGAATTACCCTAACCACTAATTGAACAGTGTTCAATCGCTTATGGAGAAAACACCCCGGCCACCCGAAAACCACAGGTGACCGGGGTACCCCATACCCCCACGGGGTTACTTCTTCTTATCCTTCTTACGCTTCTTCACCGGACCGAACACCAGCGCACCGGCAATCGCGGCGAGGAAGACATCCTTCGACAACGCTATTCCATCCTCAGACGGACGGATACCATCCTCCTGCGTCATAGCAGGGTTACGGAAATAGATCGAGAGCAGACCAGCGGAGAAGGTCCCCAGCGCCAGACCCGCGAGACGGTTCGGCACCATCGGGCTCACCAGCGCCGCACCGATCCCCAGCTCGGAGTAGGCCACCACCTTGCCGAAAGTCTCCGGATCCAGCTTGTCCAACGCCGGAACACCCGTAGCCGCGAAACCCTGCATACCCGCAGCCGCCTCAGTCGGCAGACCCAGCTTCCCATAACCCGACTGCAGCAGATACGCCCCGGAAACGCCCCGCAGAATAGCACTAGAAATGCTCATATTTCCCTCCATAACAAAGTTGTTGACTGGACACCTACCCTACCTAAAACCATAGTTAGACTGCGTCGACCCCCTCCCCGGTTCCCGCCCCTCCACTGCGGCCCCCACACCCCTGTGGATGGCCGGAGTTATCCACAGGTTCACGACGCCCGCGTTTCCCTCCCCACCGACCGCCTGCTTCCATAAGCGCCATGTCCTCCATAGAAGAACTGACGGCCACCATCACCCGCTCCATAAGCGAACTGGCCGTGCTCCTCACGGAAACCGCCATCCGCCCCGGCTCCGGCGAGCCCCTCACTCAGCAACATCTCGACGCCGCCATCACGCTCGAGAAGGCCGTCAACCGCAAATCGCTTTTCGACGCCGCTCTCGCCCACCTCGTGCACCTCAGCCGCGCGGGCGACCTGGTCGGCACCACCAGACCCACCACCTTCCTCGCCCAGCACCTCGACATCTCCACCGCCGAAGCCCTCAACCGCCTGCGCCGCGGCACCCGTGAATTCGGCGAACTCGACGACGGTAGTGACCCAGCAGCCGACACCCAGCGCGCCTATGGACGCCAGTATCTCTTCGACAACTCCATAAGCGCCGACAAACAGACCCTCATCGAACGGGAACTGAAAAAGCTCCATAAGCAGGATTCGCTTATGGAGATGAGGGGGCGGGCGGTGAGGGAGGCGTCGACACGCTCCGTTGAGGACCTGCGCACCTGGCTGCGCGCCGAGGTCGCCGCGCACAACGGTTCCGCGCTGGACAGGGATCCGCACGGGGCGGCGCGGAAGCGACATCTGGTGATCGGCAGGCCCGATGTCGACGGCGGCTGCTTCATCCGTGGTTACCTCCCCGCCGCGACCTCCGCGCTGCTCGAGGCCGCCCTCGCACCCGCCCGCAATGCCGGTTACGCCAGTCCCGTCGAACCCGAGGACGACAGCCGCGGCCTGCAACAACGGCGTGTCGACGCGTTCCACCAGATCCTCATGCGCCACGGTGAGGTGCAGACGGAACGCAACGGTGGTGTCGGCACGCTCGCGATCAGCATGTCCATAAAGGACATCGAGGACATGACCCCCGCCAGCCGCTTCCCCACCAACACCCACTGCGAACTCACGCCTATGGACATCCTCACCCTCGGCGCCGCGAAATACGACTTCCTCATCATCCACGACCCCGACAGCGGCCGCCCACTCCACCTCGGCCGCACCCAACGCACCGCCTCCATAGAACAACGCATCGCGCTTATGGCAGCCGAGGGTGTCTGCGTGCACCACCGGTGCGACCAATCCGCCGTCAACTGCGACATCCACCACGTCACCCCCTGGGCCCGCGGCGGACGCACCGACGTGGAGAACATGCACCAGTACTGCCGCACCCACCACGCACCCAACAACGACTCCCCCATAGACAGCCCCAAACGCGGTCGCTCCGAACTCGACCCCGACACCGGCCGCTACGGCTACCGCCCCCCGAAGAACTTCTACAACCCGGACCCGGTGATCGAACTCAACGAAACCGCCGCCCAGAACCGCTCCGCAGGTGCCAAAATCAGACGCCAGTGATCCCCGGTGCCCGGATGCACCTTCCCCTATGGTGGGTTCCACCCAGCCTCCATAAGGGAAGGATTCACCATGCGCATCTTCGTCGGCTTCGGCGATTACCCCCACACCGTCGCCGCACTCCGCGACGCCGGTGCCACCATCGTTTCCTCCATAAGCGAGGCGGAGGGATTTGTGTTCACCCAGACACCGGGTACCGTTTTTCCGAAACTCCCACCCGGGATCCGGTGGGTGCAGCTGCCGAGCGCAGGCATCAACGCCTACTTCACCGCCGGTCACATCACCCCGGACCGCCGCTGATCGAACGCCTCCGGTGTCTATGGACGGCAGGTCGCCGAGGCCGCCATCGCGCTGCTGCTGGCCCTCCTCCATAGGCATCCCACGATGGTGCGCGCCGACAGCTGGTCACCCCGTCCGCGTGTCGACGCCACCACCCGCTGGCTCGACGGCACGACGGTCGCCATCATCGGCGGTGGCGGCATCGCCCGCGAACTAGCGACGATGCTGCGTCCCTTCGGTGCGACCTCGCTGGCCGTGACGCGCACCGGGGCGCCCCACTGAGCTTTTCGACGCCCCTCTCTCCATAAGCGAATTACACACTGCTCTGCGCACAGCTGACCACGTCGTGATCGCCGTCCCCCTCACCGCGGATACCCACCACCTCTTTAGCGATCCTGAGTTCCAGGCGATGAACAACAGGGCGTGTCTGATCAATGTGGCCCGTGGTGAGGTCGTCGATACCGATGCCCTCGTCCGCGCCCTGGATGCATCCTCCATAGGCGGTGCGGGCCTGGATGTCACCGATCCTGAACCACTTCCTGACGGTCATCCCCTATGGGGCAGGGAGAATGTCCTCATCACCCCGCATACCGCCAACACCCTGGCATCTATGGACGAGCTGTTGGCACCGGTGATCGCGGAAAATTACCGGCGCTTCATCAATGGTGAACGCATGCTCACCGAGGTGGATGTGGAGAAGGGCTACTGAAACTGGAATGCGGTGGCCGCCGCGATCGCCCCGACCGCGTTGAGTGCCCAGTGCAGCGATACCGGTGCCAGGACGGAATCGGGGCGGTGTCGCAGCCAGATGAAACCCGCCCCGGCCACGGAGGTCGCCGCCACCGCCAGTGCCACACCCATCCATCTGCCGAACGACCCGGTTCCCAGCAGCGCGGACAGACCAGCGTTACCTGCCGTCAGATTCAGGGACGTGGCCACATGCCAGAGACCGAACAGCACGGAACCGCCGATGAAGGCTGTTTTCACCCCGAATCGTTCCAGGCTGCCGTGCAACACACCCCGGAAGAGGAGCTCCTCCGGCAGAACTGTTGTGAGCGGAATGATGATCACGGCGGCAAACAGGGCGGTCCGCATGGATGTATAGGCATCGTTGAGGAAGAATTCCCTGGCGAACGGTAAGGCAACCCCAGCGGCTACCACCGCAATCACCAGTGCGGCAGCTGTACCCCCATAGGCCAGACCTCTGCCTATGGAGGACCGGCGAACACCCAGATCACCCCAGGTCAGTCCCATGCCAGGTGCCAGTGCCACCAGGGCAACCGCACCTGCCGGTATGACCACCCAGGGATTCAGATTACTGAAATGGGCCGCCACATTGACACCCATAAGCATGGTGACGACCACAACGGTGTCGCGGACTTTCCGCCTATGGAGGTGCATGGGGGAAGTCTACAACGAGGGGGTGTCCAGAACCTGGGTGACGAGTTCGGCGATCTTGGACCGCTCGGAGCGTTGCAGGGTGATGTGGGCGAAGAGTCCGTGGCCCTTGAGGGCTTCAATGACGGAGACGATGCCGTCGTAACGCCCGACGCGCAGGTTGTCGCGCTGCGCGACGTCGTGGGTGAGCACGACACGGGAGTTCTGGCCGATGCGGGACAGCATGGTCAGCAGGACGTTGCGCTCCAGGGACTGGGCTTCGTCGACGATGACGAAGGCGTCGTGAAGCGAACGGCCGCGGATGTGGGTCAGCGGGAGGACCTCGAGGAGGCCGCGGGAGAGGGCCTCGTCGACGATGTTCTGACTGACCATCGAGCCGAGCGTGTCGAACACCGCCTGCGCCCACGGCCCCATCTTCTCATCCTGATCACCGGGCAGGTAACCCAGCTCCTGGCCACCGACCGCGTACATGGGGCGGAACACCACGATTTTTCTATGGAGGCGACGTTCCATAACAGCCTCGAGGCCGGCGCACAGGGCGAGCGCACTCTTTCCGGTGCCGGCCGCGCCGCCTATGGAGACGATGCCGACGGAATCATCCAACAACAGGTCAATGGCGATACGCTGTTCCGCGCTGCGGCCGGAGACCCCGAAGATCTGTTGGTCGCCGGGCACCAGTTCGATGGTTTTGTCGAAGGTCATCCGCCCCAGCGCCGATCCCCCCATAGGCGCCTTGAGGGTGAAACCGTGGTTGACGGGCAGGTGCTCCAGTTCGCCTATGGAGAGTTCGTGGGTGTCGTACAGTTCCTGCATCTGCTCGTCGGTGATGTGCGCGGTGGTCATGCCGGTGTACCCGCGGTCGCGCGCGAGGGCGGCGCGGTACTCCTGGGCGGGCACCCCGCTTGCCGACGCCTTGATCCGCATCGGCAGGTCCTTCGACACGAGGATCACCTTCTGCCCCTCCAGCTGCAGATTCTTCGCAACGGCGAGGATGCGGGTGTCATTCCCGGCAATCCGGAAACCGGCGGGCAGAGTCTCGATGCTCTGGTGGTTGAGCTCCACATGGATATGACCACCCTCCTCACCTATGGGCAGGGGTTGGGAGAGGTCACCATGGATCTCGCGGAGCTCGTCAAGCATCCGCAGCGCCTGACGGGCGAAGAACCCCAGTTCCGGGTGCTGACGTTTGGCCTCCAGCTCGGTGATCACCACGATCGGCAGCACCACATTGTGCTCCGCGAACCTGGTCAGTGACAGCGGGTCGGACAGCAGCACCGAGGTGTCCAGCACATACGTGATCGTCTCCATAGAGGAATCAATCCCGGTTTCCGGTGCCGCCTGGATCGGAGGAAAGACCTGTCTGTCACCCCCTTCCGTTTCCCTGTCGTGTCCTCCGCTTATGGGCGGGAACTGCGCGTTTCCAAGGAAATCAGGATGGGTAGTGGTCACAAAGTCCTCCTTCAGTGGCTTATGGGCCACGGTAGTTCCATAAGCGGAGGGGGGCCGCGGGGTCAGGGAACTTTCATCGGGTGGTCATCGCGAGTTCATCATCCGAGGGTGGCGAATGCACAAGGGTTGTGGTGGGGATGAATGGATTTCGTGTCGGGGGTCACTGGGGCGGGTTATGCTGAGGGTGTTCTCAGGGCGGGGTGTAATTCCCCACCGGCGGTGAGAGTGTCCTCCAGATGGGGAGGCTCAAGCCCGCGAGCGCCACCGTATTCCGCTTATGGAGGGTGGGTCAGCAGATCCGGTGTGATTCCGGAGCCGACGGTCATAGTCCGGATGGAAGAGAACCGTGGTGTCGGCGACTCCGTGTGCCTTATGGGCGCGGTTGTTGGCGTACCCGGATTGAAGGCCCCGAGGATTACATGTTTTCTGTCCTGTGGAGGGGTCTGATCATGAATCCTGTAACTGAGCTTCTCGACGCCACCCTGTGGATCGGCGGTGTCCCGATCCTGTGGCGTGAGATCGTCGGTAATCTTTTTGGCCTTGCGTGTGCGTGGGGTGGCATGAAGCGTCTGGTGTGGGCGTGGCCGGTGGGCATCGTGGGGAATGCGCTGTTGTTCACCGTGTTTATGGGTGGGTTGTTCAATACGCCCCAGAACCTGGATCTCTATGGGCAGGCAGGGCGGCAGGTGATGTTCATCCTTGTCAGTTGTTATGGGTGGTACCGGTGGTCGGTGGGGCGTCGACATGGTGGGCACGGCAGCGTCGACGCCGGTGAGGCTGTGGTGCCGCGGTGGGCGTCGAATCGTGAGCGGGCGGGCCTGGCGGCCGCGGCTGTGGTGGGCACGGTGGTGTGCGCGTGGATCTTCCAGTCCCTGGGGTCGTGGGGGCCGTGGGCGGATGCGTGGATCTTCGTGGGGTCGGTGTTGGCCACCTATGGGATGGCGCGGGGGTGGACGGAGTTCTGGTTGATCTGGATCGGTGTGGATATTGTCGGTGTGCCGTTGTTGTTGGTGGCGGGGTATTACCCGTCGGCGTTCCTGTATCTCGTCTATGGGGTGTTTGTGTCATGGGGGTTTGTGGTGTGGCTGCGGGTGCAGAAGCAGGCGAGGAAGCAGGAGCAGCCAGGGGAACCAGCCCTGGTCGGATAGCCCCTGCCTAAAAACCCACTCAGCTCCATAGGCGAATTTCGCTTATGGAGGGTTATTTCAATTCGCCGGTCCAGTTGGCGTAGGTGATGGGCAGGGCGCGGACGGTTTGGTCGGTGAGGACGGTGAAGAGTCGTACGGCGAGGATGGCGGAGGCGACGGTGAGGAAGATGGGGAGGTAGCCCTGGGGTTCCATGTCGGTGAATTCGACGGCGGCGATGAGGCCGAAGAGGGGTGCTGCCATGGCGGTGGAGAGGAAGGCGGCGGCGCCGAGGAGGGCGGCGGCGGGGATGGGGAGGTTGAGGAGGGGGTGGAGGAGGGTGCCGACGAGGGCTCCGGTGATGGTGCCGAGGGCGAAGGAGGGCATGAGGTTTCCGCCGATGGTGCCGACGCGGAAGGCGATGAGGAAGAGGAGGACGCGGAGGGCGAGGAGGCCCAGGAGGCTCAACAGGGTGGGGGTGAGGAGGTCGTCGTTAAGCAGGTGGTCGGAGATGGACCGCGGGTTGGCGAGGGCGGTGGGGTGGGCGTAGACGATGGCGGCGATGAGGAGGAAGCCGAGGGGCATTTGCCAGAGGATGGCGGGTCCGCGGGGGGCGCGGGCGGCGGCGTGGGTGGCGGCGCGGCTGAAGAAGTGGCCGCCGAGGCCGGCGATGGCACCGACGATGACGGCGAGGAGCAGCATGCGGGGGTCTTCGTTGAGGGGGACGGTGGTGAAGACGGCCGGGATGGGGACGAAGAGGCCGGTGGTGGCGACGGCGGCGGTGGTGGTGACCACGGAGATGACGACGGTGCGGGTGGAGGTTTCAACCAGCAGGACTTCGAGGGCGAACAGCACGCCGGCCAGCGGGAGGTGGAAGCTGGCGCCGAGGGCTGCGCCGGCGGCGGAGGCGACGAGGATGCGGGTGGCGTCGAGGTCGAGGCGCAGCCAGTGGGAGAAGCGTTCGCCGACGAGGCTGCCGGCCAGTCGTGGGGCGTTCTCGGCACCGACGGGTGCACCGGCCGCGACGGTGATGACCTGCAGGAAAGCCGATGCGGCGGTTTCGGGCAGGGGCATTTTCTCCCCGCGCAGGGCACCGACCACGGACACGGGTGTGCGCCCCCAGCGGTGCACGATGAACCACGCCCACGACATGACGAATCCGAGCACCACGAGCGTCACGGCGAGGCGCGCCGGGGTGACATCGGCGGTCGGGTTGGCGTTGTTGAGGTGGTCGGCTCCATAGACGAGCCGCTCGACCCCGATGGCCGCCCAGTTCAGCGCGGCGACGAACAGGCCGGTGAGCACGCCGATGATGGTGGCGACCACCGCGAGCCGGTTGAGCGGGATCCGGGTCATGGGCAGACGGTGGGGCATGGGGTTCCTCTCTTATGGAAGCTGCACCCAGCTTATCGACGCCCGACCCCCTCCCCCCGTCCCCCACCTCCGCGCCGGGGGTCGCCGGGGGTTGCCGGGCACCACCGGGAGTGATCCCTCCTGACCAACCCCCCTAGGTGTAACCCGAGACACGGTCGGGGTGGAAAATCGTTACCCTGTTGGGAAGCTATAGAGACAACACGTGCGCCTATGGGGCGCGGGAGGACTGGCAGAGGCAATGAGCACTGAGAATTTTGTGAGTAATCAGATCTTCATCAACGGCTGGGTGGATGGGACCTCGGAGCGGTCGACCACCACGCTGAATCCGTTCAATGGTGAGGAGGTCGCCACGATCCGGAATGCCTCGCAGGAGGATGTGGATAAGGCGTACGCCACTGCTGCGGAGGTGCAGAAGGAGTGGGCGGCGGTGCCGCCGGTGAAGAAGGCGCGCATCCTCAACAAGGCCGCCCAGGTCATCGAGGACAACCGCGATGCCATCGTGGAGCTGATCCGCCGCGAGTCGGGGTCCACCGCCCTGAAGGCGAATATCGAGGCCGGTCTGGCGATGGCCTCGCTGCGGGAGGCGGCGACCTTCCCGGCGCGTATCACCGGTCAGATCCTGCCGTCGAACACCCCGGGCAAGTCCAACTATGTCTTCCGTGAGCCGCTCGGTGTGGTGGGTGTGATCAGCCCGTGGAACTTCCCGTTCGCGCTGTCTATGCGTTCGGTGGCCCCAGCCCTGGCCTGCGGTAACGGTGTGGTGCTCAAGCCGGCATCCGACACCCCGATCGTCGGCGGCACCCTGCTGGCCCACATCTTCGAGGCGGCGGGCCTGCCGACGGGTCTGTTCAACGTGGTGGTGGGTGCCGGTTCGGAGATCGGTGACTACTTCGTCGAGCACCGCATCCCGCGTCTGATCTCCTTCACCGGTTCCACCCCGGTGGGCAAGCAGGTCGGTGCGACCGCCACGGGTGGCAAGTACATCAAGAAGGTCGCCCTCGAGCTCGGTGGCAACGCGCCGATGGTGGTGCTGTCCGATGCGGATATCAACAAGGCCGTTGCCGCTGCGTCCATGGGCAGTTTCCTGCACCAGGGTCAGATCTGCATGGCGGTCAACCGCATCATCGTCGAGGCGCCGGTCTATGACCAGTTCCTCGAGGGCTTCGCCGCGCGCGTCAGCAAGGTCGCTTATGGAGACCAGTTGGACGACGCGACGATGGTCGGCCCGATCGTCAACGATTCCCAGGTGGAGTCCGTGTCCGGCAAGATCGATCTGGCGCGTGAGCAGGGTGCGCGTGCGGTGGTGTCCGGTCCGATCGAGGGTCGGGTCATCGCACCGCATGTGTTCGCGGATGTCACCCCGGATATGGAGCTGTTCCGCGAGGAGATCTTCGGACCGGTCGTGGGTGTGGTCAAGGCGGACAACGAGGAGCACGCCCTGGAGCTGGCCAATGACACCGAGTTCGGTCTGTCGTCGGCGGTGTTCACCGAGGATCTGCAGCGTGGCATCAACTTCGCCCGTCGCGTGGAGGCCGGTATGACCCACATCAATGACATCACCGTCAACGATGAGGCCCATGTCATGTTCGGTGGTGAGAAGAACTCCGGCCTGGGTCGTTTCAACGGCGAGTGGGCCATCGACGAGTTCACCACCGACCACTGGGTGAGTGTGACCACCGGTACCGACGCGTACCCGATCTAACACCTCCCCTTCCATAGGCGATACTGGTGGGGTGGGTGTCGTGTGGAGTGAGGGTGAAATGCAGAAGAAGACTGATGTGAACGGGTCGTCGCGGCGTAGGGATATCCTCCGCCGTCGATACGCACCGGTGACCACCGCGCCGGACGCCCCGAGCGCGCCGCTGAACCGGTGGGTAACCGACGGGGTGGCCGACGAGCCCCCCATCGGCGCGACCGTGGCCGATGGTCTGGCGTTCGCCGATGCCGCCTCCAACCGCATGGTGATGTCGATCTACCCCGCCCCCGACCGCGCCCAGATCCGGGAGTTGGCGCAGGCGTGGGAGCTGCACCCGGTGATCGTGGAGGATCTCATCCTGGGTCAGCAGCGCCCCAAACTGGACCGTTATGGGGACGTGGTGTTCATGGCGGTGCGGTCGGCCCGCTACCTCGATGAGGCGGAGGAGGTCGAGTTCGCGGAGTTCCACATCGTGATGCGCCCCAACGCCATCGTGATTCTGTGCCAGGACAAGCAGTGGATCGACGGTTCCCCCGCCCTCGGTGTCGACGAATCCGGGGACCGCCGTTTCGACCGGCGGGTCGCCACCCTGCTTGCCGACGGCGACCTGCTCAAACTCGGTCCCCGCGCGGTGGCGTACCGGATGATCGACCTCATCGTCGACGGGTACGCCCCGGTGCTGCGCGGCATCGCCATCGACCAGGAGCAGATCGAACGGCAGGTGTTCAGCGGTGATGTCGCCGTCGCGCAGCGTATCTACCGCCTGAGCCAGGAGATCATCGACATGCAGCACACCACCTCCTCGGTGGGTGAGGTGGTGCAGCGCCTGCAGAATGATTTCATCCGGCACGGTGTGCCGGAGGAGCTGCGCGCCTACCTGGAGGATGTGGCCGACCACCTCACCCGCGACAACAGCCGGGTGGCGGAGTACCGCGAGTCGCTGTCCCAGATCCTCAGTGTCAATGCCACGCTCGTCGCCGAGCGCCAGAACGAGGACATGAAGAAGATCTCCGGCTGGGCCGCGATCCTGTTCGCCCCGACCCTCATCGGTTCCATATACGGCATGAACTTCGACGTCATGCCGGAGCTGCACTGGGCGTTCGGGTACCCGGTGGCACTGTTGGCCATGGTGGCGCTGGCGGTGTTCCTCTACTGGGTGTTCAAGCGCAGCAAGTGGATATAAAACTGCTTTACGACGCCCCGGCCCCCGCCTATGGAAGCGGCGGGTGCCGGGGCGTGCGGTTTATTTCCGCTTATGGAAGGCTCAGCTCCCGGGTGGGTGCTGAGGGCGCCGTTGTGGCAGCGACTGCGGTGTCGGTGAGGGTGGGTCGCAGCAGGAGCATCGCGATGGCGATGACCAGCAGGACGGAGGCCTCGTGGACGAGCATGCCGATCGACATGGTCACGCCACCGAACAGGACACCGGCCAGGAGGATCGCGACGGTGGCCAGGGCGATACCGATGTTGACGCGCATGGTGTTGACGGTGCGCTTGGCCAGTCCCAGGGCGTAGGGCAGGCGGGGCAGGCGGTCGGCCATGAGGGCGATGTCGGCGGTTTCGATGGCAGCCGGGGAACCGGCGGCTCCCATGGCGACACCGATGTCGGCCTGGGCCAGGGCGGGGGTGTCGTTGACGCCGTCGCCGACCATGGCCACGGTGTGTCCCTGCGCCTGCAGTTCCTTGACGATGACCAGCTTGTCCTCCGGCATGAGTTCGGCGCGGACCTCGTCGACACCCAGTTCGGCGGCGACGTTCTCGGCGACCAGGCGGGCATCACCGGTGGCCATGATGACCTTCACGCCCTTGTCGTGCAGGGCCTGGATGGCGGCCGGTGCATCGGCGCGGATGGTGTCCGCGACAGCGACGATGCCGGCGGCGCGGCCGTCGACACCGACATACATGGCGGTCCGGCCCAGGTTGTTCAGTTCCAGGATGCGGGTGGCGTCCGGGGTGTGGTCCAGCAGCTCGGCGGACCCGACGGTGACGGTGTGGCCGTCGACAAGCGCCCGGATACCACGGCCGGTGACGGGTTCAGCCTTCTCCACCATCTCGACCTCCAGGCCACGGTTCTCCGCACCGCGGATGATCGCCTCGGCCAGCGGGTGCTCAGAGGCGGTCTCGGCGCGGGCCGCCAGCAGCAGGATCTCGTTCTCGGTGTAGGCCGGGTCGAGCACCTCGACGTCGGTCAGCTCGGGGCGACCATTGGTCAGCGTGCCGGTCTTGTCCACGACCACGGCATCCACACGGGCGGCGTTCTCCAGGTACTCGCCACCCTTGATGAGCACACCATCCTTGGCGGCGCGACCGATACCAGCGACGATCGACACCGGGATGGAGATGACCAGCGCACCGGGGCACGCGATGACCAGCAGCGTCAGGGCAAGTTCCGTGTTGCGGGTGATCAGGCCGACAGCCAGGGCCGCCACCATCACACCGGGGGTATACCACTTGGAGAACTTCTCCAGGAAGGTCTGGGTTTTCGCCTTGTCATCCTGCGCGTCCTCGACGCGGTGGATGATCTTGGCCAGGGTGGAATCCGCACCGATGCCGATGGCCTCCACGCGCAGCAGTCCGGCGCGCAGCCAGGTTCCGGCGAAGACCTCAGATCCCTCGGCCTTCTCCGCGGGCACGGACTCACCGGTAATGGTGGCCTCGTCCACGCCACCGTGACCGGAGATCACGCGACCGTCGACGGGAATCTGTTCACCGTTTTTCACCAGGACGGTATCACCCGGGATCAGCTCCCACAGCTCCACCACCTCAGTCGTGCCGTCCTCATTGAGCCTGGTGGCGGTCTCCGGTGCGGAATCCACCAGATCGGACAGTGCCTTGCGGGTACGGTTCATCGTGGCCCGCTCCAGCGCCTTACCGAGGGCGAAGAGGAAGGTCACGGCCGCCGACTCCCAGTAGTTGTTGATGAACAGCGCACCAACCGCCGCGACGACCACCAACAGGTCAATGGAGACCATCCGGATCCGCAGCGCCTGCACCGCACTGACGGCGATGGGCCATCCCGCGATCGCGGCCGCCGCGATCATGAGCCAGTCCCAGCCCGTGATCCACGACAGGACAATCAGTAATCCCGAGACTGCAACAACGCCCCAGGTCTTCCAGGTTTTCATTGTTTCTTTCCTTTCTTCTCAACTTCTCATGTGGTGTTATTTCTCAATCTATGGCGCTTATGGAGGGAGTTCCTTGACCTGCGTCAATGACCTCCACATCCATTCCCTCCATAAGCGAAAGAGAACCCGCCGGCACCGTGGGGTGCGGGCGGGCTGTGATGTGGTGGGCGGTTAGATGGCTGAGGGTTTCGCCGTGTAGCCGACATCGGCAACCGCCTTGACCAGATCGCGGACGGTGGCCTTCCGGGGGTCGTGGCTGACCAGGATGCGGCCGGAGGAGAATTTCACCTCGGCGGATTCAACGCCGTCAAGGGAGTTGAGTTTGTTCTCGATCTTGGCCACACAGCTCGGGCAGGTGAACTCGTCGGAGCGGAGGGTGGTGTTCTTCAGGGCGGTGGGGGCGGTCATGATAACCAGGTCCTTTCTTTTCGGTTTCTTCCTGTTTCTTACAACCCTCACGTTATGGAGGTTGGGCTGGGAGTTCCTTGACGTGGATCAAGGATCGGCGAACCCGTTGTTCCCATCCGCTTATGGAGGGTGGGCGGGTTAAGATCGTGGGCGGGTTGAAAGGAGTGGGAATGTCGGATCACGCACAGCGCACGGATGAGGACATCGCCAGGCTCGAGCAGATTCTGCGGGAGGACAGTGAAGTAGCCCCGGGTGGTGCCCGGAAGATCTCGGAGTTGTTGGGCTCCATCGGGTTGAAGGATCTCATCCACGTGTTGGAGAGGATGCCGTCGGTACGCGCGGCCCTGATCCTGCGCCTGTTGCCGCGTCGGCGCTCCATCGAGGCCTTCGAGGCGCTGGATGCCGCGCATCAGGCGGATCTGGTGGATGCGCTTGGCGACGATTCCCTCGTCTCCTTCTTCGACGCCCTCGACCCCGACGACCGTGTGTCCCTGCTCGATGAGCTGCCGGCGGAGATCGCGGAACGTCTCATGCGCAGCCTGGAGGAGTCCCAGCATGATCTGACCAGTGTGATCCTGGGGTATCCCAAGGGCTCCATAGGCCGACACATGTCGCCGGAGGTGCCGATGGTCCGGGTGGATTCCACGGCCGCGCAGGCGTTGGAGGCTCTGAAGGAACAAAACGACCGCGTGGAGTCGATCTACACCGTTCCCGTGGTCACCGCGGACCGCAAGCTGGTCGGGGTGACGAGTCTGCGGCGGTTGTTGATGGCGGGGGGTGAGGAGGGCGTCGATACGCTTATGGACACGCCTGTCTACGCGCACACCGGTGACCCGGATGAGGAGACCGCCCGCTGGTTCAGGTCGTTGGATCTGCTGGCGCTGCCGGTGGTGGATGATTCCACGCGCTTGGTGGGCATGGTCTCTATTTATGATGCGATGGACATTCTGGAGAGCGCGGACAATGAGGACACCGCCCGCTCGGGTGGTTCGGAACCGCTGCAGCAGCCGTATCTGACCACCCCGGTGTGGCGGCTGGTGCGCTCGCGCATCGTGTGGCTGGGGGTGCTGGCGGTGTCCGCGCTGCTCACGGTGAGTGTGCTCGATGCCTTCGAGGATGCCCTCGCTGCGGCGGTGGTGCTCAGTCTGTTCATCCCGCTGATCACCGGCACCGGTGGCAACACCGGCAACCAGGCCGCGACCACCGTCACCCGTTCCCTGGCGTTGGGCGATGTGCGTAAACGTGATGCCCTGGCGGTGACGTGGCGGGAGACGCGGGTGGGCCTGATCCTGGGCACGCTGCTGGGTGCGCTGTTCGGGGTGTTGCTCGGCATCTTCTATGGGGCCTCCATAGGTATCGTGCTGGGTCTGACGCTGTTTGTGGTGTGCACGCTGGCGGCGACGGTGGGTGGGATCATGCCGATCATCGCGAAGACGATCGGTGCGGATCCGGCGGTGTTCTCCAACCCGTTCATCACCACCTTCGTGGATGCCGCCGGTCTGGTGATCTATTTCCTCATCGCCAAGTCCGTGCTGGGGATCTAGGCCGCACCGCCGGGCTGGTCGCTCTGCTGGTCACCGGGCTTGTCGCCCTGCTTGTCGACGCCTCCCCGCCCCGGCCCATTTTCATCCCGTTAATGTAAATGCGGATTTATGTACCATGGGTCACACTGTGCGCCAGGTGACACCCGCCATGGTGGGCACCTGTGCGTATGAGGAGAGTTCAGCAGAAACACACCAACGAAGCTAACGACCTGCCACAGGAGGCTGAAAAATGTCAGCGAACCCAGGAATCCCCTCCTCCGGAACCCCGGAGGTCAACGAGCCGACCACCCCGGTCCCGCCACTGCCCCGCAAGCCCGATCAGGCCACGGCGGAGCCCTATTCCCCCACCGGCTGCCCGATGCATATCAGCCCCGATGTCAATGCGCAGCAGGGTGAATACCTCACCACCGCGCAGGGCGGGCGTCTACGTGACACCGACCATTCGCTGAAAGCCGGTGAGCGTGGTCCCCTGCTCATGCAGGATCACCACTTCCGCGAGAAGATCACCCACTTCGACCACGAGCGCATCCCGGAGCGTGTGGTCCACGCCCGCGGTGCCGCGGCCCACGGTGTGTTCAAGGCCAATGGTGCCGCCTCCTCCATCTGCCGCGCCGGTGTGTTCGCCGAGGGTAAGGAAACCCCGGTGTTCACCCGGTTCTCCACGGTGCTGGGCAACCGCGGTTCCGCCGACACCGTGCGTGACACCCGTGGTTTCGCCGTGAAGTTCTACACCGATGAGGGCACCTGGGACCTGGTGGGTAACAACATCCCGGTGTTCTTCATCCAGGACGGCATCAAGTTCCCCGATGTCATCCACGCCGCCAAGCCCCACCCGGACCGCGACATCCCGCAGGCCCAGAGCGCGCATGACACCTTCTGGGATTTTGTCACCCTGCACACCGAGGCCACCCACCACACCATCTGGAACATGTCGGACCGCGGCATCCCGCGGTCCTACCGCATGATGGAGGGCTTCGGTGTCAACACCTTCCGCATGATCAACGACAAGGGCGAGACCAGCCTGGTGAAATTCCACTGGAAGCCGAAACTCGGTGTGCATTCCCAGGTGTGGGAGGAAGCCCAGATCACCGGTGGTGTGGACCCCGATTTCCACCGCCGTGATCTGGCGGATGCGATTGAAAGTGGTGCCTTCCCCGAGTGGGATCTGGGCCTGCAGGTCTTCCCCGATAATAAGGAGCAGATGTTTGAGGGCATTGACCTGCTGGATCCCACCAAGATCGTCCCCGAGGAACTCGCCCCGGTGCAGATCGTGGGCACCATGACCCTGAACAAGAATGTCTCCAACTTCCATGAGGAGACCGAGCAGGTCGCCTTCCACCCCGGCCACCTGCCCCCGGGTATCGATGTCACCGCCGATCCCCTGCTGCAGGGTCGCCTGTTCTCCTACCTGGACACCCAGATCAGCCGTTTGGGTGGGCCGAACTTCGCGCAGCTGCCGATCAACCGTCCGCATGCACCGGTCAATGACATGTTCCGTGAGGGCATGCACCAGCAGGGCCAGCACATCGGCGTTGCCCCCTACCAGCCGAACTCGCTCGACGGCGGCAACCCCTTCCCCGCCGAGCCGAGCAACGGGGCGCTTATCGACGTCCCCGTCCCCGTCGAAGGCGAGATCACCCGCAGTGCCCCCGCCAGCTTCGATGACCACTACTCCCAGGCCCGCCTGTTCTACGTGAGCCTCTCGCCCATCGAACAGAAGCACGTGGCCGACGCCTACACTTTCGAACTGGGCAAATGCTACGAGAAGGCCATCAAGGAACGCGCAGTGCACGTTCTGTCCAACGTCGATCACGACCTGGCCAGCACCGTGGCCAAGGGCCTGGGTGTGCCCGCCCCGGAGAAGAAGGACCTGCCCGAGCCCACCCCGAGCCCGGCGCTGTCCCAGGTGGGCAAGACCTGGCCCATCGACGGCCGCCAGATCGGCATCCTGGTCACCGATGATCTGCCCGAGGATCAGGTCGCCGACGTCGCCTCCCTGTCCAAGGCCATCGAGGACGCCGGCATGGTACCCCTGGTGACCTCCACCTCCGGTGGCACCATCGGCGAACCCGAGGAAGCCACCGGCGTGGCGGTCTCCCGCACCTACGTCACCGTGCGTTCCATCGAATTCGATGCCGCCGTGGTCGTGGAGACCCCCGAGCAGCCCGAGGTGAGCATCCTGCTGTCCGAGATGATCCGCCACGGCAAGGCCGTCGCCCTCGTCGGCGATGCCACCGCGCAGGTACCCGATCGCATGGGTGATGCACCCGGCGTGGTCACCGTCAACGCTGCCGCCGACGCGCTCGATGTGCTGACCCCGATGCTCAAGGGCCACCGCACCTGGGCCGCCAACCCGGCCTGATCCCTCCATAAGGGAAATAACCAATTCAACCCCGCTGATCAGATCCGGTTATCTGGTCAGCGGGGTTGTTTCTCTGCTCTGGTCTGCCGCACCCATATGGCAGCTAAAAAATTGATCTCCCGGTGGTCTCTCTGCGGTCACCTATTTTGACCACTAAGATATTTTTCGTTTAGAACGCCACCACCATCTTTTAAAACAACTGGGAGATAAGTCAGATGACCCGCAGAACACTTGCACCAGAGGGTCCATCCTTCAGTACCAGTTCAACCTTGGATGAAACAGGCCTGGCACTCGCCCTGGCCCCGGCGCTGACCCCGGAGGGGGTGGATTCCTCCCCCAGTTTCTTCCATGGCTTTCTTACTCAGCCGAAGGTCTACGCTCAGTGTCTCCTGGTTCTGGCAGAGGTCACCCGAACCCGTTATTTCGTCCCGCCGCAGATGGCAGCAGCCGCCGCAATGCGCGATCCGGTATTCACCGCCCACGGTGATCGCCTGCGTGCAGAGGTCTTTTCTGCCTGCAACAGTGTCAGCGCACGCTTGGATCTGGGCGCTGACGGCCTTGATGGTGGGGAGATCGGTTATGGCACCACCAATGTCGACCTTGGGGATCATCTCCAACAGATGCTCTCCGGGATCCACCACAATGAACTGCTTCATCTCGATGTCGGTTCCCAGCATGTGAATGTCTCAACCCTGGAGCGCACGGAGTCGGAACGCAAGGTTGTCATGCCTACCCGGTGGGTACGGGCCTTCGGCAATGTCGCGGAGATCCACCGCGGCTTCTCGGGAGTGCTCGACCTGGATGGACGTGGAGCGCGTCGTCTATTGATGGCCCTGCCCCAGGCAAAGGTAGACACGGTGTGGGTCCAGGCCTCCACCAGAGGTGTGAACGTATCTGCCCGTCCGGTTCCTGGTGCTGTGCGCATCCCTGGGCCTGTCCGCCTCCAGCCGCTGCGACGCCTGTTATCTCTGCTCACCGGTGTGCAGATCTACCAGGATGCCGGATCCGGCGCCGGTGTGGTGATGGAATGCCGGTTGCCTGGGGCGGCTATCACTCTCGCACTGTCGGAAGAACCCTCCCGTGGTTTCTCCGGAGAGGGGTCCCTGTTGTCTGCAATGGCCTCTGAAGATGTGATTGATGATGCAGATCTGCTGGCCACGCAGTTGGGTTTCTCTTCCCGTATCTCCCCTGATCTCCTGGCACTGGACACAGGATTGGAGCGGGTCCGGGTTGACCAGGCCCTTGCCTCCCTCGCTGCCAGCGGGAAGGTGGGTTGGGACATCGCCGAGCAGGCTTACTATCACCGGGAGTTACCCCACGATCCGGAGCAGGTGGCACGCGATAACCCACGTCTGGTCGGGGCCCGACGGCTTGTCGACGCCCGCGCCGTCCACTGGAGCGAGGACCGACTCACCGCCGATGTACGCAGCGGTGCCCGCAGTTATCAGGTCATTCCGGACAAGGGCACCTGCTCGTGCACCTGGTATCTGCGCACCCGCGGTTCCCGGGGACCATGCAAACATCTGCTGGCTGCAGCCCTGTCGACTGAGACCAGAGAAGGAGTATGACCGTGAAGTACACTGCTGACACCGTGGTAGTCGCGCAGGAACCGGAGAAGCTGCCCCAAGCAAGTCCCGATTTCGCCGAGGTGATGGAATTTCTCGACCGCATTGGGTGGAACGCTGCCCCGCTCGCGGAATTACGCACCGCATCCCTGGGGCCTGATGAGGAGCAGCAGCGGTTCATCGAGACGGTGGTTGCCGAGGAGCACTTCTTTGACTCCGTGATCCTCGATGTCGTGCGGGAACCGCACGGAATCCGCGGGTCGGAACGCTTCCACCACCCCTGTTGGGAGCAGGTGGACCATCTGCGTGTCGCGCTTTATCTGCTGCGGGGGAATGCACCCGCTGAAGTCACCGGGCGGTGGCTCAACGAATCAGTCCGGGCCATTGAGAAACTCAATCCAACACTGCAAGAGATAGCTTTAGAACTGATTGTCGACCTCCTGCTGGCAACATCCCCCTCATATCAAAAAACAGTGGAGAAGCAGTGGGATCCGCAGCACGCGGAAGAACTGTGGATCAGCCTGATCCACCGCCAGCAACGCCCCATCATTTCCCAGGAGGACCCCCTGCAGATTCCTGTGGTTTTAGTTAATTCCTCCACCCACTTCCGGTGGGAACTGCACATGAATTTCTTTCTTGGACATCGAAACCACTGGGGTGATCCAAAAATACGACAACCACGTGAAGTGATTTTCGACCGTCGTCTCGACTGGTTCCGCGCCACTTTGTTCAGTTATGAGGACAGACCACCCTTCTACTCCCACATCGAATTGATAACCAAGGATCAACACCTGTCTGCAGAAGACCGCGGAGTCCTCCTGCGTGACGGACTTAATGGTTACCGGGAAGCAAGGAAGCCTGAACCGGTCAAGGCCTGGGCGGAATTTCTCCTGGATTCCCTAGAGATCAGCGATGAGGAGATTGTTGCCCACAGCCATGAACTGGTGCCACTGTTGTTCCGCAAGGATTCCACCTCTCTGCTCCGCTTCGGCACGGTGCTGGCACAGAAAGGATCCGAGGACATCCTGACTGAGGTGATCACTGCCTGCCTCACCCTCGCCGGCCGGGCAACACGTATCAAGGTGCTCAATGCTGCCGCCAGACGCGACGCAGTACCGTCACCGGATATTCTCGAACAGTGTCAGTTCCTGTTGGAGGATGCCTTGGCAATGGATGAGCATCCGCAGTTCTCCAAAGCCGTGGATAAGCTTGCGGCCGTCTGGAACCTCAATATAGAAGAACCTGGGACAGAAGCCACAGGTGATGCCTCTTTATGGCAGAAGGCTCCGGTATTATGGCAGATACCTGACTTGACACCATCTGATACTCCATTGGTCGAACTTGCTGCACATGAGCTCGAAAGGTTTGGCCCGGCGATCGCCGCAGGCAACCGTGTCTGGTCTTGGTTCCGTGACGTGGAATCGGAGCAGTTCACAGACGCTCTCGTCCGGTGTGCATACTCCGATCTTGAGGCGACCAAAATATCACTGGTGGGCGTTCCTCGAGCCAGTAAGTCTCTGGAGGGAATTAGGGAGTGGGTCACCGGAGAACTCGCGTTGTACTTGAAGAGTTCGGACCGCAGCAAGCGCGAAGCGGAGATCTTAGAGCTCCTGGGGTCTGTGCCTATATTATTGTCCACCCCGGACCGTGAAGACCTCACCATCGGTGTCGAGACCATCCTTGACCGGCTGGCTGAGTACGCACAAGCCCAGGCGCCTGTCGGTCCTATCGATCTTTCCCTCGCCCTGTTGCGCCTCCGGGGGGACCGCAATCCCGTGATTTCGGTATTGCAATCCTCTCCTCTATTACTGCACACCCGGGGGGAGGAAGAAAAGGTGACCGTGGGTGCGGCCATGTCTTCCCTAGTGTTCCAAGAACCATCCGTCGATACCGAGTGGGTTTTCCCTGAAGTGGAGGTGACCGCGGACGAGGGCGGTGGGCCACAAAAAATCACCCATCGAATAGTCGATTTCCTCACCAGCGGAAGTTGCTTCGATTTTCTTCCCTCCACAGCTGAACAAGCTTTCCTCGGACTTGATTACACCTATCGCTCCTCCCTGGGGACGGGGCTTCTCCTGCGTCAACTTGCCCGTTCATCTTCCCCGTTCACCCCGGCAGCAGCCATCAATTTCCTCGCGGCACTGAGCAACCTGCACACCCGGGAATCCGAGGTGGGATGGACTGCCGCCAGTGAAGCATGGTACCGCGGGCTGTTGATCCCAGGAGTGCCAAATATTGCCCATCTGGGATGGAGTGATGCTCCCCCACAGCGGTTAGGATCGTTGGCAAAAACCTTCCGTGATCTGGCGGATATGGGAATGCTGACTCTGGTCTGGCCGATCCTCAATGATCTGGTGGATGCCTCCGCCCAGCAGGACAAACCGCTCATAGGCACTCCTGATCTACTGCAGGTCATCGCTGAACTGCTGCCTCACGTCATGGCAGCGGTAGATGAGGGTCGGGCAGAGCTTTCCCACCTTGACCTCCCCGGTGTCCGAGAGCTGGCGGCGCGGTCCGGAAAGACCCGGGCGATTGTTCTGGCCCGGGAGATTCGGGACAGGTTGCCCCACGATGACCGGGTGGCGGCGGGGCGTCGATAAGCGTTATGCGCGCAACAGCCCCCGTTTGCTCTTATGGAAGAGGTCGGGATCGGTGTCCAGGTCGGTATAGACCTTTGACGGCTCCCAGGTGACCAGGGCGTGGTCGAGGTCGCGGGCGGCCAGGGCGAGGAAATCCGCCAGGGCTTCAAGCGCCGAAGGCTCACAGGTGGGGCAGGAATTGACCTCATAGACCACGAGTTCGCCGGTGGCGGTGTTCTCCCCGATGTCGATACCACCGATGAGGGTGCCGGCAGCCTGGGAAGCCCGGCGCGCCACCGCAGCGATCTCGTCGGTGAGCGGACACATGGCCAACCCACCGCCGGCGCGGATATTGGTGATCCATTTACCCGGCGGGGCGTAGCGGTACATGGCGAACACCGGCTGGTGGTTGATGGTGTAGACGCGGATGTCACGGCCGGGGTTATCGATCCACGGCACGGCGTAGTAGGAGCCACCGTCGCGACGCAGCTCCGTCAGGAGGTCCTGCAGGTCGTTTTCACCCTCGATTTTGCGCAGGCCCCGTCCGCCGAAACCGACAAGCGGTTTGATCACCGCCGGGCCGTCGAGATCCCGCACCCACTTCTCCAGTGCCTCCGGGTCGTGGCCGGTGAGCACCGGATACCCCAGTGCACCGGCCAGGCTCAGCATGGAGCTGTCCAGGTACTTGTTCTGCGCGCGGAAGAGGGTGACCGCATCATTGATCACGGGGATCCCGGCGCGACGGAACACATCCAGGTGCGCCATGCCGGGGATGAGCAGCTCGTCGAGCACCCATCCGATCACCAGGTCGGGTTCAAGGCGTTGACCCGCCACGAAGAACCCGATGCCGGTGTCGGTCATTTCCACGACCAGGTCATCCGGGTGCACGCGCACCACCGCCACCCCGCGTTCATGCATCGCGGGGAACAACACATCGTGGTCTTCCTCATCAATGTTGTCGCCGAGGAAGACCACCAGGGGGCGGTCGGAGTGAAGGTCGTCGTCAAGCCGGCTCAGCATCGGGTTCAGCCTTCCTTGTCGGGGTATGGCAGCGAACCTATCCGCGCCGCCACCGTCTCGTCCGGGTTTTTGTTATTCCCGGTTCATCTTCTCCTGGATCTTGCCAGCGGTCTGCTCAACAATGTTGGGAATCTCGGTGGTGCCGTAGAAGCGGGCATCGGGGTGGGTCGGCGGCGCCATGGGCACACCCTCCGGTGGGACATCCACGTAGGTGAACTGGCCCAGCCACCTGATGCCGACACCTCTGGTAGAACCACGGGGTGTGTCGTGGGCATTGATCAAGCCACTATCTGGTTGTGAACTCGTCTGGGCGATGAGTAAAAATAAGCATACATTTTTATGTATATGACGGTGGTTACAGAATTGATTTCGGTGGCAATCATGGGAGTTGAGATGCTGATATTTCCTCAACCCCAGCCAGGACAGGTGCATGATTTATCCCGACCCCCGACTGGGCAGGTCGTCTGGGTACCCTCCCACAGGCACCCGACAGCCCTTCCCCTGACAACCCCCACGTCGACTCCCTAGAGTGGCGGTCATGAACACAGCCGTGAACCGCCTCACCACCCCGTTTACGGAACGGTGGAGGCGACCGGAATTCCGGATCTCGATGGTGCAGACGGTCAAGATCGTCTTCGCCACCACCCTGGCGTGGTGGGTGTCGGTGAATCTCCTCCAGACCTCCCTGCCCTTCCTGGCGCCGTGGACTGCGCTGCTGACCATCCAGGCCACCGCCTACCGGACCCTGTCGCGGGGTGTGCAGTCGACGATCGCGTCGGTGCTGGGCATCGTGGTGACCTTCCTGGTGGGCCAGTTCCTGGGGGTGACTCTATGGACGTATGCGCTGGCCATCCTCATCGGCATGCTCATCGCGCGGATCAGGTGGATCCGGGAGGAGGGCATCACGGTGGCCACCACCGCGATCTTCCTGCTCAGTGATGGGTTCACCGACGAGTCACGCAATTTCGATGAACGCATGCTGGAGATCATTGTGGGTGTGCTCATCGGTGTGCTGGTGAACATGCTGGTGATGCCACCCCTGCGGGATAGACAGGCGGCGAATTACCTGGATAATGTGGCCCGGCGCATGGGCGAGGTGCTGGAGAATATGGGCGAGGAGATCTCCTCGTCGTGGGACACCGAATGCGTGGAGGGGTGGATCCGGGAGATTGAGTCGGTGGATGCGGAGTTGGATTCCGCCTGGTCCACGGTGAAGTTCGCCCGGGAGAGCAGACGTGCGAACCCCCGCCACCGGATCCTGCGTAAACGCCGGCATGTGCCCGTCCCGGTGGAGAGCCCCGATTGGGAGGAGCTGGTGCAGGATGCCCGGGATGGTCTGGCCCATCTGCGCACCATCACCCACATCCTGCACGCCGCCACCTATGAGGAGGGGGCCTGGGACACCCGCTTCCGCGAACAGTGGTCGACCATCGCCCGCGACACCGGCAGGGCGATCTCCGATCCGGGCATCAACACCAATTCCGCACAGCTGCAGGACCGCCTCGATGATCTCGCCCACCAGATGTCCGATGATGAGGACCTACCCCGCAAACTGTGGCCGGTGTACGGTTCGCTGATCACCACGCTGCGTTATATCGTCTCGCTTGTCGACGAGGTCCGCGTCGCCCGGCGCGAGGAGATCCTGCAATAACACCGGTGATCATGAGGCATGATGAACGGATCACCTATTGATCTCCCGACAGGATCACGCCCATGCACCCCGATGATTATGCCGACCACCCCTCCGATGATCCGGAGGGGTTCGACCCGCAGGTCACCGTGACCTACGATCTGCCCGATGCCACCGTCTCGGTCGACATCGATGTCTTTCCCCATGGTGATGCCGCCTTCGATCTGCAGCACATGGCGTTCGTGGAGGCGTTGCGGGAATCCATCACCACCTTCTGCCAGCTCCACCACTACTACGAGGAGGACCCGGACCTGCTGCTGCACGCGGGGCGCCCGGTGGGGGCTGTGCAGTACTACGTGGAACTCGCCTTCGCGCACGCCATGATCGATGCCCTCGGGGAGGACCGCGCCCGGGTTGATCTCACCCGGCGGGTGTTGTTGTTGGAGCAGCTGGTGGAGAGCCTGAGCATCACGGTGCGTCGCAACGCGTCGATGTCGCAGGCGGTGGCCACCGCCCAGAGTGCGCTGCAACTGGCGGAGGAGTTCGACATCGCAGGTTCCGTGGAACTGATCCCGGAGATCAAGCGCCGCATCCCGATCGATGTGGCCCGCTACCTGCCGCCCGACCCCACCGTGGATCCGGTCAGGGCGGAGCGTGAGCTACGGGAGATGAACGATGACTGCCTGGACTATCCCTTCTTCATCTTTGTCGATGACACCCAGAGCGCCGAGGAGTATGAGGCCGCCGGTGAGCTGGATGACAAGTCGAAACTGATCGTCAGTATCTCGGATGAGCCGCTGGACTGGGCGGATCTGCGGCTCGGCCGGCGGATCTTCCCGCACACGGTGTGAGGGGTCCGGCAGGGAGGCGTCGACAAGCACGCTTTTAACGGCTGTGGTCCGCCGGGTCCGCCTTGTCGGAGGCGAGCGAGCGCAGGCGGGCGAGGTCCTCGGGGTGGATGTCGGTGGGCAGGGATTCCTGGATGAGGCGACGCTGGCGGTCGAGGACGGGAACCAACCCGGGGTGGTCCCGGGCAACGTGATCGATGAGCATGCGCAGCACCCGCAGCAGGGTGGCGAACACCTCGGGTTGCGCGCGGGAGGCCAGGCGCAGCTGGTCGAAGGCGTGGTCGATGTACTCCGCATGGGTGAGATTCCAGGGCTGGATCACCGCGCGACCCTCATCGTCTCGCAGGGCCTCGGGTGCCAGGGGCGTGGTGAGCACGGTGCGCAACAGGGTACCCAGCCGCAGGGTGACCTCAATGGTGGTGGTGGGATCCTCGCTGTCCAGGGCACGCAGACCGATATCCACCAGCTGACGGATGGCGAAATCAGTGTCCTGCAGCATCGCGCGGGAATGGGAGATCTCCACCGCCTGCCCCAGATCCGGTGCCCCCTCCCCCGGCGCCGGCCACACCAGCAACAGTGGTTCACCGGCATGGATGAAGGCACCGATGCGGGTTTCCATCCGCACCGTGGTGCCGGGCGGGGTGGATCTGAACAGGTGGTCGAGGTCCACCTGCGCCACCCACCCGCTGCGGTGGGCCGGGATGGCCTGGGCATCACGGGGCACCTCACGGAAATCCTGCAGGTCCGCGGTGTGCAAACCCTCGGGCACGCCCTCACGCTCCCCGGCCACCCGCAGACCCTCCTCCACGATCTCATTGGCCACGTTCCCCACCTGCAGACCATGGGCGAGGTGATCCAGGTGCGCGAGAATCCCCACCACGGTGATCACGGTGAGGATCATCGCCACGGTCACCGAGATCTGCGGGGCCGGGTCGGTGGCCTCCCCACTGACATTCGGCAACACCAGCACGCAGTAGACGAACGTGGCCACCAGCAGTCCGATCACCTGCTGACTCACCCGGTCCCGGATGAAGGTGCGCATCACCCGTGGCGAGAACTGGTCACTGGCGAGCTGCAGACTGACCACCGTCAGGGAGAAGACCACACCGACCGTGGTGATCATCGCACCCGCCACCGTGGACAGCAGCCACATCGCGGCGTTACTGCTCATCGACAGTGTGAACGGCAGATCCGTGTCATGCCCGAGCTCATCATCAGCCATCGTGGTGATCACCGCCAGCACCACGCCTGCCAGCATCAACAGGGTGGGATAGGCGAACAGGCTCTCCTTGTACCGGTACTGCACCGCCGCCAATCGCAGCCGCTATGACATGTTCTGCTTCCTGGCCATCACTGCCCCCTGCCTCTGAAGATCATCAGGCATCTGATCCCCCACGGTACCGATGCGGGGAAGCCACCCGCCCATGCTTGTCGACGCCCCACCCACCCCACCTCCCGCACCCGGGGAGCGGGGTGTGCGGTCTGCAGTGGGATTGTTAGTGGCCGGTTACTGCGGGTTACTGCCCCAGCTCGCGGCGCCGCTCCGCGGCCCGCCTCAGGCGCTCGGCGCGTTCCTCACGTTCCTTGCTGCGCAGTTCCTCGATGAGCTCCTCATCCTCATCACCGACATCGAGGGCAGATCTGGCACCCCAGGAGGCGAAGGCACCCAGGGGGAACAGCACCCAGGCGAATCCCACGCTGAACACGAAGGTGCCCAGGAAGAACAGGATGAGCACGATGGCCCAGATGGCACCGTCGATGCGTTGGAGTTTCTTGCCCCGGCTGAGCACCTCATCGAGTTCCCGCTGGGCCGATACCTCCGAACGCGGCACCGGTGCGGTGAAGACCTGGGGGTCCTGCTGCTCGGGCAGGTCGGCAAAGAGGGCTTCAAGTTCGCCCTGGGTGCGCGCCACCGCCGCCTTGCCGGTGCGTTCATCGAATTCGGTGATGTCCAGATATCCGTCGGCGAAGTACTGCCCCAACCGGTCCAGTGCGTGGGAGCGTTCGGCGTCGCCCGCGCGTTTATCAGGTGTCTGTTCCATAAGCGGCCTCCCGGGAAGTGTGATGTCACCAGCGTAGAACACCGTTGCCGTCCGGGGAACAGATATCGGGCCCCGCCACCAGATGGTGACGGGGCCCGATATCAGTGAGTGTCAGTGAGTGTGAGTGCTGGAAACCTTATGGGGTGGGGCTCAGGACGGTGTCGACGACATGGATGACACCGTTGCTGGCTTCGATGTCGGTGTCGGTGACATTGACGCGGTTGCCGGCGGTGTCGACAAGCACGACGTTCTCGCCCTCGATCTCCACGGTGAAGGTGCCACCCTGGAGGGTCTCGACGGTCTGGCCGTCCATCTCCAGGACGTCAGCGGCGAAGACCTCGCCGTCAACGACGTGGTAGGTCAGGATCTCGGTGAGGTCACCCTGTGGGTCTGCGAGCAGTGCATCCAGGGTGCCTTCCGGCAGGGCGTTGAATGCCTCATCGGTGGGGGCGAAGACGGTGAACGGACCGTCGCCGCGGAGGGTCTCCTCGAGTCCGGCGGCCTGAATTGCAGTGACCAGGGTGTTGAAGGAACCGGCGCCGGCGGCGGTGTCGACGATGTCATCGCCTTCCGCAGCAGCGGTGGTCTCCTCGGTGGTGGTCTCCTCAGTCGTGGTTTCCTCGGTGGTGGTCTCCTCCATGGTGGCGGCTTCCGTGGCGGTCGCGGTGGTGGTACCGGTGTCGGTGGTGGTGTCGTCCTCACCACATGCAGCCAGGGTGAGTGCGAGGCTGACAACTCCGGATACTGCAAGGATGCGCTTCATTGCGAAGGCCTTTCGGTAGGTCTGGATGTGTGACACCAAGTGTGCGTGTGTAGAAATAGTGATTCAAGTCACCAGGAAAAATACAGTGAATAAATAATGAAGTGGCAGGAATCAAGTCAGCTGCGCTGCAATTTTGGGAGAAAGCTACCAGGGCCCGAAGGTGATATATGAATTTAATTATGGAAAAGAACTTAACCAAGGTTAATTATTTAGCTTTGGCTAGTAATGGAAACGCCAGTGCCCCACCCCCGATGTCCGTACCAAGAAAGGACTAATTCCCGCCCTTGGTACTACTATCCGCAGAAGCAGATCCTCCACTGATCCCACCCAGGGAATCATCCGACGGACACTGCCCCGACCCCCAGAGGACACCATGATCGAAGCCCGCCAACTCAAGTACTTCCTCGCTGTCGCCTCCGCCCGGAACTTCAGCCGGGCCGCGGACGATCTCCACATCTCCCAGCCGCCGCTCTCCCGGCAGATCAGGTTGCTGGAAAAGCAGATCGGGACACCCCTGTTCGAACGGACAAGTCAGGGAGTGGAGCTGACCGCCGCTGGGTCCTTCCTCGCCGAGCGGGCGCCGGCCATCCTCAACGAACTGGAGGAGGTCGAACGGGATGTCCGGGCGATTGGTCAGGGATCCATGGGTGTCCTTCGATTGGGGTTCGTCGGTACAGCCACCCATCAGCTGATGCCCCAGTTGCTGAAACAGATCACCATCCAGCTCCCCGAAGTGGAGGTGCGGGTCAGTGGGGAGAAACTCACCCCTGACCTCGAGCGCCTGCTGTTCACCCGGCAGCTCGATGCCGCGGTGCTCCGACCGCCGGTGTCCTCACCGGATATTGAACTGGAGAGTTTCGGTGTGGATGATTTCATGCTCGCGGTGCATCCCGGGCATCCCCTCTATGACCAGGAGGGCACCATCCCCTTCACCGATCTGGCTGAGCACCCGATCATTGCATTCAAGGAGGGTTCAGCTGCGGAACAGATCATCAGACACGCAGCCCACCAGGCGGGATTTGAGTTGAGAGTTGCCCACCATGCACCGGAGACCTCCACGGTGCTGGCACTTGTCTCAGCAGGGCTGGGGATAGCCCTCGTGCCACACGGGTCCATCCCCCAACCGATGGGGGAGCTGCGGATGCGCGAGGTTTCGGGAGGACCAACCATCGGCCTCGCACTGGCGTGGCTCAAGGGCAACCGCTCCCCCATCCTCCGGCAACTCAAACCCCTGTTGGACACCGCCGCTCTACATGCGCGCAACATCCAACAGGAAGAACACCACCAATCCGGTCTGGATTGATGGTGTTTCCATCTGCGGTGAGAAGTTAATTACCGGGGGTCACCCACGCCGGCACCGACACGTTCGGTGTCCGCCTCCACCGAGATGGATGCCACCGTGGTGGTGGATGGCAGGTTGCCATCGAAGTAGGCATCCTCGGCTTCCTTGGTGATGCCATGCTTGGCCTGCCAGCGGGAGACGAAGGCAACCATGAAGGGGGCGATGAGGGCGGTTACCACAACTGCGGCCGCAATCTGGACAGTAGCCTGGCCCTGGATGGCCTCGAAGGAGGGATCGATCGCCGCGAGTGCGGCCGGGGTGGCAATCGCGTTACCGGCAACAGCGCTTTCCGCCACGCCGGAGACCATGTTGCGTGCCTGCTTCGGGGTCCGGCGGATGCGGTGCCAGAGGTAGACCGCCAGGACAGCCGCACCACCGGAGAAGACCAGGGTCATGAGCCCGAGGAGGACACCAGCCAGACCGGAGGCCAGGAGGACACTGAAGTCAATGCCGGCACCGATGGCGAAGGCCACGAAGGGGATGATCAGAGCCTGACCCGGGGCCAGGAAGTTACGTGCAATGGGCGACAGGTTGCCCAGGGCGAAACCGATGAGCATCGGCAGGATCGCGGCGAGCAGAGCGGTAAGCGGGAAGTCGGCGAAGCCGGCTGCACCGAGGGCGATCATGGTGAGGAACGGTCCATCGTTGATGGAGAGCACCGAGATGGCACCCTTGTCGGTCTTGGAACCGAACTGCTGCATGAGCGCGCTGTAGAGGGAGCCATTCGAGTTGGACATCGCCGCGATGATGGCCAGGGGCAGCAGGCCGAGGAGAACACCGTTGGGGGCGAAGAACGCCACGGACAGACCGATGACGACGGCGATGCCGTACTTGGCCACCAGGAGGACACCGCCCTTCTCCAGTGCGGGACCCGCGGTCTTCAGGCTGATCTGTGAACCAACGGCCAGGAAGAAGAGACCGATCAGCACCGCGGTGCCATCCCTGAACAGAGCCGTGGTGAAGCTGCCGATATCCAGAATGCCCGGGGCGAAGGTATTGACCAGGGCACCGAGGAAGAGAGGCACCACCATCAATGCGCCGGGGATCTTTCCAATGGCGCGGAATGCGGAATCCAACATTGTCTGTTCCTTTCATCGGCGTGCGGGCGGGGAACCAACGTCCCGGTTATGACCCATCCCGCATAAAAGCTGTTATGTGATCTGCAACATATAGTGATCGTGCAGGGCGCCGATGGGAAATACCTTTAAGGCATAGCGTTGTTCCTAATGGGTATGCACCCTGGAGGGACGGCCTTTATGGAGGGGGTAATTGCGGGGGAATTGCCCTCCATAAGGAGCTTGGTCCCACCCGTCCCGGGGGCAGGAGGCAAAGAAAAAACCGAACCGGCACCCAGCGGGGAAAACCCCACCGGGTGCCGGCCCAGGGAAGCGTCGTGGCTGGGGTGGTCGGCCCGTCGACAAGCGCGTACTTTTAGTTGTCAGTCCAGTAGATGTCCTTATCGGCGCGCAGGGCGCGCGCACTGGCGTAGGCGTGGATCTCGTCGAGAAGCTTGACCTGGTTCTCGGTCATCTCGATGAGGTCGGTGAACACCTTGGGGTCGAGGCCGAGGGTCGGGGCCTGGACCTCGAGCATCTGCCACATGCCGAGTTTGCCCATGACGGCACCGCGCATGAGCTCGGTTTCCAGCAGCATGGTCATCGGTGAACGTTCGACGATCTTGCCGTTGCTCTTGAGGCGGCCGACCCGCTCCCCCACCCAGGCGACGGCCTGGCGGTAGGGTTTGCGGTCCAGGCCGAGATCATCGATGAGCTGGATGAGGAAGGCGCGCTCGGCGGAGATCTCATCGACCAGCTGGCCCAGCCGGCCGAACATGGGGGTGTCCACGAAGTCGTTGGCCATGCGGGTGATGCGGCCCACTCCGGCGGTGGCGCCCGTCAGGTGATCGGAGAGGTAGAGCTCCAGCAGGTCGGCGCTCATCTTCTCCGGCGGGACATGGGGGTCCACGTCACCGTCGCCGGCGAAGGCCCCCTCGGAGGCGGGCTGGTGGAAGGCGTTGACATTGCGGTCATCCTGGGCGTCGGGACGCAGCACCGGTGAGGCGTGTCCGCGGCCCTCTGCCAGGCCCTCCAGCAGCTCACGCAGGGCGTCGGCGGCGGTGCGCTTCGGGGACCATTTCAGTTCCGTCCTGGCCTTGGTGGTGTCCATAAGCGGTACCTGCATGGCCATGTCGATCCAGCCGGCGTCGGCCGGGATCACGCCACTGCGGTGCGCGGTGACCACGGCCGCGCGGACGATGGCCGGTGGCATCTCCATGTACTTTCCGGTGCTGGTGAGGATATCCGCCAGCTCCTGGGGGCCGAGGATGTCATCGGCGGCGACGTTGAAGGCGCCACCCTTCTTCGCGAGCACCGCCGCCACATAGGCCTCGGCCACGTCATCGGTGTGCAGCGCCTGGATCCGCAGACCACTGGGCAGGGGCAGCGACAGCATCGATCCGGGCGCCAGCAGACGCGAGGGTACCGCCTTGCCGATGAAGTACCGCTGGATGGAGGAGGCCGCATCGCCCTGGAAGAGCAGGGCCGGACGCATCCGGGTGACGGTGACCCCGGGGTGCAGCGCCTCGAAATCATCAAGCACCTCCTCCTGGGAGGCCTTGTCCACGCTGTAGTGGGAACTGTCGATGCCCTGGTTGGGGAATTCCTCATCCCGCAGCGGGGGTTCGGTGCCGTCCTTGCGCAGCGCGTCACGCGCCTCATCCGGGGAGTACACGCCGACGGAACTGGCCACCACGAGATGCTCCACGCCCGCCTCGGCCACCGCGCGGGCAACCCTGCGCGTGCCCTCCACATTGACACGTTCGAGCAGCTCACGGCGGTCATTGGGCTGGATCATCCAGGCGAGGTGGATCACGGCATCACAACCGCGGAAGGCATCCGTCAGGCTCTGCACGGCATCCGCCTCGGTGGAGGCCGCGGCGATGTCGATGCTGCGCCATTCGCACCGGTCGTAGGGTTCGATTTCCGTATCCGGCAGGCGGCGGGCGATGCCGGCGACCTCTGTAATTTCGGGATGGCGGTGGAGTGCACGCAGCACGGCGGTTCCCGTGTTGCCAGTTGCACCAACAACTGCGATTCGCATTCTGGCTCCTAGTCAACGTCATGGTCGGGCTCTTGCAGCCCAGTCAACACAAGCGCCATGGTCGATACAAGGAACACAGCCAAACCCGCAGGTTGTGAGTGCGGTCACTCAGTCTTCGTGGGTGGATGCGACCGGGTTGGTGTCGCAGGAAACGCCGAGAACCTCCCCGCGAGCCGTGGGGGCGGCGGGGAGGGCGTGAGCTTGTCGACGCGTTGATCACCGACCCATATTCAGCGGCGTGGTCGGTTTAGACGTCGATGTTCTTGGCACCGGCGATGGCCGCGAGTGCGGCGCGCAGCCGGGCATCGGCATCCTCAGCGACCTCGCGGACCTGGTCGCTCTCACCGAGCTGGACCATGGTCTGCGGATCGATCGTCTCGACGGTGGTGCGCTCAGCACCCGGGCCACGCCGGACCACGACATTACAGGGCAGCAGGGCACCCATCTCCGGTTCGGCACCCAGGGCCTTGCTGGCCAGACCGGGGTTGCAGGCACCGAGGATGACATAGTCACCCACGGCGTCGGCGGCCTCCTGGCCCAGTTTCTTGGCGAAGGTGGCGCGGATGTCGATCTCGGTGAGCACGCCGAAGCCATGCTCAGCCAGCGCCTCGCGGGTGCGGGCGACGGCATCATCGTAGGACAGGGACACGGTGACGGTGTGGGTGTAGGACATGCTCTGACTCCTTGGAGTTGGGTGACTCGGCATTTACTTCACGGGGGTTTACGGGCTGCGCAGTCTGCACGCCTACAAGCCTGACAGCGGATGATGGATCCGGCAAGGGGACCTTATGTCGGGGGTTATGCGAGGTTTATGCGAGGGAGAGGAAGAGCTTCTCCATCTCCTTCTTGTCCATCGACTGATCCGGGTTGGTCAGGCACTGCTCAAGGCCGGTGGCGATGATGGCGAAACCGGCGCGGTCCAGCGCCTTGCTCACGGCGGAGAGCTGGGTGACCACATCCTTGCACTCAGCACCCTCCTCCAGCATGCGCACCACGGCGGACAGCTGTCCCTGGGCGCGCTTGAGGCGGTTGATCACCGGTTTGATCTCGGTGGGTTCGAGTTCCATGGGGGTCTCCTTAAACAGACTTCAGATGTTCCCTCACCATAGCCGGAACAGCACATTTTGTATACCCCCATAGGTATGTTGCATACCTTTGGGGGTATATGGAACACTGGTGTGGCACCTACCCCGCGACAGTCTTGAAAGGACGCCCATGAGCTCACCCTCCACCACCGCCAACATCACCACCGTTGAACCCGAGGTCCTGCGCCAGTGGATCACCGATAACGAGGACCTCGTGGTTCTGGATGTCCGCTCAGCCGCAGAGTTTGAATCAGTGCACATCCGCGGTTCCTACAACGTTCCCCTCCAGCTGGTCTCCGAACACACGGATCAGCTCGCAGAACGCCTCGGTGGCCGCGTGGTTCTGGTATGCCAGTCCGGTGTGCGCGCCGAACAGGCCCGTCAGCGTCTCGGCGCCGCCGGTGTGGAAACCGCCCATGTGCTTGCCGGTGGGGTCAACGCCTTCGCCGATGCCGGTGGCGATGTCGTGCGCGGCGCCCAGCGCTGGGACATCGAACGCCAGGTCCGCCTGGTCGCCGGTTCCCTCGTGGTCACCGGACTGCTCGGTGGAAAATTCGTCTCCCCCAAGATGCGCGCCGTCGCCGGCGCGATCGGCGCCGGCCTGACCTTCTCCGGCGTGACCAACACCTGCGCCATGGGCAAGGCCCTGGCCGCGATGCCGTGGAACAAGACCGCCCAGAACCCCACCGCCGCGGAATCCATCAACCAGATTCCTAACACCTCGGCATAACACCGGTCCCCTGCAGCTCGACCCCTACTCCCCTACCTCAGCCTGTCTGGAAGGAGAACACCATGGCAGAAATCACCGTCCCCGAAGCCCAGCAACGCTACACCGATGAGCAGGTCCTCGACGTCCGCGAGGACTTCGAGGTGCGCGAGGGCATGATCCCCACCGCCCTGCACATCCCCATGGGCCAGCTGGGTGCCCGCCTGGATGAACTGGACAAGAACCGACCCGTCATCGTCGTCTGCCGCAGCGGAAGGCACAGCGCAACCGTTGCCGATGCCCTCAACCAGGCCGGTTTCACCGCCGACACCATGGCCGGCGGCATGATCGAATGGAAGCAGGCTGGCCTGCCGACGGGTTGAGCCGCCTCTGCAACAGGCGCTTGTCGACGAAACCCCTCCCCCACCTTGACCAGGACGGCCGGTGGCGGTTCGTACGGCGGTCCGCGCGGTATCGAGCGCGTTAAGGAGGATATGCCCATGAATCCGGCATGTCCCGCTTTGCTCAGTTGTGTGACAGTCCTTAGTAGCGGATCGCCACACGACCGTCGATGCCGCCACTCTCGAGCTTCTCGAAGACATCGGCGACGTCGTCAAGCCCGCACTCGGCAACCTTCGGCTTGATCAGGCCGCGGGCGTAGAAGTCCAGCGCCTCCTCCATGTCCTGGCGGGTACCCACCAGGGAACCGGTGATGGTCAAACCCCGGAAAACAACATCAAAGACCGAGACCGGGAACTCCCCTGGCGGCAGGCCATTGAACACAATGGTGCCGTTGGTGCGCGCCATACCGAGAGCCTGGCCGAACGCCTTCTCATGGACCGCGGTGACAAGCACACCGTGTGCGCCACCATTTGTGAACTCCCGGACCGCCTCGGCCGGGTCAACATCCCTCGCGTTGACGGTGAACTCCGCACCGAGTGACTTTGCCAGTTCCAGCTTGGAGTCGGCGATATCCACCGCGATGGGGCGCATGCCCATCGCCTTGGCGTACTGGACGGCGATGTGGCCCAGGCCGCCGATACCGGAGATGACCATGAACTGGCCCGGCCGGATATTCGATACCTTCAACGCCTTATACACCGTCACACCAGCACAGAGAATCGGGGCGGCCTCGAGATAGTCCACACCATCCGGGATGCGGGGCGCAAAGCGCGTATCCACGAGCATGTACTCACCGAAGGAGCCGTTCTGGGTGTAACCGCCGTACTGCGCGTTCGGGCAGAAAGTCTCGCGACCAGTGCGGCAGAACTCGCAGTTAGCGCAGGCGGACCAGAGCCACGCATTACCGACGATGTCCCCCACCGCAACGTCATGCTCGCCGGGCCCGAGTTCGACGATCTCTCCGATGCCCTCATGGCCCGGGATGAACGGTGGCTCAGGCAGCACGGGCCAGTCACCCTTGGCGGCATGAAGGTCCGTGTGGCAAATGCCGGAGGCGATGAGCTTGACCAGGGCCTGGTTCGGCCCCGGGGTGGGGCGTTCAACGTCCTTGACGGCAATGTCGGCGTCGAAGGACTCGACGAGGGCAGCTCGGAAAGTGGTCATGGTGGATCAGTCCTTATCTATAGGTGGGTTAGGAGGGCTTTTTTGGTTGACCGCCTGGATAACCAGCAGGTTCCTGCCCTACTGGCGATGCGACGGCTTCATAAGATGGCTTCCTGACGGATGCCGGAATCCGTGAAACCGCCGATGGAATTCTTGTAGTTCATTACTGCTCCTTCAGCCCCCAGAGTTACACAAGCACTAAGATCTTGTTTTCTGTGTCACATTTAGGCGGCTGGAGTGATACAAACCATAGCCTGAATGCAAACCGGGCCACAAGGGTGCACCGGAAATTCCCCCCATCCCCTATGGCCGGATTGGTATTGAGGGGTTAAATTGACCCCTCTTTCTTCCGGTGCAGAACGTCGCCCAGCTGGCATCGCACTTAATTCCTGGGGGCGAGGTCCGTGGGAACACCTATTAGTGATCGGACCCGACAACTAGCTACTTCACCACTAGACCTACAGGGTGCTGTTGCAACTTGGGGCGGGAGCCAAGAAGGCTCCGTTTTTATTGTGTGATCAACGCTATGTGCCTGTGTTGTCAGGCCGTCTCGAATACCCGGCTAACAATCACTGCATCCGGATTCGGGTGACCGTAGGCAAACATCGTGCCCTGCCCCTTCCGCAATGAGTGTATCGCTTCCATCCCTTTCAACGTCCGGTAGGCAGACGTTCGGTTTTTGAATGCTCCTTTCGGCCCCAGGATCCGCTTTAACCGGCCATGATCGCCTTCAATGACGTTGTTGAGGTATTTCACCCGACGATGCTCGACCGTCGATGGACAGACGCCTTCCGCCTTCAGCTCAGAGATTGCCCTGGCGAGTGAGGGGGCCTTGTCGGTGCTGATCACCCGCGGATAGCCTGCCGATTTATTCAACCGCAGCGTCTTCGCCAGGAAACGCTTCGCCGCCGCGACGTTTCTCTTCGGGGAGAGGTAGAAGTCCAGGGTCTGGCCACCGGCGGTGATTGCCCGATAGAGGTAGCACCACTTTCCCCCGACCCGGATATAGGTCTCATCCACCCGCCAGGACCTGGCCTGCCAGTCAGGAACTTGCCGATACCACCGGGTCTTCTTATCCAGCTTGAGGTGCATATTTCTGGACCCAGCGGTAGATCGTGGTGTGATCGACCGGCACTCCCCGCTCGGTCATCATCTCTTCGAGGTCGCGATAGCTCACGCCGTAGCGGCAGTACCACCGCACCGCCCACAGGATGATTTCACGAGGGAACTGCCGACCGGAGAAGATGCCCATGGACCTGATTATTCCACGCCGGTCTTCCTACTGCCCCAACTTTGCAACAGCACCAGACCACCCCCAAAACCGCGACTTGACACCTCAATCTCATGCCGACTCCTCCTGAACAGGGCTAAGATTCATTAGTATTTCACGAGAAAAAATCGGACCAGGCTAAGAGAGCTAAACCTAGCGAGAGGTTTTCCGGGAATTTACCCAGAAGACCGTTGCTAAAAAGCGCTATTCACCCACCTAAAACTCTAACCAACGTTCTTCTCGCCTCGAAGTAGTTCGAAGAGTCCGAACTCCATCACCATCTCCACCAGTGTCCTAGCCGACATTTCTCGGGCGGACTTGAGGACCTCGTTGGAAGATTCCTCGTGCTGCCACAGGGCGTCTTCCAGGATGACCTGCAGCTGCGGAGAACTCGCGAAATCGATCTTAGAGTTGTTCCTGGCCTGCACCTCCAACTCAGGGTGATCGGCAGCCTCGGCCAGCAGGTTCTCAATGAAGCTGACCTTGTACTCGTCCTTGGCCGCCAGGTCACCGAAGTACTTGTTAATCTTCTCGATCAACTCTGTTTTCAGCGCATGCTCGGACTCCCGGGCCTTCGCCAACCCAGCCTCGGTCATACCTGTCAGACCGGGGGCCTCACCATCAGTGTTCCCGAGCCCGAGGTCGTCCTCACGGATCTTCTCCAACCGGTAATGGGTGAGTACCACATCCGAGACATCCACCGCCTCCGGCTTCTCGGCCTCGGCGGTGAACTCCCGTAGCAGTTTGGCCAGCAAGTCGGCGAACACTGCCATCTTCTCGTAGCGGGGGTCACCGAAGTGGAGGATCTGGCTGAAAAACGCATACGCCTTGACGTACTGGGACAACACCGCCTTAAAATCCAGCAATTCTTCCCGCCGCTGTTCATCCTGGGCAAGGACCGCTTGGTGCCAGGCGTTCTCGAACCGCTCCACGGCCGGTGCCAAATGCCCCGAGAGCTGGGCGTGCTTTCGGGCCGCGACAGTGGGCCTGGATGCCCAGTCGGCCCACACCTGGTCGACCTCAGACCAGGTGAAGATATGCTGAGCCTCCAGCTTGGAGATCAGATCCGCGACCAGATCCGGATCCGACTCCGTCTCGATGTGGGCGGCCTCGTAGTAGGTCTTGAAGGACTCGAGGATCTGCTCGGCGTCGTTGACGAAGTCCAGGACGTAGGTATCGGTCTTGCCCGGAGCACGGCGGTTGAGCCGCGACAAGGTCTGCACCGCAGCGATACCCGAGAGTTGCTTGTCGACATACATGCCCACCAGCAACGGTTGGTCGAAGCCGGTCTGGTACTTGTTGGCCACCACGAGGATGTTCTGTCCGTCCTGGGCGAACACACTGGCCAGATCCCGACCCTTGAGTGCCGGGTTCATACTCATCTCGGTGACCATCTTCTGCGCCGTACCCGGCAGGGAGGCGACATCCGGGTCAGGGACCTCCCCGGAAAACGCCACCAACGTCTGCAGGGGCAGGTTGCGCTCGGTGATCGCCTTCTCAAACGCCCGGGCATAACGCACCGCCGCCGCCCGAGAAGCGGTCACCACCATCGCCTTAGCCCGGCCACCCAGATGCGGCTGCACAGTCGAGCGGTAATGCTCGAGGATGACATCAACCTTGGACGCCACGTTCGTGGGGTGGAGCTCAACGAAGTTGATGTAGGCCCGGGTGCCCTGGCGAACATCCACCTCACCCTCCCCGACGTCTCCCGTGGGGGTGTCCTGCGGCCCGTCTGCCGGAGTGCTGCCGGGGGTGGTGGTGCCGTTGAGTGCCACACGGGCAGCCATCTCGTAGGTGGTGTAGTTTTTGAGCACATCGAGGATGAAACCCTCCTCGATGGCCTGCTTCATCGGATACAGATCAAACGGCTCCAACTCCTGGGTGGCCAGGTTGCGCCGGCCGAACAACTCCAGGGTCTTCGCCTTCGGGGTGGCGGTAAACGCGAAATAGCTCAAGCGCTTGTCCGCGTCACTGTGCGCAGCCATCGCCGCCAACGCGTCCTGGTCAGCACCCGGTTCCTCCAGATCGAACTCAGGTATCTCCCGCGTGAGGTAGAGCATCTCACGCACCGCCTTCGCCGAACTCCCCGTCTGGGAGGAATGCGCCTCATCGGCGATGACCGCGAACCTACGGCCTGCGAGCTTGTCTTGGTTGGCTGGGTCCTTCAATGCTGCCAGGGCATGCGGGAAGGTCTGCAGCGTCACGCCGACGATCTTCGCCGTTCCGCTGGTGAGCACCTGCGTCAACCGGGAGGTTTTCGACCCGTCCCCACCAGAATCAATGGCCTGGAAGGTACCGGCCACGGTCTCCAGCTGCTGGACCGCGTCCTGGAGCTGACGATCGAGCACCTGCCGGTCGGCGATGACGAAGACCGTGTCGAAGACCTTCTCCCCGGCCTTATCATGCAATGAAGCCAGGCGGTGGGCGGTCCAGGCGATCGAATCCGTCTTGCCTGAGCCTGCGGAATGCTGAATGAGGTAATTGTGCCCTGGGCCCTCGACCGCGGCCGCAGCGGCGATCTTGGTCACCGCCCGCCACTGGTGGAACCGCGGGAAGCGGATCTGGGAGGTCGTGGTGACCTTGCCGGTGATCGGATCCGTCTTAGTCTGGTGGTTGGTGTAGATGAACTTCGTGAGAATCGTCAACCACGTATCCCGCTCAAGGATGTCCTCCCAGAAGTAACTGGTGGCATGCCCCTGCGTCGACGGCGGGTTGCCCGCCCCACCGTTGTGCCCCTGGTTGAACGGCAAAAACACCGTCGCTGGCCCATCCAACCGGGTGGTCATCGCGATGCGGCGGTCCGTGACCGCGAAATGCACCAGGGCACCTCGCCCAGCCGTGAGCAACGGCTCCCCCTTGGGCAGACGCTGGGTGCGGTACTGGGTCATCGCCTGATCCAGTGACTGGGTGAACTCCGTCTTGATCTCCACCGTCGCCACGGGGATGCCGTTGATGAACAACGTCAAATCCAACCGGTTGCCATGCTTGGTGGAGTACACCAACTCTTCGACCACTCGGAGGCGGTTCTGTTCATAACGCTTTGTCAGGCGGGGGTTTTTGTCGTTGGCCGGGGGCATCTGCAACAGGCTGAACTTCTTCGCCCCAACCACATCCACCCCCTGCCGCAGGACGTTGAGGGTGCCACCACCGTGTTTTTCCTCCGCGGCGAGCTTCTTGGCCACCCGGTCCAAGATCCGATTCTGCCCCTTGGCCATAGCGGCTTCGGGGGCGTCCTTCGGCACGATCCGGTGGTAGTTGTCCGGGTCGGTCTCCTCCAACCAGCCCAACAAGTCGGGGACGAACAGGGCCCGGTCCTTGTCGTAGCCCTCATTCCCCTTCGACGCCAACCACCCATGCGAGGCGAGGTGGTCGACGACGAACCGTTGGAGATTGATCTCCCGATGAACCCCGGCACTCATACGTGGACCTCCAAATCATCCCGCAACTGCCCGGCAGCCGAACTACCCTGGGCACTCACATCGATCTGTCCAGTGACAGCCGCTGAAATTAGAACCGCCCGGCGTTCTTCGAGCAACCCCTTGGCCTCTTGGAGTTCTGCCTTAAGGGCACTGAAACGCTCCGCTGCTTCATCCAATTGAGCAGCCACTGCAATCTGTTGAGTAACAGGTGGGACCGGCAAAGTGATGCTTCGGAAAGCTTGTTGCGAAAGAGTTTTCATTGAATCACTTGCCCCTACGGCTAACCCGCGAATCTGCTCCCGGTAGCTCTGTGAGCGGGTCCACCAATAGATATATCTAGGCACATCAACTTCGACTGCCCACAGCCGGTCAGGGAGATAGACATCAGGGAGGTGCCGACCCACTGTCACTGCCTTACCTACCAGGTTCATAGTGTTCATTCGGCTGACTAGAAGGGTATTAATCCGGAGAGGACAGGTCAATCGCACATACTCATGTGGATCTACGCTCTTCACAGCGGTCTCATTGAGCTCATCCCCGAAAACGGCACTGGTGGCCAATACACCAGGTTCACCGGCCGCCGGCGCGAACTTCGCCGCTGTGACGCTTGTTCCTGTTGTCATGCTTTGAATCTGTGAACGCAAGGGCATCCGGGGGGCATCCAAGGACTGAAAACTCTGTTCAACTTCTGCGTGAAATCGTTCGTCGATTAAATCCATAGCTTGATCAAGCTCGACCGCCATAGCATCGATTTCGGCGGTTTCTCGGTCGAGGTAATCCGCAATCCAGTCCTGCTTATCAAGAGAGGTCACAGGTATAGGAAGGGAAGCGACATCAGAAGCGCTGACTTCAGTAAAGGTACTCCCCCGTCCCGCAGCCTGGAGAGTACTCATCTGGCTCTCAACTGCGTACTTGAGGAAGCGTGGCCGGGAAACTCCCGGTAGAGGGATAAGGGCTTTGCACCCTTGATTAAAAGCGGTGTCCATACCTGCGATTGCTGCGTAGCCGATAGGTGCCCGAGAAGAAATGAGTACTGACCCAGCGGGGGCAAGAGTCGACCCTGACTGAAGCCCCATAGCCGTTATCGACCGCTCGGTGGTCTGGAGACAACCGCCGTGGACTCGCCCTAAATCTACCGGAGTGGCCCAAGGAACATCCCCCTCCCAGTTGGATTCGTCAGGGCCAGGTGTTCCTCCGTTCTTGACCCGTGCAATACGACGGAGGGGAACAATGGAAAATTCCGAACTCATGCTTTCACCTGCTCGAGACGGACCCGGATGCGGCCGAGGACCTCATCAAGGTCTCGGTCAATGTCTTTGAGTGGGCGTGGGGGGACGTACTTATAGAAGTGGCGGGTGAACGGGATCTCGACACCTTCCTTCGTCTTAGTCTCATCGATCCAGGCGTCGGGGACGAAGGGGTGGACTTCGCGTTTGAGGTAGTCGTGGATGTCCTGGTCCCAGGGGACGTTCTCTGTGTCGCGCAGGCTGGCGTCCGCTTCGGGTTTACCGGCCTTGGTCACCAGCTCGCCGTGGTCGTCGTGTTCACCGAGTTCGGTGAGGACAGCCTTGAGGACGGCGGGTTTGAGGACAAGCCCCTCATCGGCGAGGATCTTTTTCAGGTCCTTGGTGAACTGGGCCCGGTTGGTAGACACCACCCCGTGGGTAGCTTCCTCCGCTTCCCCCAAAGCCTTGTCCAAGGCTTCCTGCTCCCACCCCTCGAGCTTGGCCACGGGTTTGGCGGCCAGGGCGCGTTCGATGCGCTGCGGGGTGAAAGCGTAGTTGAGCTTGAGGGGGCGTTCCACGGTGATGGTGCGGTAGTAGAAGTCGGTGGTGTTAAAGATCTTCGAGTGCTCCGACTCCACGAAGTTCCCGTAGAGCGTGGCGATGGTGGTGATGTTGTCGTCGGAGAGCATCTTGCGTTTGGAGCCAATGGACTTGCGCATCTTGACGAACATCTCGGTGGCGTCGATAAGCTGTACTTTGCCCTTGCGGGCGTGGTCTTTGTCCTTGTTGAGGATCCAGATGTAGGTGGAGATACCGGTGTTGTAGAACATATCCGTCGGCAGACCGATGATTGCTTCGAGGTAGTCGTTGTCGAGAACCCATTTGCGGATATTGGATTCCCCGGAGCCAGCCCCACCGGTGAACAGGGGTGAGCCGTTGAGGACAATGGCCCCACGACCGGCGGCCCCACCCTGAAGGCCGGGTTCCCGGAGCTTAGAGATCAGGTGCATGAGAAAGAGCAGGGAGCCGTCGGAGACCCTGGGTAAGCCGGGACCGAAACGCCCCGCATGGCCGGCGATCTCGTGCTCGCGCTCCACAGCGGGTCTGTCTTTCTTCCAGGCGACGCCGAAGGGTGGGTTGGACAGGGCGTAGTGGAAGGTCTGGTCCTCGAAGGCCGGGTTGGTCAAGGTGTTGCCCAGGGCGATGTTGGTGATGGGTTGGCCTTTGACGACCATGTCGGCTTTGCAGATGGCGTAGGACTCGGGGTTAATCTCCTGGCCAAGCAGGTTGACCTGGGCCTGGTGGTTGAACGCCTTGATCTTGTTGTCAGCCGCGGAGAGCATGCCGCCGGTGCCAGCGGTGGGGTCGTAGACCGAGCGGATAACACCGGGGGTGCTCAGTTCCTCGTCGCCGTCGAGCAGGATGGTGACCATCAGGTCGATGACTTCTCGGGGGGTGAAGTGTTCACCGGCGGTTTCGTTGGAGGCTTCGGCGAATTTCCGGATGAGCTCTTCGAAGATATGGCCCATCACCTCGTTGGAGACTACCTCGGGGCGTAGATCGGCCTTGGCGAAGTGCTGGAGGATCTCCAGCAGCAGGTCGTTGTTGGCCAGGTCGATGATGGTCTCGTCGAACTTGTACTGGTCGAAGATGTCCCGGACGTTCGGGGAAAACGCGTTGACGTAGTCGCGGAGATTCTCTTCCAGGTTATCGACGTCACCCTGCAAAGATCGCAGGTCATGACGGGAGCGGTTGTAGAAGCTGTAGTCATGGCCTGCCCGGTTGCGCAGCATACCCGCCGAGGGTGCCTGATCAGGATCGAGGCCCTCAATGGCGGTCAAGACGGCCTGCTTGGTGGGGGCCAGGACCCCGTCGAGGCGGGCGAGCACGGTAAACGGCAAGATGATGTTGCCGTACTGGTGTTGCTTGTAGGTTCCGCGCAGCAGATCAGCTGCGCTCCAGATAAAGGACGCGTGGTTAAACAAGATTTTCCTGATTTCTCTATGGGGCATAAAGGGGTATATCGGTAGAGACCGGGTCTGCCCAGAGGACGGGCGGGATTCTGCTTTTAATGTGGTTATACCGGGTGAGGTCAGGACAATAGCCAACGGGGTGGACATTGCCCTTGATTTTTGGAACACGTTATCGGAACAAGGTCATCGTTAACCGGTGATGGTGTCCCCTTCCCCGGGCTAGAAGGGGCTTAGCTTGGGGACTGCGATCAGCTGGGGGTGGCGATACCGGTGGCAATCGCGTCGGCCACAGCTTTGGTCAAGTCCTCCCATCGTTGGACTTGCTCCTGAACCTGGTGCTGGCGCTGCTGGAGGGTTTTGATGGCCGTGCCCAGTTTTCGTTGTTCTGCGATGTTGATGTTGGGTACCTCCACCAGCCGGAGATCAACCTGCGGGACGCCGATACCCGTGGATAGTGCACCGGAACGACGGACCGCGTCGATGATGGCGGCGAGAAACCAGGGGTCGACAACCTCAGGGTCGCATCGGATCACCTGGATCAGGCCGGTGGAGGGTCGCTGCTGATCACCTGTGCAGACGTCGACGGTGGTTGCTCCGATGCAGATGTCACCGGCGAGCAGATCCTCATCGCTGGGCCTGGGAATATGCTTGATGCCAGGAAGTTTGATAGCTGGGATGGTACGAGCAATCTTTTCCCTACTCAGCATAAGCTCGTCGAGTTCCTGTCCCACTGCGGCAATCGGTTCGATGGCGTTAACAGCTGCCGTGATGGTGGCCTGGAGGTCGTCAACTTGAGGAGGATGAGCCTTGGCCACCCAGTAAGTGGGCAATAGGGTTGCGTCCGCACCGATGAGCTCGAGACGGGGCACCTGGACCGCAGTAGCCAAGGCCGGGATCCTCTCCCCTGCCATATGGGCGGTATAAGCCTCGACGAGATCGTCCGTGTCGAGGGCAGAAACTTTTCCGAGCGACTTGTGGCGTGAGGCGGCATCCACGGTGGCGAACAGAACAGTGTCGGAGACATTGTCCGGGTTCTTGGTGAACACCACCAAGGCGGAAGGGATGGCGGTATTGGAAAAGAGGTTGTCTGGGAGGGCAATGACCGCCAGGAGCGACCCGTCAGCGACCATCGCAGGAAGAGCGGAGCCATGCCGGCGGGCATGCAATGCGGAGTTGAAGACATTAATGATCGCCAGGCCGGAGTCGGTAAGGGCGTGGTGGGCCAGCTGCAGCCATTTCGAGTCGTCATTGCGGCTAGGCACCCCGTAGGGCCAGCGGTCTGGTTGTTCTTCCAGGCATTCCTTGTTGACGGCAAGACCAAAGGGCGGATTCGAGCAGACCAGGTCGAACGAATCAGCAGGGAGCGCGCCTGCCTCGATAATGTCGCGGTGGGTCCAGGTCGCCGTCCAGTTGCCGGGGATCGCACGGGCCTGCGCCGTGGCCAGGGCGGTAGCGTTGATGTCGTTTCCCTGCAATGTGGCCTCAGGGAAACGGTGGTGGATGGCCTGGAGTGTTCCTCCGGCACCGCAGGCGAAATCCAGGACCGTCTTCGGTTCGGTGGGGATGAGGTCAGCGATGAGGTCGGTGAGGATCTTCGGGGTCGAGTACTCCCCTCCGTCCCGGCCGCTGCGGGCGAAGGCTTCATCTGCTGCGGCGAGCATGTCCTGTGGGCTGTATTCGTCCGCAAGCTTGGTATAGGTTTCCTGCATCTCTGGCTGAGAGAACAGTTTCTCCACCTCGTCTCGTAAGGGGACAGGAAGGTCGCTAAGGGAATTGACACTGGCCCGAGCAGCGAAAAAGGCCAGGGTAGGACCATACTTGGACGCCTCGACGAATCCCCGAATAGAATCTGCCATGCTCCAGACTTCTCGGATGGGGCGCCCGTTGTCCTTTAACCAGTTCAGTACGTCGATGCGGTTGAAGAGGATGGCTCTTCCCTTACCTGGCAGGGCCTGGGGGAAGGTGTCCGGGTGGCGTTTGCGCCATTGACTGACAGCTGCAGTACTGACTCCCGCGAGCTGGGCGATTTCGGAGGTGGTGATCTTGCGGTCGGGGGTGGACATTAGGCGATCTCCTGGGCGTAGGTGATGTGGGTTGTAGTGCGGTCGGGCAGGTAGAGGACGCGGCTGGCGGCACGGGTGATGTGGAGGGAACATGCCTCGGGCCGGCTGACTGCGGTGGTATGGAAGCCGAGGTTGTTCAGTCGGGTCAGTGCGAAGGCAAAGATATGGTCACCGCTGCCGATACAGATCTGGTCGACGTTCTTATTCAGTCGTGACGCGGCGATGCCGTCAATAAGAGCCATGTCCGCTCCATCGGGGCCCGAGCGTGGGGGTAGAAGATGGACGCTACGGATATCCCGGAGGGCGAAGGCAGCAACCGTGTAGTTGTGGTGGCTGGTGGAGACGGTGAATTGGTCGTGCGGGGCTGCCTGGGTGACGTGCACGTAGTCATGGAACGTGGAGGTGAGGATCTCCGGGTAAAGATCGGGAGTGCCGCAGAGGTTCTCGATATCGAGGAAGTGCTGGTTCCGGCTGGTGTACATGAGGTTCCTTTTGCGGGGAGTGGTGAGTTCCGCTGTTGCGGCACTGACTCAAAATTAAATTAAGTAGTACAAGAAAGCAATAGTACGTAACTTAACACCGGTTCTAATCCGTTGCTTAAATTATCGATCTGGGGCAAAGTAGTTTCTGTTTTCGCAGCTCAGGTAGTTAAGGTGTCGGAAATCCGCCATGGGTGGGATCCACCCCTATTTGGGGGATATTCGATTTTAGGCCTGGATCCATCAAGGTTGATGGAGCGACTCTCCAGCGGTGCTGTTGCAAAGTTGGGCGGAGAGCGGCGAAGACTCAGTTTCTCATTCCCTGATGGCCGCTGCGGGTGGGCGTTGTCAGGCCGTCTCGAAGACCCGGTTGACGATCACCGCGTCCGGGTTCGGTTGCCCGTGAGGGCAAACATCGTGCCTTGCCCTTTCCGCAATGAGTGCATCGCTTCCATCCCTTTCAGAGTCCGGTATGCAGATGTCCGGTTCTTAAACACGCCTTTCGGCCCGAGGATCCGCTTCAGCCGACCATGGTCGCCTTCCAGGGTGTTGTTGAGGTATTTCACCTGCCGGTGTTCCACTGTTGGTGGGCAGATTCCCTCTGACTTCAACTCGGCGATTGCCCTGGCTAGGGAGGGTGCTTTATCGGTGTTGATCACTCTGGGATACCCGGCTGACGCATTGGATCTGAGGGCCTTGGCCAGGAAACGCTTCGCTGCGGCCACGTTTCGCTTCGGAGAGAGGTAAAAGTCCAGGGTCTGGCCACCGGCGGTGATCGCCCGATAGAGGTAGCACCACCTGCCGCCGACCCGGATATAGGTCTCATCCACCCGCCAGGAACTGGCCTGCCAGTCAGGTACCTGCCGGTACCACCGTGTTTGCTTGTCCAGCTCAGGGGCGTATTTCTGGACCCTGAACCGAAGAAGCTCGCCTCGACCACTAACGCGCTAGAAGGTGGGTTCAACGCGCCGTTGAAACACCAGGCCCGGTTACATCGTGGTCTGCCGGTCCACCGCCAACGCGTAGCCCTGGATTGGTGGTTGTACCTCCAGACGCAAGCACCCGACGATCCTGTTCGGATCGCCGGGCACCAGCAGTGGGGTCAACACGCACGTCAGCTTGCAGCCACGGTGCTGGAAACCGAGATCGGGAACATCCACGGACACGATGACGGTCGACCAGCTACCTACGACACCGCGATCGACTCCACGTATTCACACTCTATGGGTATCCGCCAGGGATCGGTAGGCCGATAACACCGGATCTGGCTTCAGCGACACGCCGGAGCCAGACACACTTTTTGTCCCTTAACCCAGAAACTGAGTCTTCGCTGCTCTCCGCTCAACTTTGCAACAGCACCAAGAAAAGGCCCTGCGATTTGCGTCGCAGGGCCTTATCAAAGGGACAGTCAGCTCGAAAGCTCGTCTCCTTCTTCGGCTCCGGAAGACCGGTGCCGGTACATGTGCAACAGTATTACCTTGAAAGTCCGAATGCAAGGCAAGGATTGGCGTGAACAGACCTAACCATGTAGCCCCGAAAACGCTGTTAGAAACACTCCCCCGCGACCGTGCTGAATCTTACCTCAATCATTGTTCAGGAAACTCGGCTAGCGCTTCCGCTCTTTACCTGTGGGAAATGGATATGGCTGCGGCTCTGCATGAAGTGTTGAGCATGACTGAAGTCGCCGTTCGTGGCGCTATTGATGCACAGCTCCAGAGTTTCGCGAAGAGCCATGGTGTAGCCAGCGGTGAGTGGATCAAGGAAAGAGATTCGCTTCCTCACCTTTCAGAGCTCAGGTTCGCGAACGGTAGACCTCTTTTCGATCATGGCTCGTTGCGCAGGATGTCACGGAAACAGGAAGGCGGCCGAACAAGGATGCATCCGCGCTCCCAGGCCAGTACGTCACATGGCGATCTCATCGCTCAGGTGATGTTTGGGACATGGGGAGCAATGTTGCCAGATAAGAATGATTCCCGACCCCAGTCAGTACAGGATGCCATCAACGGTCTTTGGCGTGAAGCACTGCAGGAGGCTTTTCCCCAATACCGTTAAGTTAGTGGTGGGATGACGGTGACCACTGGGCCGAGTGGCCGACCACAATGATGGGATCGTTTCACCGGCCATTTCGACATCTTTCGTTTAATCACCCGCGGATTCTTCCGCCTTCGTCGCGGTGGGTTGAGGTACCTGGCCAGCCAAGACACTGCCCGATCCCATAAACTTCGGGCGGTGTGCGGGTCGTCAGGGGGGAAAAGAGCCCTGGATCACCGAACGACGGGTAAGCTTCAAGGCCTTAACAAATGACACCCGCACCGGAGGGTGCTCACTGGCAGTGGCCGCATCAGCCATCAGTGTCCTGATCGCGTAGTGGCAGCACAGATGCCCCCAGATCTCCTGACGCACCAACTCCGGGGACTTTGACCGCAACACCCTTTCTCGTCCACGCTGATGGGTTTTCAACTCATCGAAAGTGTTCTCGATCTCCCACCGGGCGTGATACGCCGCGATCAGATCCTCCACCGACACCTCATCAGGATCCAACAAGGTGGTCAACAACCGATGCTGCTGGTCGACAATGCCAGCCTCATCGTCACCGGTATCGATGTGGTAGTCCACCACCCGCACCATCCTTGGGGCAACCTGCCGCCACCCCGGCCCACTGCTCGGGGTAATCGTGGCCAACCATGTTCCATCCTCCAGGGTTCGCACATGGTGTGGTTTCACATTGTTCCGGATCCGCCACACCAGATCCGCACCACGGTCCTGGGCGGTAGCCCACCGGTGGAAACTATAAAACCCCCGATCAGCGACCAGTACTGAGCCTGGATCCAGCCGGTCGATCAGTTCATCAGCCAGGGTCGTTTCCCCGGTGCCCAGCCCGCCGATGACCGCGTCCAGGATCGCATGTGATCCACATTCCGCGATCGCCACGACACGGGCCTGCGGGTACCCGGCCTGACCACGTCCGGTGCCGGGACGCCCGAAATGCTCGACATTGGCTGGCGTATCCGGGACATCCAAGGTGGTGCCATCAACAGCCAACAGGCGTTTGCCCGCCAGCCAGGCCCCCTCCCACCCCGGCCGGGCCAATGGTTGGGCAACACGGGCAAACAACGCTGCCATCGGTTCATGTCCCAGCCTGACCCTGGCCTGGAAAATCGCGGAGCGTGACGGAGCAGGTACTGCCTGTTCCTCCCACCTGCAGGCCCAGGACAGTCCATCGGTGAGATCGGCGTAGATATCCTCATAGGATCCATCGGAGTTCAAAGCCATTGTGATGGTGTAATACACCATTACCCGGGAGGGCAGGATGCGGGATCGTTGCTGGGTACGACCGGCCTGCGCGACGACCTCGTCCACGACATCGGCCGGAAACACCCGGGTGAGCAGGCCCACCGAGATTAAATCCGATAACCGACGATCAGTATCAGGTTGTGTCCGTCCATGTCGAGGCATAGCACAACACTACACCCACTAACTTAACGGCATTGGGCTTTTCCCCACCGAATCACGACTATTCGACGGTTCACCGCTCCCCAAACTATTGGTGATCACGTCCGTGTTTCTGCCACGCTTCGCAACAGGGTGAATCATGTTGACTCCCTGTTAAACGTAGATGTCGAGTCTTATCTTGAAAATACGATTGCACCTCTGCTCCAGGCAATCGGCCCTGAGATTAAGCAGGTGATCATGGCCCAATCTCGTGTGCTCGCGGTCTGGCAACGACGGACGGTCCCGATGATCGGACCTGGGTTGAACATCAAACAGATCAGTCGGAACCATTGATCCTCACCACAATGCAGGTTCCGCGACTCACCCGACCCAAAAAACACAAAACCGAAGGCCCCACACTCTTTCGAGTTTGGGACCTTCGGTTGTTGCAGTCAGGAGCTGCGTGTTGTGCCCGGGGGGGGACTTGAACCCCCACGCCCTTGCGGACACTGGCACCTGAAGCCAGCGCGTCTGCCATTCCGCCACCCGGGCTGGGTGCTTATTGCGACTTGTCTAAGATAGCATGCACCCCACCAGCAATGCCAAATCCGCAGTTCAGAGCATTTTTCCAACACCCGCGGCACTCTAAGCCAAATCCAATGTCTGCGATTCAACCTATAACTTCTGGGGCCCAGACCCCTATAATGACGCTATCGTGCGTTTGCCTTTTCTTTGCCATGGCACGGCCTCGCTAACAGGGTCTCTCTGAGTCCTGGATGAGGATCCTGGTCACAGGGTGGGACAAACGCATGCCCTGAGGCGTTTTTATCTATGGAATGCACATTTAACTGTTAAGGAGGTCGCACCAGTTGGCTGGTTATGGTCGAGTGGCTAATGCGATGAACAGTCTGGCGAAGCTGGACAGTTCTCTGCAGCGCGGCCTCGATAATGCGTTGGCGTTTGTCTTCAGGGGTCGTGTTGTTCCGGCTGAACTTGAGGAGTTGCTCAAGCAGGAGGCTGAGGACAATGTGGTCCACACGGCGGACGGTTATGTGGAGGCACCAAATGTGTTCAAGGTGTCGGTGAGCCCGAATGATTTCGCGAATCTCCTGGAGACCTCCCCGGATCTGGCTGGCCGTTTCGCTGATCAGATGATGAGGTTCTGTAGGAATCATTCGTGGTCGTTGGCGGGTCCGGTGGTTGTGTTGATCGCTGAGGATCCTGCACGGCACACGGGCCAGTTGAAGTCGGACTCGGAGAAGGATCCGGATCCAGAGCTGAATAGTGGTTTCCTGCCTATGGACGGTGATGGTGTTCTAGCTATCACAGAAAGTGAGTCGAAGAACGTGTCCGACAATTCCCCTTATTCCGGTACCGAGTTCCTGCCCGCCCAGGAGGCGGCGCGTCCCCTGACCCACGGTGCACCGCGGGTGCAGACCGACGACAACCGTCACGTGGTGCCACAGTCGTCCGGGCCGGTGGTGACCCTGCTGCTGCAAGATGGCTCCAGCCGCACCTATCTGGTGAAGGAGGGGTCCAACATCATCGGTCGTAGCAATGATGCGGATCTGCGCCTGCCGGATACGGGTGTGTCCCGTCAGCATGCCGAGATCACCTGGGATGGTCGCGATGCCATCCTGGTGGATCTGAAGTCCACGAATGGCACCACGGTCAATGACACCCCGGTGGAGAACTGGCTGCTGGCTGATGGCGATGTGATCACGGTGGGACATTCCAATATCGAAGTACGTATTGTCAGCCCGTAACGGGAAAGGGTGAGTATGGATTCTCTGGTCCTTCTTGGGCTGCGCGTGGCGCTGATCGTGGTGCTGTGGCTGTTTGTGGTGCTGGCGCTGCGGGCCATGAAAAACGATGTGAAGGTGGTGGGTGCGGCGTCGAAAAGCACTACGGTGGCCGCCCCCCAGGGGCTCGCGCGCGCCTTCAACCGCTCCACCCCACCGCGTCTGCTCACCGTCATCGAGGGGCCGCTGGCCGGGTCCTCGATGGAGGTTGCGGATGACATGGTGATCGGCCGCAGCCCGGACTGTACGTTCGTGGTCGGCGATGATTACGCCTCGGGTCGGCATGCCCGCATCTTCAAGCGGGGTGCGGAATGGTTTGTGGAGGATCTGGATTCCCGCAACGGCACCTTCGTCAGTGGCGTGCGCATCGACCAGCCGGAGCAGATCGAGCTGGGTACCGATATCCGGGTCGGACGCACGACGGTGAGGCTTGTGCCCTGATGCTGAAACTTGATTATGCGGTGGCCTCCGACCGGGGTCTGGTGCGCAGCAACAACGAGGACTCCGCCTACGCGGGTCCCTACCTGCTGGCGCTTGCCGACGGCATGGGCGGCCACGCAGCCGGCGAGATCGCCTCGCAGCTGATGATCAACCACCTGCGCGCCCTGGACACCTACCCGGGTGACAATGACATGCTCGCACTGCTGGGCATGGTCGCCGATGAGGCCAACGCCGCCCTGGCCGAGGGCATCCGCGAGGACGCCACCCGCGACGGGATGGGCACCACGCTCACCGCGTTCATGTTCAACGGACGCGAGCTGGGCATGTGCCACGTCGGCGACTCCCGGGCGTATCTGCTTCGCGACGACAAACTAACCCAACTCACAGTCGACGACACCTTCGTCCAGTCCCTGGTCGCGGAAGGCAAACTCGATCCCGAGGATGTCTCCACCCACCCGCAGCGCTCCCTGATCCTCAAGGCCTACACCGGCCACCCGGTCCAGCCCACGCTGCAGAACATCCCGGTCCTGGCCGGTGACCGCCTGCTGCTGTGCTCCGATGGCCTGTCCGATCCGGTCACCCACAGCACCATCGAGGAGACCCTGCGCACCGGCACCCCGCAGGACGCCACCCGCCGCCTGGTGGAACTGGCCCTGCGCTCCGGTGGCCCCGACAATGTCACCGTGGTGATCGCCGACATCGTCGAGGTCGACGGTGATGACCCCTCGGTGGTGGGCACCGCCCCGGTCACCGCGGGTGCGCTCAACGGTGAGCAGCCGGATGATGCCCGCCCGGACACGGCCGCCAGCCGTGCCGCGGCGATCAGCCGGCAACCCAAAAGCATCGAACCGGTGCCGGAGATAGCGCAACCGCCGGAGAAAACCTCGCGCAAACTCCCCGTCCTGGTCGTAGCCCTGGTCGTCCTCATCGGTCTCGTGGCCGCCGGATGGTGGGGCTACACCCGTATCCAAGCCACCTACTTCATCACCACCTCAGCCGACGACACGATCACCGTGGAACAGGGGGTGGACTACCGGATCTTCGGATTCGACCTCCACGAACCGTACAAGGTGGCCTGCATCGACCGGAATGGGCAGCTGACCCTGGTGGACAACTGCACCACCGATCCCCCATTCACCCTGGATGACCTCCCGGAGAACCTCCGGGGCAGCATCCAGGACCTGCCATCGGGATCCTATGACGATGTCCAGGCACAGATGCAACGACTGGCACAACAGGCACTACCGGCCTGTGTGTCCACACAAGAAGGCGGATTCCGCGACAGACCTGGCGTGAACTGCAGGGAGGTGTCATGAACGTAATGGAGAGATTGAAACTACGCCGCACGGAGATGTGGCTGCTGGTGGTGGCCACCCTCGTGGTGGCGGTCATGCTCATAAGTCTCGAGCTGGCCATGGGTAATGAACTGGACACCCAGGTGCTGGTGCTGGTCACCGGTTACCTGGGCGTGCTGGTGGTCGCCCACCTGGCCATGTGCTGGGTGGCGCCGTTTGCCGATCAGATCATGCTGCCGGTGGTGGCCACCCTCAACGGCATCGGCCTGGTGATGATCTACCGGCTGGACCTGGCCACCGGGTACACCACCGTCAACAGTCACCTGATGTGGACCTTCATCGGGGTGATGCTCATGGTCGGGGTGCTGGTGGCCCTGCGCGACCACAAATCCCTCTCGCGGTACTCCTACCTGCTGGGCATCGTGGGCCTGTTCCTGCTCGCCCTGCCCCTGGTGTGGCCACAGCCCGCCGGGGTGGAGGCACGCATCTGGATCTGGCTGGGACCGTTCTCCCTGCAGCCGGGTGAGTTCTCCAAGATCCTGCTGCTGCTGTTCTTCGCACAGCTGCTGACCACCAAGCGCGCACTGTTCGCCGTGGCGGGTAAACGCTTCCTGGGCCTGGATTTCCCCCGCCTGCGTGACCTCGCCCCCATCCTCGTGGTGTGGGCCCTGGCGATCCTCATCATGGCCGGCGCGAATGACTTCGGCCCGGCGCTGCTGTTGTTCTCCACCGTCCTGGTGATGGTCTACCTGGCCACCGGGCGTGGCTCCTGGCTGCTCATCGGTGCCGTCCTGGTGGCCGTGGGCGCCTATGCCGTGTACCAGGTCTCCGCCAAGATCCAGGAGCGCGTGCAGAACTTCATCGACCCGATCGCCCACTATGACACCACCGGATACCAGCTGTCCCAGTCCCTGTTCGGCATGAGCTGGGGCGGGGTCACCGGCACCGGTGTGGGCCAGGGCTACCCCAACATGATCCCCGTGGTGCACTCCGACTTCATCCTCGCCGCCATCGGTGAGGAGATGGGCCTGGTCGGCCTGTCCGCCGTGATCATCCTCTTCGGCATCCTGGTCACCCGCGGCATGAAGGCCGCGCTGGCCACCCGCGACACCTATGGAAAGCTGGTGGCGTCCGGGCTGTCCATGACCATCATGATCCAGGTGTTCGTGGTGGTCGCCGGTATCTCCGCACTGATGCCCATGACCGGTCTGACCACCCCGTTCATGTCCCAGGGTGGTTCCTCCCTGATGGCCAACTACATCCTCGTGGCGATCCTGCTGCGTATCTCCGACAGTGCGCGTCGTCCCGCGATGATGCGTGCTCGTGAGGCCACTGGTGCACCCGGTGCTGCGTCCGCCAGGGAAGTTTCCGCATGAACAAATCCATCCGCATCACCTCGCTCTTCGCGCTGGTCCTCATTGTGATCCTGCTGGCCAACCTCACCTGGATCCAGGGCTTCCGCGAGGATGAACTGGCCCAGAACCCGCTCAACAGCCGCAACTTCCTGGAGGCCAAATCCACCCCGCGTGGGCAGATCTCCGCCGGGGGTCAGATCCTGGCCGAGTCCTACCAGGATGACAATGGCTACTACCAGCGTCAGTATGTCACCAGCCCGCAGGCTTTCGGCCCGGTCCAGGGTTACCTGTCCGATATCTACGGTGCCGCCGGTCTGGAACTGGGGTACAACTCGGTGCTCAACGGCACCGACTCCTCCCTGTTCACCTCGCAGTGGCTGGATGTGCTCACCGGAGCGCCGACCCGGGGTGCCAACATCGAACTCACCCTCGACCCGGACCTGCAGCAGACAGCCTACAACCAGCTGAGCAACAACGGCTACGAGGGTGCCGTGGTGGCCCTACGCCCCAGCACCGGTGAGGTGCTGGCCATGGCATCCTCGCCGAGCTTCAACCCCAATGCCATCGTGGATCCCGCCACCGCGGAGAACGCCTGGGCGGAATACACCTCGGATCCGCAGTCCCCACTGCTCAACCACGCCACCCAGGAATCACTGCCACCGGGATCGATCTTCAAGATCATCACCACCGCCGCCGGTCTGGAGAATGGTTACTCGGCTGATTCCAGCGTCACCGCGGAAGCGGCGGTGACCCTGCCGGGCACCAACACCACCCTGACCAACTACGCCGGCCAGAGCTGTGACGGTGGTGGCACCACCACCCTGCAGACCGCCTTCGCCCTGTCGTGCAACACCGCGTTCGTGGAGATGAGCGTGGATGTCGGCGCCGATGCCCTGCGCGATGCGGCTGAGGATTTCGGCGTGGGTGAAACCTACGATCTGGGTATCCCGAATGTCCCGGGTGGTCTCGGTGAGATCCCCGATGACGCGGCCCTGGGCCAGAGCTCCATCGGTCAGCGCGATGTGGAGATGACCGTCCTGCAGGCAGCCGTAATGGCGGCCACCGTGTCCAACGGTGGTGTGCGGATGGAACCGTACCTGGTCTCCCGGGTGACCGGTCAGGACCTCAGCGAACTGTCCACCCACGACCCGGATTCCGCCGGGGGCATTGAACCGGAGATCGCCGAACAGCTCACCGCACTGATGAAGGCCTCCGAGCGCAACACCGCCGGGTACACCGGCGCGGATATCGCCTCCAAGACCGGCACCGCCGAACACGGCCCCGAGGGCACCCCACCGCACACCTGGTACGTCGCCTTCGCCGGTGATGTCGCCGTGGCCGTGCTGGTGAAAAACGGCGGCGGCATGGGCACCGGCGCCACCGGTGGTGCCGTGGCCGCACCCATCGGCCGCGCGGTGCTGCAGGCCGCCGGAGGATTGAACTGATGAACACCGCAGATGACAATGCCAAACAGCGGCTGCAGGAACTGATCGGCCCCGATTACACACTGCAGTGGATCGTGGGCCACGGTGGCATGTCCACAGTGTGGCTCGCCGATGATAATGTCAACGACCGTGAAGTGGCCGTGAAGGTGCTGCGGCCGGAGTTCTCCGACAACACCGAGTTCCTCAGCCGCTTCCGCAACGAGGCCCGGGCCGCGGAGAACATCCACTCCGAGCATGTGGTCACCACCTACGACTACCGCGAGGTGGCGGATCCCGCCGGGCACACCTTCTGTTTCATCGTCCTGGAGTACATCCGTGGCGAATCCCTGGCGGACATGCTCGAACGCGAGGGGGCGCTACCGGAGGAACTCGCCCTGGATGTCATGGAGCAGGCCGCCCACGGCCTCAGCGTGATCCACCGGATGGGCCTGGTACACCGGGATATCAAACCGGGCAACATGCTCATCACCGCCAACGGCATCCTCAAGATCACCGACTTCGGCATCGCCAAGGCCGCTGCCTCCGTCCCGCTGACCCGCACCGGCATGGTGGTGGGGACCGCGCAGTATGTCTCACCCGAGCAGGCTCAGGGACACCAGGTGACCCCGGCCAGTGATGTCTACTCCCTCGGCGTGGTCGGGTATGAGATGCTCTCCGGGCGTCGCCCCTTCACCGGGGATTCCTCGGTGTCGGTGGCCATCGCGCACATCAACGAGGCCCCACCACAGATGCCCACGAGTGTCTCCGCGCAGGCGCGGGAACTCATCGGCATCGCCCTGCGCAAGGACCCGGCGCGCCGGTTCGCCGACGGCAATGAACTGGCGCGGGCGGTGTCCGCGGTGAGGTTGGGCAACCGGCCACCGCAACCGCACAGCCCGGCGGTGCAGGCGACGGCGGTCGCGCCGTCGCCAAGCGCCTCGACGGCGATGCTCGGGCAGGTCGCCCGCCCCACCACCTCGGTGCCGGCCTCCCCCACCGTGCTGCCGGAACGACAGGAGAAACGCGGATCGGGGGTGGGCCTGGGTCTGCTCATCGCAGCCGTGATCGCCGCGGTGATCGGCGGGATCATCTGGGCCGGTGCCACAGGCGTGTTCAGTGGCGATTCCGAGGAGACCACCACCCCGGAAACCATCACCCAGACCGTCACCCCGACGGAGACCACCACCTCCGAGGAACCCACGCTGGCACCACCCCCGGTGCAGCCGACACGCCAACCGGTTCCCACCCCGGATGAAACGCCGACGCGGCTTCCGACGACAACACAGGAGAGCCCCACGCGGGTCTCCCCCACCCCGGAGGAGACCGATGAGCCCGGGGAGCAGACCACCCCGGGTGGGCAGCCACCGCTGAGCACCCTGCCTACCAGCCTGGGTTGGCAGAATAACCAGGGTGGTACGGGTAACCAGGGCAACCCGAATACCACCGGCAACCCCGCCAATCCCGGCACGCCGGGTACCACCGGTGGGAACGGGACCGGGAATGCCGGCGGTAACTCCCCGGACGCGGCGGATGAGCTGCTGATGTCGCTTGATGAATTGATGAATGTTGGAGGAAACCAGTGACCTTCGTGATTGCTGACCGTTATGAGCTGGGCGCCAGCATCGGCTCCGGTGGCATGAGCGAGGTGTTCGCGGCCACCGATCTGCTCATCGGCCGTGAGGTGGCGGTGAAGATGCTGCGCACCGATCTGGCCAAGGACGTCAACTTCCGTGAGCGGTTCCGCCGGGAGGCCCAGAACGCCGGAAAGTTGAGCCACCCGTCGATCGTCGCGGTGTTCGACACCGGTGAGGTCGACCGGGACGGGATCTCGGTGCCGTATATCGTCATGGAACGTGTCCACGGCCGTGACCTGCGCGATATCGTGCGTGAGGACGGGCCCTACAGCCCCAGCCAGGCCGCCACCATCATGATCCCGGTGTGCCACGCCCTGCAGTCCTCCCATGAGGCCGGCATCATCCACCGTGATGTGAAACCCGCCAACATCATGATCAACAACACCGGCGGGGTGAAGGTCATGGACTTCGGTATCGCCCGTGCCCTGGATGATTCCACCTCCGCCATGACGCAGACCGCCGCGGTCATCGGCACCGCCCAGTACCTCTCCCCGGAGCAGGCCCGGGGCAAACCCGCCGACGCGCGTTCCGATGTCTACGCCGCCGGCTGTGTCCTCTATGAACTGGTCACCGGCCGCCCACCGTTCGAGGGGGAATCCCCCTTCGCGGTGGCGTACCAGCATGTCCAGGAGGAACCCACCCCACCCTCGGAGTACATCTCCGACCTCTCCCCCACCGCCGCACTCAATGTGGATGCTGTGGTGCTTACCGCCATGGCCAAGCACCCCGCCGACCGCTATCAGACCGCCGCGGAGATGGCTGCTGATCTCGAGCTGCTCTCCCGCAATGCCGTCTCCCGCGCGGCGCGGGCGCACGTCGAAAAGCCCGACGAGCCGGAGACCGTCGTAGTCCCCCAACGCTTATCGACGCCTCCACCCCCGCCCACCCCCGCCATGCCCGCTGCCACAGTGGCGGCTCCGGCTGCCGCCCCGACAGCGGTTGGTTCCAGGCCCGCAGCTGCCCGGCAGCCCAAACGCGGATCAAGGGCCCTGACGGTACTGGCCATCGTGCTCACCCTCGGTGTCATCGGGGTGGGCGGTGCCTTCACCTATGACTTCCTCAGCAACTCCTCCAGCGCCAGCACCCAGCAGATCCCCAACATCGTGGGCCTGCCGGAGAACGAGGCGGTCCTCGAACTGGAACGGCTCGGATTCACCGTCGTGCTCACCACCGAACCCAGCCCGGATGTGGCCGAGGGCCTGGTCATCCGCACCAGCCCCAATGTCGGCTCCGAGATCCGGGAGGGTGCCACCGTCACCCTGACCATCTCCAGCGGACGCGAAGTGGTCACCATCCCGGATGTCACCGGCCTCACCCTGGCGGAGGCGACCCGGGAGATCGAGGGCGCCGGGCTGGTGCTCGACCAGTCCATCCGCGAGGAGAACTCCGATGACTACCCCGCCGGCACCGTCATCCAGCAGAACCCGCGGGCGGGTGGCGAAACCAGCGTCGGCGCCAGCATCACCCTGACCGTCTCCACAGGCCCCTCCCTGGTGCGTGTCCCCGTTATCACCGGCATGCAGTGGTCCCAGGCCGAGAGCAACATCACCTCGCTCGGACTGGTCCCGGACATCTACTACGTGGACAGCCTCCTGCCCGAGGGACAGGTGATCTCCGCCAGCGGTCAGGGCACCGAACTGCCCCGCGGTTCCACCGTCACCGTGGAGATCTCCAACGGCATGCTCATCGAGGCACCCGACCTGGCCCGCCTGGATGTCGACAACGCCCTCAAGGCGCTTCGCGACGCCGGCTGGACCGCCCCGGACACCTCCCTCATCGAGGGCGCCCCCATCCCCACCGGCGCACTCGTGGACCAGGGACGCATCGGATTCCAGGACCCCTCCCCCGGGCAGCCCCTGCGCAAGGATGCCGTGGTGAACATCCGCCTCTACCGGTTCGACCTCACCGCCCTGGTCCCCGAACCTTGAAGGAATAACCACGCACCGGCGGCACCCGCGCCCGCTCCCGCGCCGCCGGTGCTCCCCTCCGGCTTCCCACCGCTGTTCCCCCAACCCTGACCCGGGAGCCACCAGGTGGGCCGGGAGCGACAGCTGTAGAGCTACCGGGAACCCCACTGGTACGTTAAGCTCGTAGGACGAACGTACCGGTTGTTTGATCCCCACAAACGACGTTGAAGATGAAGGTGTAAGCACGTGCCCAAGGCAAAAGTTACCAAGAACTCGATCGCGCCGGTCTCCAGCAACCCCAGCGCCAACCGCACCCCGGTGAAGATCAACTCCACCGGCACACCCATGTGGTACAAGGTCATCATGTTCGCCTTCATGCTGGTCGGACTCCTCTGGCTGGTCGCCAACTACCTCGTCGGCCCCCAGATCCCCTTCATGAACGAACTGGACGCCTGGAACTACGGCATCGGCTTCGGACTGCTCATCATCGGCCTGCTGATGACCATGGGATGGCGCTAAGCCCCCAGCCAGTCCACCACCCCCTGCAACCGGGTGTCACCGCGGATCATCCCCGTACGGTGACACCCGGTTTTGCTTCTCCCCTCCATAAGCGGAAACCGTGGGCCGTGCCTGGGGACCGCGACCGGGGGTTATGTCTGAGGGTTGTATCTGGGGGTCGTATCTGGGGGTCGTGCCGGGGCACTTAGAGGGCTGGGGAGAAAAAGAGCGCGCCGGGTCGCCCGCCGTGGGGGAAAACGGGCATCCGGTGTGGGAAAACACCATGCAGGGGCGGAAGAATAGTGGGTTTCGCTGACACTCCACCCCTGAAAGACGGTGTAGTTTTTGTAATTACATAATTGAACTGGTGTGCCCGTCGGGATCCACAGGTGGTGTTCGATTAAGGACCCGTCATGAACTGCTGATATATCTGTATTGCCTATCATTTCAGGGGGTGATATAGGTAGAACATGCGGTCTAATAGTGGCAATAGGGGAACGCTGGACGGTGTACCCAGCCCGGCGGGGAAGTTATCCACAGTCCCAGCGAGTTACACACATGTAATTGTGGATAACTGTGCATCAGGTCCGTGGGGGGAAAGTTATTCACAGGTTGTGGAGTAGTCTGTGGATGACTGGGCGGAGAAGCCAATTTTTTGTTATTCCCCCACTCTCCACAGCCTGTGGATAACTCTGTGAACAGTTTCCACGCCCGCGACATCTGTTCGAATAGCACAAGTTATTTGCCAGGTTTTTCAACCATAACCCCATGTTCGAACCACAAATACGCTGTTCACCACAATCGAATTACAAGAATGTGACTATCCACAGTGTGGATAACATCTGTGGATAAGTCAGGGGATTGTAGTTTCTTCACATTATCCACAACTAGTGTGGAATTCGATGTGGGATGATGAACCATGGATGTGCGCAAAGTTAAATCTTGTCATTTCACATCGTGTGGACAACCCTGCCCCTGGGGATAAAAAGATGGTGGGCGCTTCCGGCGATCCGGAAGCGCCCACCATGTGATGAACTTTGTGGAACAGGGGTGAATCAGCTCAGTATTCAGGGGTAGGGGATGCCGAGGAACAACACCACGATGACCACCACCAGGCCACTGAGGGCAATGGTCCACTGTGCCCGGCGGGTCTGGGCACGGACCATCGGCCACACCAGCAGCGCACCGGCGACCAGTCCGCCCAGGTGGCCCCACAGGGAGACATTGACAGCCAGGAAGGTGTACCCGATGTTGACGGCGATCAGGGCGAGCGGGGCACGCAGGTCCGCCCCGCGGAGGTAGAACAGGCCCACCAGGATGGACATCATGGCGTAGACGGCCCCGGAGGCGCCGGCGGTGGGGCTGAGCGGATCAAACCACACCACCGCGGCGGAGGCACCGATGCCACCGACGAAGTACATGACGGTGAACAGTGCTGGCCCGAAGTAGTTTTCAATCTCACGTCCCAGCAACCAGAGCAGCACGAGATTGAGCAGCATATGGCCGGGGCCGATGTGGAGGAACATGCCCCCGATGGCACGGAGGGCACCGATGCCGTCGGTCATCGCCGGAGCCCAGAGGATCCAGCTGTCCGCCAGGGAACTGTCCCAGAGGTTGTTCTGCACCGACCTGGATTGGAAGGCGGTGATGAGGTAGACCGCGATGACCACCAGCGAGATGGTGGTGCTGGCCGGTGCCTGGCGGTAGATATCTGTGATTTTCACTGTGTGGTGTCTCCATAACAGCGTCTGCATGAAGGGGTGGGGACAAAAATCAGGCCCCGCCAGTAGCTGGCGAGGCCTGATCGGGAAAGAGGGAGAGATCCCTTCAAAAACCTACTTGATGATCTCGACGGACTCGATGACAACCGGCTCGATCGGGCGGTCCATGCGGTCGGTCGGGGTGGTGCCGATGGCGTCGACGACCTTCTGGGACTCCGGATCGGTGACCTCACCGAAGATGGTGTGGGCGTTGTTCAGGTGCGGGGTCGGGGTGGTGGTGATGAAGAACTGGGAACCGTTGGTGCCCGGGCCTGCATTCGCCATGGCCAGCAGGTAGGCGCGGTCGAAGCGCAGTTCAGGGTGGAACTCGTCGCCGAAGTTGTAGCCGGGGCCGCCACGGCCGGTGCCGGTCGGGTCGCCGCCCTGGATCATGAAACGGTCGATGACGCGGTGGAAGACGGCGCCGTCGTAGAACGGGCCCTCCTGGGAGCCGGATGCGTTGGCGGTCTTGTATTCCTTGGTGCCCTCGGCGAGGCCGATGAAGTTGGCCACGGTCTCAGGAGCGTGGTTGCCGAAGAGGTCGATGGAGATGTCTCCACGGTTGGTGTGCAGGATAGCGGTTGCAGTCTTCAAAGTCATGGAAACCACTATAACCCCAACCAAGCGCCCGCATGTTTCACTAGTCTGGGGTTCTAGAAAATGCTTCGGAGCAAAGGAGAACATTAAATGAAGACTCTTAGCGCAGCAGCGATGGGACTGTCCGGTGCCCGTGCGGCATACAAGGCCTACTCGAATTACAAGGACAACACCAAGAACAAGGCTTATGACGCGCTGTCATCCGCGGCTGAGAACTACGGCCCGAAGGCGGAAGATGCGATTGAGCTGGCCCGGGACAAGTATGACGAGTCCATGAAGAAGGCCGGCGAGGTCACCAAGGCCGCCCGTGTCCGCCTGGAGAAGGCCATCGCCGCAGCCGAGGAGAAGGGCGACAGCGCCCTGCCGGAGCTGCGGTCCAAGAACAAGAAACTCAGCCGCAAGGTGCGTCGTCAGGCAGCGAAGCAGGAAAAGAAGCTGCGCAAGAACGACAAGGACAGCCACTGGGTACGCAACCTGGCGCTCCTCGCACTGACTGCCTCCGGTATCGCGGCACTGGCCTACGCCCTGATGAACAAGGACAAGAACACCCCGGGCACCACCCCACCACGGGTCCAGGACGAGGAACAGACCCCGGTGCAGGAGGCTGTCGACGGTGATGATGCCGCAGCCGAGGACGAGCCGGTGCTGGTGTACTCCACCGAGACCGGTGATGATGCCGCAGCCGAGGTCCCTGCAGATGACGCGGTGGAGAACCTCGCCTCCGAGCTCGAGGCCGACGCCGCCGGTGATGCAGACCTCGCAGCTGATGCCGCTGACGTGGCAGAGCCCACCGCGGATGCCGCCGATGAAACCCCCGAGGATGTCGATGCCCTCCTGGAGGACCTCTCCGATGCAGAGACCATCCAGGCCGAGGCCGACGCGGTCCAGGCTGAATACGACGCCAAGAACGCCCCGCAGCGCGAGCAGAGCGACAAGGATAAGTAGAACACCCGGGACTCTCCCCTCCTGAACGACCACAGCCACTCCCCTCTTCGGGAGTGGCTGTCGTGTTTTCCCAGGACGGGATGTCGGTTATTCTCCGGCGGGAACCGCGATCTCGAGGTGTGCCAGGGTGTGCATCAGATCGAGGAACTTCTCCGGGGCCAATCCCGCCTCCATCACGGCCTGGCGGGCGGCATTCTCCAGAGCGGCCACCCCGCTGTGCACCTGGGCATGGACCTCCCTGCCCCGGTCGGAGATGAAGACCACTACCTTGCGCCTGTCCACGGGGCTGGCCTCGCGGTAGACCAACGCTGCGGCTACCAGTTTGTCCACCGCCCGGGTCAGGGTGGCCCCCTGACACCCGGACGCCGCGGCGATCTCGGTCATGGCGGCACCATCGTTTCCGACGATGGCATCAAGCACCATCCATTCATCCAGGGTGAAGTTGTGCTGTGCCACGACGGTGCCCAGCAATGCGGTGAGTGTTTTCGCCTCCTGCACCGCTGTTGTGACCAGCGACTCAGAAATATTGGTAATGTGATCTGGATCAGCACGCGAGTCGCGCTGATTCTCCCGGGTTTGCATCAGTGGACTCCTTAATACACGGTGCCAATCTGGCTGGAACATCAGTCACCTGCAAGTTTAGTAGAATCCTTTCACTTTAAACATTTGAGAATGGTTAATTTTCGGATTCAATAATTTCATCTGTGGTCAGCGCAGCGGATGACCTGAAGCCCCTCCGTCGCGTAACCGTCTTCCCCCCTTCACACCCCGAGGCGACCATCCCGAGGAGGTTTCCCACCATGTCCCCGACATCCAATCGTCATCCCCTCACATTCCTGAACCGGGATTCCCCCCGTGGTGATATCTACCGGATCGGCATGCTGGTGCCCTTCCAGGGGCCTGCGGGTATCTTCGGTCCCTCCTGCGTGGCGGTGGCGGAGCAGGCGAAGATCGAACTGAATGCGACCTCAGGGATCGGTGGCCGGGAGATTGAACTGGTGTATATCGATGGTGGCCGGGATCCGGATACCATCACCCGTGAGGTGGCGGCCCTGGTTCACACCGGTGGCATTGATGCCCTCACCGGCTGGCATATCTCCTCCATCCGGAAAAAACTGGTACCGGTGCTGCGGAACCGGATCCCCTACATCTACACCTCACTGAGCGAGGGGGATGTGCCCAACCCCGGGGTGTTCCTCACAGGTGAGGATCCCGAACAGCAGATCTTCCCCGCCCTGAAATGGTTGCGGGAGCATCTGGGGCACCGCAGCTGGTATGTGGTGGGTGCCTCCTATGTCTGGCCGGTGAAGTCCCTGGAGAAGACAACCCTGGCGGCAGGTGACCTCGGTTTGAAGATCGTGGGCAGCACACTCGTCGATATGGGCGGTGGTGGTGACCCGGTGCTCCCCCGTGCCGTCGCCGCCAGCGGATGTGATGCTGTGCTGATGCTCCTGGTGGGTCAGGATGCGGTGGAGTTCAACCGCAGCTTCACCGACCATGGCCTGCACAGGAGGATCATCCGCTACAGCCCCCTCATGGAGGAGAACATGTTGTTGGCCAGTGGTGTTGATGCCACGGAGAACCTCTACTGTTCGGCATCCTATTTCCGCACCCTCACCAGCAGTTCGGCGCTGGATTTCCTGGGCAGATATGTGTCTGTCAATGGGGTTACCGCCCCGCCGATGAACAACATGGCTCAGTCCTGCCACCAGGGCATCTACACGCTCGCCCACCTGGCGCGACGGAGTCGCAGTGTGCGTCTGGAGGATTTCAACCGGATCATTGATGATCTGGAGTTCGACAGTCCCCGCGGGATCATCAGGTTCCGTAACAATCAGGCCATCCAACCGGTGAGTATCGCCCGGGCCGAGGGGTTTGATTTCACGGTGCTCAGCACCCTCACCCCTCACCTAGAGCATTAACGACAGGGCGGGTACCACCACCGCGACCGGGGCCAGGATCAGCCCGAAGAGGATGAAGGTCCGCCACCTGATCTGCACACCGGCGCGGAGCAGCTGGTCATGCCAGAGCAGGGTCGCCAGGGAGGCCCACGGGGTGATGATGGGCCCGGTGTTCACGCCGATGAGCAGGGCAAGATATCCCTGCGTGGTGCTGACCGCGGGTTCCAGTGCCAGGAAGGCGGGGATGTTGTTGAGGAGGTTGGCGGCCACCGCACCGGTGGTGGCGATGGTGAGGGGGGTTGCGTCGTCAAGCATGGCCTGGACCAGCTGCGCACCGCCGAGCACGCTGACCGCGGTGGCCACGGTGGACATCGCCGTGGCCAGCAGCAGGGACGGCCACGGGATGAGGTGGAGGCGGAGGAGATCACGGCGTTTGAGTGCTGCGAGCACCACCATGACCACCGCCGCCACGCTGCTGGACAGCCAGTACGGGATCGGGGATGCGAGGGCCGGCAGCAGCAGGCCGAGGGTGATCAGGGAGGGACGCAGCAGCGGGTCAGCCACCACCTGTTCCCGGCGCGGGTGGTGGGCCGTGGTGCTGGTGATGCGTTCCGGTAGGCGGTTGATCACCAGGGCGGCTGCGACCGCGATGCCGGTGGCGATGGTGGCCGGGACCCAGGCGGCGGTGATGTAGTCGAGCTCGGAGGTGAAGCCACCACCGGACAGCGCCAACAGGTTGGTCAGGTTGGAGACCGGCAGATGGAGGGAGGCGATATTGGCGATCCACACCACGGCGAAGGCCACCGCCATGAGGTTCAGACCATTGCGCCTGGCCACCGCGATGGCCAGGGGTGTCAGCAGGATGGCGGTGGTATCCAGGGAGAGGAACACCGTCACCACGATGCTGATGAGGATCAGCCCCGACCAGAGAGCTTGTCGACGCGCGCCCGCCCGCACGGGGGCCACCGTCTCCAGGGCGCGGGTCACCGCGTCGAAGACCCCCACCTGGGCGGCGATATTGACCACCACGGACATGCCGGTGACGAAGGCGAAGATCGGCACGAGTCGACCGAACAGTGTGTACGCCTCCGCGGCATCGGTGGAAACAAGCACGATGGTGGCAACAACCGTTGCCACCATCGCGATGAGATTCACCCGTTGGCCCATGACTGATTATAGTGGCACAGCCACGGATCCGGTGGGTACGTCGCTCACCGTTTCCCGGCGGGTGCGGAAGTAGAAGACAGCGAAGACATAGACCACCGCCCCACCGATCTGCACCAACCCGATGATCGCTGCGGAGGCAGTGGCCCAGGAGCCGTCGATCATCATCAGGGCGGGAACGGTGGCGGTGGTGAAACCCTGCACGATCGCCAGGATGCCGGCAGCAGGTGTCCACCACTCCCCCGACACGATCAGCGCCAGGAAGAACGAGAGGAACAACAGTGCCCAGGATGCCCACAACCAACCCATCTGCGGGGCTGCCCCGTCTGAGAAGTTGATCAGGGCCAGGACCGTGGCAATGATTGCTGCCCATCCGCAGTACCACCCCAGCGCCCTGCCGGATCCTCCCAGTAGGGAATTGAGTGCCACCGTGAGATAGGTGAAGCCGAAGAGGGCGAAACCAACGGCACCGAAGGTGGTGGGAGTATCCGGTTCCACCGACGCCACCATCAGCAAAGCGTTGAGGACGAGGGTGGCGCCGGCGAGAAGATTGATGGGGATCGCAGCTCTGCCATCAACACGACCGAGGAACACCAGTCCGTTGACAAGAAGCACCGCGCCGACAAAAAGCAAAGCCACATTAGACATGCTCTCGCTCCATGGGTCTTGTGAGGATGGGGATGACACGTGGCCCCGGTGGGGTCAGGACAAACAGTGTGATCACTGATAACCGGCCCACCGGGGCCACGTGGGCATGGGATTTTCTATACGGTGGCGGTGGCACCCACCGGGGCGCGCTTACCCTCCATCGGGTTGGTGGCCTCGATGATGGAGCCCACCTTGAGCACACGGGCTTCATCGAAGGCACGACCAATGATCTGGAGGCCGATCGGAAGACCATCAGTCAGGCCGACCGGGACGGTCATGGCAGGCAGACCGGTGAGGTTGCTCGGGCCGGTGAAGCGGATGAAGTTGTCGATGAGATCCACATCCTGACCATTGAGCTTGGCGGTCGGTGACCCGATATCCGGTGCCATGACCGGCAGCGTCGGGGCGATGATGACATCGACGTCCCGCAGTGCTGCGGTGAACTCCTGCTTGATCTGGCGACGTGCCTGCTGGGCCTGGAGGTAATCCACTCCGGAGAACAGCTCACCGAGTTCGAAGAGGAAACGGATGTCCGCGCCGAAATCATCGGGACGGGTCTGCAGATCCCGGTGGTGGATGGCCGAGGCCTCAGACAGGCTGGTGGCCAGCTCGGTCCACTCGCTGATCGCCAGGCTGGGGATACTCACGGTCTTGAGGGTGGCACCCTGGCTGACCAGGTCCTCGATCTGCTTGCGCACCGCCTGCTCGATGGGTGAATCGACATCGCGGAAGAAGTAGTCCTCCTCCACGCCGATGACCAGATCCCGGGCATCCCCGCCGAGGTCAGCGGAATAATCCGGAACCGGGACATCCACGGCGGTGGGGTCACGGTGGTCAAAACCTGCGATGGCCCGCAGGGTGGCGGCAGCATCCGCAACGGACTTGGACATCGGTCCGATGTGGTCCAGGGACCACGCCAGGGGGAAGCAACCGTACTTGGCGACGCGGCCGTGGGTGGGCTTGAGTCCCACCAGACCACAGGCCGCCGACGGGATGCGGATGGAACCGGCGGTATCGGTGCCGAGCGTGGTGAAGGAGGCATCGGAGGCCACGGCCGCGCCGGATCCACCACTGGACCCACCGGGAACCTTGTCGGTGTTCCACGGGTTCTGCACGGAACCGAAATGCGGTGAGTTGTTATCGATACCCCACGCATATTCATGCATATTGAGTTTTCCGGTGAGGACGACACCCGCCTCACGCAGTTTCTTCACCACGGAGGCATCATCCTGGGAGACAAACTCACCGTGGATCTTGGAGGCCATCGTGGTGACTTCCCCACCGACATAGATGTTGTCCTTGATGGCCATCGGGATGCCGTGGAGCGGACCACGGTAGTTACCACCGGCGATTTCCTCCTCTGCGGCCTTGGCCTCGGCCAGGGCTGCCTCATCACGGAAGGAGATGTAGGCGTTGGTGGTCTCATTGACCTCATGGGCGTGATCCAGAAGGGCCTGGGTGAGTTCCACCGGGGAGACTTCCCTGCCCTCGATCAGTTTGCCCACCTCGGTGGCAGTTTTGTTGAGCAGTTCCTTAGCCATTGTGATCCCCTCCCGGGATGTTGCGCAGCGCAATGTCCGCATCGTCGAGGTTGATGTTGTCCAGATTGACCTTGAGCTGCTCGATCTCAGCCCATTTGTTCTCAAGCTTCTGCAGATGTTCCTCGCTGGGATGGATTCCCTTCAATGCGAGTAGATCCTTCACTGACACACTCATCAGATCTCCTTGTTCAGGGGCGGTGGAAGGTGGGGGTGGGTGCCTGGGTAGGGGGCATCCGGGTGGGTCCGTACACCAGCCAGGGAGTGGAGGATGACCGCCTGCCCGGCACGTCAACCCAGATTTAAAACCATGTGAATTAGTTCCATGTGGAACTATTTCAGAGCATATGTGATCCAGGCGACATTGGCAAGGAGTTTTCCCATCTGGGCAGACCCCACCCTCCGGTTCCCCAATGCAACAACCCCGCGTTTCCCTTTCTGGAGGGAAACGCGGGGTTGTCTTATCAGTCCGTGACCGGGCCTAACGTTGCAGCTCGTGGCTGAGGGAGTCCAGTTCGCCACCACCGGCCATCTGGAGGGTGAGTTCCTCCAGGGTGACCTGGTCGCGGGGGACGTCGAGGACCTGCCTGCCCAGGTTGAGCAGGATGAAGTGGTCGCCGACCAGGTGGGCGTGGTGGGGGTTGTGGGTGATGAAAATGACGCCGATGCCACGGTCGCGGGCGGCGGCGATGAAACGCAGGACCATGCCGGACTGCTTCACGCCGAGGGCAGCGGTGGGTTCGTCGAGGATGAGCACGCGGGCGCCGAAGTAGATGGCCCGCGCAATGGCGACCACCTGTCGCTGACCGCCGGAGAGGGACGCGACGGGGACCTCGACGTCGTGAAGCTCAATGCCCATCCCACGCAGCTGCTCGTCGGTGATGCGGCGCATCTCTTCCTCGCGCATCCGTCCGAGGCGGCCGGTGAGTTCCTGGCCGAGGAAGAAGTTGCGCCACACGCTCATCTGTCCGACCACGGCGAGGTCCTGGTAGACGGTGGCGATGCCGGCGGCGAGGGCATCGCGGGGGGAGGTGAAATCCACGGGTTCACCGTCGACAAGCATGGTGCCGGCGCTGGCGGGGTGCAGGCCGGACAGGATCTTGATGAGGGTCGACTTGCCCGCGCCGTTATCACCGAGCACGCAGGTGACGGCCCCGGCGCGCACCGACAGGGTGATGTCCTTCAGTGCACTGAAGGCACCGTAGTTCTTGGAGATACCCTCCAGGCGGATCAGTTCTGTCATGACCGCTCCCTGTTGAAACGGGCGAACCGGTTGTTGGTGATCACGGCGAACAGCAACATGCCACCGAGGAAGAACATGAACCAGTCGGGGTTCCAGCCGGCGTAGACGATGCCCTGGTTGGTCATGCCGAAGATGAGCGCGCCGATCATGGTGCCGATAACGGTGCCGCGCCCACCGGTCATGGACACCCCACCGATGACGGCGGCGATGATGTAGAGGAACTCATTGCCTACGCCCTGGCCGGCCTGGATGGAGTCGAAGGCGAACAGGTTGTGCATGCCCAGGAACCAGGCGGCGAAACCGATGAACATGAACAGGGTGATCTTCACGCGTTTGACGGGGACACCGACCGCGCGGGCGGCCTCCTGGTCACCGCCGACGGCGAAGATCCAGTTGCCGAAGCGGGTCTTGAACAGCAGGTAGGTGCCCAGTGCCACGAACAGGATCCACCAGAAGACAGTGATGCGGATGTTCACACCGAAGATGGGGATGGAGCTGGCGAACACCGCACGTGCAGAGGGGAAACCCTCCATGTCGGCGATGGTCGGGGTGGCCACGGCACCGGCGATGAGCTTGGTCAGTGCCAGGTTGAGGCCCTGCAGCATGAGGAAGGACGCCAGGGTGATGAGGAAGGAGGCGATCTTCGTCTTCACCACCAGGTAGCCGTTGAAGAAACCGATGGCCAGGGAGATCACCAGCGCCAGCAGGGCACCCACCCAGGTGTTGAGCCACAGGTTGTAACTCAGCATGGAGGCGGCCAGCGCGGCGGTGGTGACGGCGACACCGGTGGACAGGTCGAATTCATCACCGATCATGAGCAGACCCACGGCGATCGCCATGATGCCGATGGTGGAGCTGGCGTACAGCACGGTGGCCATGGCATCCCAGGAGCGGAACGCCGGGGCGACGATCATGAAGAAGACGAAGATGATGACCGCACCGAGCAGGCTGGTCAGTTCGGGGCGACGGATGAGGCGGGTGAACAGGCTGTCGCCGCGCACCTGCTCAGTTGAGGCTTCAGTAACCGGGGTACTCATCGCAGACCTGCCTGCGCCGCATCGGCGATGATGTCCACATTGCTGGCATCGACGAAGCTGGGTCCGGTGTAGACGGGGCGACCGCCACCGACGGTGGTGCCGTTGCGGTGCGCCAGCCAGAGGGCATCCACGGCCAGGTAGCCCTGGAGGTAGGGCTGCTGGTCGATGGCGAAGTCGACGTCACCATTCCTGATCGCGGTGACCAGGGCGGAATTGGTGTCGAAGGTGCCGATGGACACCTCCGCGCCGGCCGCATCGGCGGCCTGCACCGCGGTCAGTGCCACGGGGGCGACCAGACCCATGACCCAGTCGATGCCGGGGTCCTGGGCCAGCTTGGCCTGCAGGGTAGACTGCACCGCGGTGAGGTCCATGCCGTTGACGTAGAGGGTCTCCACCTTCCCGGTGCCACCCATGCCGTCGGCGACACCACCGCAGCGGGCCTCCTGGGAGGAGTTGCCCTGTTCGTGGATGACGCACAGGACATGCTCCGCGCCATCACCCGCAAGCCGTTCACCGGCGAGTTCACCGGCCACGCGTTCCTCCTGGCCGAAGAAGCCGCTCAGGCCGTAGTCCTGGTAGGTGTCCATGCCGGCATTGAGGCCGACCACGGGGATGCCGGCGTCCACGGCCTTCTGGGCGGTGGGGCCGAGTGCCTGGGCGTTCGGCATGGTCACGGCGATGCCGTCCACATTGGCGTCGATGGCGGATTGGATGAGGTTGGCCTGGTTGGGCACCTCGGGGTCGGCGGAGTAGCGCAGTTCAATGTTGTCTTTTTTCGCGGCGTCTTCTGCCCCCTTGCGCACCAGATCCCAGAAGGTGTCACCGGGTGCGCCGTGGCTGATCATGGACACCACCAGGCGTGGGGTGTCCACGGTTCCGCCACCACCGCCCCTTTCGTTGTCCGTGGGGCGGGGGGCACCGCCGGTGGCTGAGCATCCGGTCACGGCCAGGGCCAGTCCGAGCACAATCGCAGCAGTTCTAATTAGTCTCACCTACCCAAGTCAACGCAGGTCACAGACCCAAGTCAAACATCTGACCAGCATGGTTGATCGATTCAGATGGTTCTTGCTGGGGTTTAACTGACGCTTTAACCAGCGGTGGTGGAGCGGGTGATGACGGAGCAGGGGGCCTCGAGCGCGGTGAGGTGATCGTCGAAAAGCATCCGTGCACACAGCACCCCCTGGTCGCGCAGAGACTGGCGCACCGTGGTCAGGCCCGCACGCTCAGCCGCGGGCCCGTCATCCCACCCGGTCACCGTGATCGCGCCGGGTACCGCGCGCCCCGAGGCGCGGATGACGGGCAGCGCGCCGAGCGCGATCTGGTCGCTCATGCAGAGCAGGGCGTCGGTGGCCGGGTGGTGCAGCAGGAGCTTGTCGACGCCCTCACGTGCCTCATCACCATCGTTACGCCCCAGGAACAACACCGGCACATCCGCCCAGTTCAAACCGGCCTCCTCAACAGCCGCACGGTAACCCTCCAGCCTGCGGCGGTGCACCTCGAAGGTGGTGGCCTGCGGATCCGGCCCATAACGCAACGCCTGCGTGCGGTGCTGCGCCTCCGGCAAGGCAATGATCGCCGGATGCTGACGCCCATGAAGCGCCAGGCGCGCGACCTCCCGGGCAGCGGCGGTGTCATCCAGATGCACCAACCCCCAGCCCTCGCGCGCCGGGCCACCGCTGACCACCACGGGCTGACCGGTTTCCTCCAGCGCATCCAGCAGGGGGTTGTCATCCGAGGTCGCCCACACTATATACCCGGCCACATCCATCGACAGGATCCGCGCGGAATCCTTCGGACCCTCCTCACCGGTCACCGGGATCATGGTCATGCCCATCCCACGGATGACACACTCACTGGCCACACCAGAGAGGAAGGCGGACGCCACCGGATCATCAAAGGCATAGGTGAGGTGTTCACCCAACACGATCCCGATCTGCAACGGCGCACCCCGACGCAGTGCCGACGCGGTGGGGTGGGGGCGTTTATAACCGATTGTCTCAGCTGTGGCCAGCACCCGTTCCCGGGTATGTGCCGCCACGCGGTCGGGGTGGTTGTAGGCATAGGAGACCGTCATCACCGACACACCGGCAGCCTCGGCGACATCGGCCATGGTGGGGTGTTTGCGCCGGGGCCTGCGGGGAAGGGGTTGTGGCTGTGGCTCGGGCTGTGGCTCGGGCTGGGGCTCGGACTGTGGGGCTGGCTGGTTCTGGGGAGTGGGCATGGGACGGTCTTCCAGGGCGGGCAGTTGTGGCTTGTGTATCGATAAAACAAATTGTTTTAACGATACACAGGAAGGCACGGGGGTTGTGACCTCGGATCGTCTCGGCCTGAGTGTCCTGCCAGGTGTTCTGCACTGAACACTTCAGCGAGCACTTCAGTGAACCCTTCTTGCCGGGTATACTTGCACGCATGCATCTGTATTTCCTGTAACGGCTGAGTCGGCTGACCGCTCTCGTTGAGTTTCTCCGAGCCTGCGGAAGCCACTCGTTCTGGCCCTCAGGGTCGCCGTCATCTCGCGTGCCCATCCGCCGATACCTGTGGTGTGGGGTGCGCCTGTGTAAAAGGACTAGAAATGCAGACCGCTATCCGCCGTCTTCCCGCGCGCGCCCGCGCGCAACTCACCGCCTCCGACGTATCAGTCATGAGAGGCACCAACCCTGTTCTCCATCATGTTGATCTCATCCTCACCCCGTCGTCACGCGTGGCAATCGTCGGTGAGAACGGACGGGGGAAATCAACCCTGCTCCATGTGCTCGCAGGTACCCTCATTCCCGACAGTGGCACCGTGCAGTGCATCGGCACGATCGGGGTGGCCGAGCAGGAAATGGACTCCTCGGATCACCGCACCGTCGGCGAGGTCATCGCCCAGGCCATCGCCGAACCGCTGGCCGCGTTGGCGCGGCTCGATGCGGCAGGCCGCCTGCTTGCCGACGGAACAGAGCTCGCCACCGCAGAATATGCCTCCGCACTGGAGCACGCCGAGGCTCTCGATGCCTGGGATGCTGAACGACGCGTGCAGATCGCCCTCGAGGCACTCGACGCGGAAACTGACACCGCCCGCCCCCTGGCGGAACTGTCGGTCGGTCAGCGTTACCGGGTGCGCCTGGCCTGCCTCCTGGGTGCCGACGATGATTTCCTCCTGCTCGACGAACCCACCAACCATCTCGACCGCGGCGGACTCGACTTCCTGACTGCCCAGCTCAAGAGCCGTAATGGCGGGGTGGTGATCGTCAGTCATGACAGGGCACTCCTGTCGGATTTCGCGGACACCATCGTCGATCTTGATCCCACCCCGGACGACCGCCCGCGGATCTACGGAAATGGTTACGCGGGTTACCGGGAGGGTCGCGCGGCCGAACGCGAGCGCTGGGAACAGCAGTACACCAGACAGCAGGAGGAACGAACACGTCTGCAGGATGATCTCAGCGCCGCCCAGAACCGGCTCATCTCCGGGTGGCGCCCCGGTAAGGGAAGCAACAAGCACGGCCGGGCCACCCGGGCGGGTGGTCTCGTGCAGAATGTCCACCGCCGACGCGAGGCCCTCGAGGCCCACGCCATCACGGTGCCTGAACCACCCCTGGTCTTCCGTTTCCCGGAACTGCCCACCCGGACCGGTGTGACGTTGTTGAGTGTGGAGAACGTCAGCGTCACCGGGCGTTTGCCCGGCCCGGTGTCGTTCTCACTGTCGCGGGGTGGTCGGCTCGTGGTGACCGGACCCAACGGGGCCGGGAAATCCACCCTGCTCAGGGTCGCCGCTGGTGAACTCGCACCGGATACCGGGGTGGTGCGCACAGCCGACGGGATCCGGGTGGGTTTTCTCCACCAGGAATCACATCTCCCCTCTGACCGGCGGGCCGGCGAGGTCTACACCACCCACCTCAGTGCACTCGTCAGCGCCGGGCTAGTCCCTCCCTCGGAGGCCACCGGCATCTCCCAGCTCGGATTATTGAAACCATCGGAGCTGGACAAGCGGGTGAGCGAGCTGTCAATGGGCCAGCAACGACGCCTCGATTTAGCGCTCGTGCTCGCCGCACGTCCCCACGTGCTGCTTCTCGACGAACCGACCAACCACCTCTCCATCACGCTTGTCGACGAGCTCACCGACGCCCTCCGCGCCACCCAGGCAGCTGTTGTCCTGTCCTCCCATGACCGGCAACTCCTGCGCGATGTGCAGGACTGGCCGAGCATTGATCTGTCACCAGTAACCGATAACGCGATCCCGGGTTAATCCGGAAGGAAACAGCGTGCACTCCCCCGGGTACACATAACAAAAAACCACCTCAGGACTTGAAATCCTGAGGTGGTTATCTGTGGAGCATAGGAGAATCGAACTCCTGACATCCTGCTTGCAAAGCAGGTGCTCTACCAACTGAGCTAATGCCCCATGTTCCTGGTGGGCCTAGCAAGAATCGAACTTGCGACCTCATCGTTATCAGCGATGCGCTCTAACCGACTGAGCTATAGGCCCTGGGAACGAAATAGAACTTTACCCACAGTTCACGAGAGACGCAAATCCGCTGGTCAAACCATCTATTAATGGCTGCCAGCGGATGTGTTCCCTGTTTATGGGTGGGAGTTAATCGACTTCCTCCTGCAGCTGCACGGTGAGGCCACCGAAGAGGTCGACGATCGCGTTGTAGATGATCGCGGTCAGGGGTGCGAGGATCGCGATGGTGATGGCGACAATCGCCCCTAGGAGCGCGGAGATACTCAGGACGAGTCCGAAGGTGATCGCCTGCTCACCACCGACGCCACCGATGACGTCGTTGACGTTCTGCCAGACACCCGCGGCGTCCAGGCCCACATACAGAACAACCACGCAGATGATCCAGGCGACCAGTCCGATGATGGACAGTGCCAGCGCCACCCGGAAGGTGGACAGTGGTGAGATGCGGGTGATCGTTACGTCTCTGGTTGCCACGTGCTACTCCTCGCCGTCAGCAGAGTCGGTGTCCCCGGCGTCGGCGTCGGCATCAACCGCCGCAGCTGCCTTCTTACCGGGGATCTTGGAGGCCGGGCCATCGACGTTGCCCTTGGCCACTGCCTCGGCTTCCTCCTCGCCCTCCTCCTCGACGTTCTTGTCGATGGCGAGCAGTTCCACGTCGTCCTGCAGGTTGACCAGGCGCACACCCATGGTGGCGCGGGAGGACGGGCGGATCTGGTTGACCTCGGTGCGGATGACACCGCCGGCGGAGGTGATGGCGAAGATCTCGTCGTCCTCCTCCACGGCGAGGGCACCGATGAGGCGTCCACGCTTCGGGGTGTACTTGAAGGTCACCACACCGAGACCGCCGCGACCCTGGGTGGAGTACTCGGAGATGGGGGTGCGCTTGCCGTAACCACCGGAGGTGGCCACCAGCAGGAACTCGCCGTCGCGGACCACGCTCATAGCCAGCAGCTGATCACCCTCGCGGAAGCGCATGCCCTTGACACCGGCGGTGGCACGGCCCATGGGGCGCAGCTGCTCATCGTCGGCGGTGAAGCGGATGGCCTGGCCGTACTCGGAGGTGAGCAGGATGTCGTCGCCTTCGTCGACAAGCGCGGCACCGATGAGGCGGTCGCCGTCGTTGAGGTTGATGGCGATCAGGCCGGCGGAGCGGGCGGATTCGTAGTCGGTGAGGCGGGACTTCTTCACCCGCCCCTGGGCGGTGGCCAGGACCAGGTAGGGGGCATCCTCGTAGGTCTGGATCTGGATGACCTGGGCGATACGCTCCTCCGGCTGGAATTCCAGCAGGTTGGCCACGTGCTGGCCACGTGCGGTGCGGGAGGCCTCGGGCAGTTCATAGGCCTTGAGGCGGTACACGCGACCGAAGTTGGTGAAGAACAGGATCCAGTCGTGGGTGGAGCTGACGAAGAAGTGACGGACGATGTCGTCCTGCTTCAGCTCCGCACCGCGCACGCCCTTGCCACCACGCTTCTGGGACTTGTAGGCATCGACCTTGGTGCGCTTGGCGTAACCGGTGGAGGTGATGGTGACCACCACGTTCTCCCGGGCGATGAGGTCCTCCTCGGAGACATCACCGGTGGCGGCGATGATCTGGGAGCGGCGCTCATCGCCGTACTTCTCCACGATCTCGGCGAGCTCGTCGCGGACGATGGCACGCTGCCGCTCGGGGCTGGCCAGGATGTCCTTGAGGTCGGCGATGATGGTCTCCAGCTCATTGAGCTCGTTGACGATCTTCTCGCGCTCCAGGGCGGCCAGGCGGCGCAGCTGCATCTCCAGGATGGCATCCGCCTGGATCTGGTCCACGTCGAGCAGGCTCATGAGGCCGTCGCGGGCCTCCTCCACGGTGGGGCTGCGGCGGATCAGGGCGATGACCTCGTCGAGCATGTCCAGGGCCTTGACCAGGCCGCGCAGGATGTGGGCGCGCTTCTCCGCCTGGTCCAGACGGTACTGGGTGCGGCGGACGATGACCTCGATCTGGTGTGCCACGTAGTAGCGCAGCATCTGATCCAGACGCAGGGTGCGGGGCACACCATCGACGATGGAGAGCATGTTGGCACCGAAGTTGGACTGCAGCTGGGAGTGCTTGAACAGGTTGTTGAGCACCACGCGCGGCACGGCGTCACGCTTGAGGGTGACCACGATGCGCATACCCACGCGGTCGGAGGACTCATCCTCGATCTTGGAGATGCCCACCAGCTTGCCGTCACGGACCTGCTCCGCGATGTTGGAGATCAGATTATCCGGGTTGACCTGGTACGGCAGCTCGGTGATGACGATGACGGTGCGGTTGCCCTCCTCCTCGATGGAGGTGACACCGCGCATGCGGATGGAGCCGCGGCCGGTGGTGTAGGCATCGTGGATGCCCTTGTCACCGATGATGAGGCCGGCGGTCGGGAAATCCGGGCCCTTGACAAACTCCATGCACTTTTCCAGCGCGGTGGCCTCGTCGGCGTCGGGGTTCTCGAGGAGCCAGAAGATGGCGTCGGCAAGCTCATTGAGGTTGTGCGGTGGGATGTTGGTGGCCATACCCACGGCAATACCGCCGGAACCGTTCATCAGCAGGTTGGGCACACGGGAGGGCAGGACATCCGGTTCGGTGGTCTTGCCGTCGTAGTTCGGGGAGAAGTTGACGGTGTTCTCGCGGATGTCGCGGACCATCTCCATGGCCAGCGGGGTCATGCGGCACTCGGTGTAACGCATGGCGGCGGGGCCGTCGTTGCCGCGGGAACCGAAGTTGCCCTGGCCGTCGACGAGTGGGTAGCGCATGGACCACGGCTGGGCCATGCGCACCAGGGTGTCATAGATCGCGGTGTCACCGTGCGGGTGGTAGTTACCCATGGTGTCCGCCACCGGCTTCGCGGACTTCACGTAGCTGCGGTCGGGGCGGTAGCCGTTGTCATACATCGCGTACAGCACACGGCGGTGCACCGGTTTCATACCGTCGCGGACCTCGGGGAGGGCGCGTCCCACGATGACCGACATGGCGTAGTCGATGTAGCTCGACTGCATCTCCTCATTGATGTCAATGGGTTGGATGCGGTCAAACGTCTCGTTATTGTCGTCGCTCACTAGTTACCTTCCAATGGTGGTTGAACTTCCCCAATCATACCCGTCACACCCCGGAAAACCGCCCTCAGAATTCGTTTCCGGCCACATCCAGGCCAGATACGATACCAGACTGATACCATTTCCCTCATGGCCATGACCTTGAGACTCACCGATGATCAGGACCGGGCGCTCACCCTGCTCGCCCGCGCCCAGGGCTCCAGCAAGCAGGAGGCGGCGATCCGCGCGATGGTGGCGGCGGCGGCCCGCGTCGTCGCCGATGCGGAAGTCGCGGACCTGGCGCGGGTGTACGTGCCGGAATATGCGGACGTCGACAAGCGCCTCAGGCATTCGCGGTGAGGGGGCTCAGCGCCGAACAGATGCTGCTCATCGCCGATGAGGTGTGCACGGCCCACGGCGTGCGGGTGCGCGATTTCGCGGCACTCGCGGCGGCCGCGGCGGTCAGCAGCGCCAGTTTCCACGGCGTGCGGGTGGACGACTCCCCCGAGGTCATGGCCGAGCGCGTGGCCTCCACCATCACCGCCTTGCGGCCTCTGAGCGGGCGCAACGGGCAGCTCGCGGCCGCGACCCGGCGGATCCTGCTGCACCTGAACTCCTGAGGCGTGCTTGTCGACGCCCCACTGCCCCACCGTCCCCGACCGGGCCCGGTGCATTGCGCCCCTCTGGTGCCAGCTGTAAACTGTGTGACTGTTGTGATTGCAGTGACACAAGTGAAACCGCGGGTCGCTGTGGAGGAAGGATCACGACGATGTCCCCTCGACGAAAGATCGGTGTTTCCGGCTGGCTGCCGGGAATGCCGGTCTTTTTCTCGTTACTATGTTCCCCATGACTTCACTCAAGGAACTTCTCGTGGGCAACCGTTTCGATGCAGCGGTCGCCGACATGGCCAACTTCATCACCACCACCGTGGACAAGCAGTCCGGTCTCACCGGCATGGCACTCAAGGGTGCACTGAGCACGGCCACCAAGTTCGACTCCGATATCGTGGCCAAGGGTTCCCGCCGCATCATGCCCGAGATGGCCGAGGGCCTGGATCCCCTGTGGCAGGAATACACCGCCGGCGGTGGCACCGATTTCGGTGCCCACCTGGTGGCCAACAAGGACCGCGCCATGGACGCCATCCTCAGCGTGGCCGACCGCAACTCCGACACCATCAACATCCCCGGTGTGTCCAAGATGTACGGCACCCTCCGCGGCAAGGCCGCCAAGGTGGTTGAGCAGGAACTGCCCACCATCGGTCAGCTCGTGGAAAAACACGCCCGATAGACAGTGGCCACCTCACTCAACCCGGCCCAGCGGTACTCCCTGCCAACCAGATGGATGCTGTTCCTGGCCGGGATGTTCATCCTCTCCCTCGGCGTGGCCATCACCGTCCACGCCGGCCTGGGCACCACCACCATCTCCTCCCCACCGGCGGTCCTGGCGGCTGCCACCAGTTACTCCCTGGGTACCTGGACCGTGGTGGTCAATGTCATCATCATGATCATCACCGCCCTGATCCTGGGACGTAATTACAGGGCCACCATGCTGTGGCAGCTGCCGATCTCCATCCTCTTCGGCGTGATGTGCGATGTGAGCCTGTGGCTGACCCGCTGGGTGGATCCCCAGAACTACCTGGTGGCCTGGGTACTGGTTGTCCTGGGCACCATGATGGTCGCGCTGGGGATCGTCATGCAGCTGCTCGGGCAGATCGCCTTCATGCCGGGTGAGGCCATCGTGCAGGCACTCAACACCAAACTGACCACACTGGATTTCGGTGCCTGCAAGCAGATCGTCGACTGGACCCTGGTGGGCATCGCCGTGATCATCTCACTGGTCACCATGGGTGGCCTGGTGGGTGTGCGTGAGGGCACCGTCTTCGCGGCCTTCGGCATCGGTTTCTTCGTCCGGCTCTGGCAGAATCTGTACCTGAAGGGCATCCGCAAAGACTAGCTGAGGGCCGGGGTGTTCCCGGCGCGGGCAGCCCGCAGACCGTTGAGGATGACAATCACCTCGGCAACCTCATGCACCAGCACCACCGCCGCCAACCCCAGCGCACCGGTGATCGCCAGGGGGAGCAGGACGATGATGATCGCCAGGGACAACACGATGTTCTGGTTGATGATGGTCCGGCCCCGGCGCGCATGGGCCAGGGCATGCGGGATCACCCGCAGATCATCACCGGTGAAGGCCACATCCGCGGACTCGACGGCGGCGTCCGCCCCCTTCGCACCCATGGCGATACCCACATCGGCTGAGGCCAGGGCGGGGGCATCATTGATGCCGTCCCCGATCATCGCCACCGGCCCCCTCTCCGCCAGGCCGGCCACAGCCCGGGCCTTGTCCCGGGGGCGTAGTTGCGCGTGGACATCCCCGATCCCCGCCTCCGTCGCCAGGGCCTCGGCGGTGCGTTGGTTATCACCCGTCAGCATGGTGATCCCGAAACCCTGTGTCTCCAGCAACCGGATGACATCGGGGGTTTCCGGACGCAGTTCATCGCGCACCCCGATCACGCCCACCGGTTGCTGATCACGGTGGATCACCACCACGGTCATTCCCTTGCCCTCCAGATCCTCGACGGTGCCCACCAGCGGACCGGGCGCGAGCCACCGGGGGCTGCCCACGGCGATGCGGGTGCCGTCGACAAGCCCGGTGATGCCCTCACCGGCGACCTCGGTGACCTCCGCAGCTGCGGGGACCTCAGGTGTGGCCGCGGTGATCGCTGCGGCCAGCGGGTGGGTGCTGTGCGCCTCCAGGGCCGCGGCCCACCCCAGTACCTCCGCCCGACTGGTGGCACCGGTGGTCACCACATCAGCCACCGTGGGTTGGTTGCGGGTGAGCGTACCCGTCTTGTCCAGGGCCAGGTGCTGGATACCACCGAGACGCTCGAACGCCGCACCTGATTTGATGACCACGCCGAATCTACTGGCCGCACCGATAGCCGAGACCACCGTGACCGGCACCGAGATGGCCAGGGCACACGGGGATGCTGCCACCAGGACCACCAGGGCGCGTTCGATCCACACATCCGGATCTCCGAGCAGGGAACCGATCACCGCGACCAGCGCAGCCAGGATGAGCACCCCGGGTACCAGGGGGCGGGCCAGTCGGTCAGCGATCCGGGCGCGGTCGCCCTTCTCGTGCTGGGCCTGCTCCACCAGGGACACCACGGTGGTCAACGAGTTGTCGGTCCCGGCCGCGGTTGCCTCCACCTCGAGCACACCGGAGATATTGATCGAGCCCGCCAGCACCTGATCGCCGGGCCCGACCTCCACCGGGATGGATTCCCCCGTGATCGCGGAAACATCAAGACTGGAACGCCCAGAATGCACGATCCCGTCGGTGGCCAACCGCTCCCCTGCCACCAGACGCACCCTGTCCCCGGGGAGGAGTTCCTCAACGGACACACTCCGCGTGGTGTTGGCCGTGGTGACCACCGTGGCGGTGGCGGGAATCAAGGCGAGCAGGGCACGGAGACCTGCGCGGGCCTTATCCATTGCCCGGCCCTCAAGGGCCTCGGCAATGGAGTAGAGAAAGGCCAGTGCGGCTGCCTCCTCGACGAAACCGAGGATCACCGCACCGGTGGCACTGATGGTCATGAGCAGGCCGATACCCAACCGGCCCCGGGTCACCAGATTCCTCACCGCACCGGGAACAAACTGGGAGGCACCCAGGAGCAGAGACACCCAGAACAGGACGGATGCGAGGGTGCCGGCGCCGGGGACGAACCATTCCAGGATCAGACCGCTCAGCAGCGCAACACCGGATGCCACCGGGATCATGACGGTCCGATCACGCCACCAGGGGGTGTGCTCCTCCGTGCCCACCACTGCGGCCATCACCGGGTCTCCCGCTGGGTCCACCCCCGTGCCCGTGGGTTCACATCCACATGCAGAGGTCACTGTTCCCGCTCCCCCTCCGGTGCACAGCAGCCCACGACGGGGCACTGCGGATCAATGCAGTCCGCGTTCTCATCGACCGCCAGGGTGATATCCACCAATGCGTTGAGTGCGCGTGCCAGGTGCGCATCGGCGATCTCATAGCGGGTGCGTCGACCTTCCGGTTCCGCCACCACAATCCCGCAATCACGCAGACAGGCCAGATGGTTGGAGACATTGGTGCGCGTCAACCCCAGCTCGGTGGCCAATTGAGCCGGGTAACCGGGGGCATCAAGCAGGGACAACAGAATCCGTGACCGGGTGGGATCAGCCATGGCCCGACCCAACCGGTTCATCACATCAAGCCGCGAGGCAATAGTCAGCATATGCTGACCATACACCAGGTGCTGACCTATCGTCCGAGGATTCTGACGGCGCACTCCTGCCATAGGGGCAGTCCCCAGACAGCACTGAACCCGGGGACCGATGAGGTCTCCCGGGTTCTGGTGTAGTGCTGTAAATAACCCTGGTCCTACAGGAATTAGAGGCGGCTGGGGCCTGCGACAACCTGCTCGCGCTTGTTGATCACACTGCGGGCACCGGCAACACCGGCCAGGGATGCCAGCAGCGCACCGACCAACAGACCGCCGAAGGTCCACCAGGAGCCCTCGGCCACCTCAGGGGCAGCCTCCTGTGCGGTCTGGCTGGCCTCATCAACCAGCTCGCTCGCGGTCTACTCAGCCTCGGCCTGGGCCTGATCCACATCCTCCTGGGAGGTGGCATCGGCGGCACCCTGGGCATCCTGGCTGGTTACATTGACGGTCTGGGCGGCGGTGTCCGCTGCGGTACCGGCGATGCTGCCAAACGCACCCAGAACCGAGGTGCCCAGCCAGCCGGCCAGGAAGATCACCGCGAGCATGGAGGTGGCGCAGGTGAGGAAACCGTGCAGCAGACCACCACGGACAGCGAGCGCACCGGCAACATAACCGGCGACCAGGAAGGCGATGACCAGCCCCACCAGGGTCCAGATACCCAGCACGGTGGCGCTGGAGTCCTGCAGCCCCAGGGCGGCGGCACCGATGCCGATCAACACCACCAGGGCAATGAAGGTCACCGCACCTGCGATGATCGCGCCCCAGGAGATATTCCGGTTGGCAACATGGGGATCATCGGTGCCGATCCAGGCCTCTTGGGCGGAGTGATCATCCGGGACGGTACGGGTCTCAACTGCGCTGGAAGAAGGTGCGACATTCACCCCTGCTTCATGTCGGTGGGCTGCATGCTCACCTACGGGTCGGTGTACTTTTTCGGCCATGGGTACGCTTCTTTACTCTCGTGCTGCACGGTCTCCGATGTGTCTATCGGCAGTCGTGCCCCACCCTAGGGACGCCTATCCCCGCTGTCGCCCAGAGAGCCGGGCGGAACCGGGCCCCTCCCCTGATCTGAGGGTTAGAGCGTCATCTAAGCATTAAAGGTGCTGATGCGAGTTTCGGACCCAAAAATATAACAGTATTACAACAACCTTAAGTATGGGTCGAGAGTTGTCGGTTCCGGCCCTTCCGGTGTCCTCGGAACACCACCCTGGCAGGGGAGGTCTAGTCGAGCACCCCGGCGAAGGACACGAAACGGTCCGCCACGATCACCGGTTCCCGCGCCCACCGATTGTGGCCCAGTTCGCCGGGCAGATCCTCGAAACGCACATCGGCATTGTGCAGGAACTCCGCCAGCGCCTCACTGGACGCGGTCGGACAGTCCCGGTCATTGGTGAACCGGGTGAACAGCACGGGCAGTTCCAGGCGGCTGAGGGCAGCCACATAATCAATATCCTGGCCGGTGAGATCATCGAGGGAATTCCGCTTATGGAAGCGCAGCCATTCCCGCATGTGGGCACCGGCCTGCCGTCCATAACCGAGGAAATCACGGCCCAGGATCTTCCCCGGCCAGTACCCCAGCCCATGGCCGCCGACCCGCCCCAGGAACAGGGCCCCCATCCCGAGGCGGCGGCCCATCTGGGGATCGAACCTCGGGCGGTACGGCGAGCCCGATCCCACGCCGAAGATACCGCGGAGGTTGAGGTCGCGGGTGTCCTCGCGGGCGGCGAAGAGACAGGAGATCTGCCCACCCATGGAATGGGCGAGAAAGATCATGGGGTGATCGACCGGCAGGCCCAGTTCCTGTTTGGCGGCCCGGACCTGACGGGGGAAATCCTCCGACGCCAGATCATGATAACCCCAGGTGGTGGTCCTGGTCGCCCGGGCGGAGCTCTGTCCCTGGCCCCGGAGTTCACCGACGGCGACGGGGAAACCGCGTGCAGCCAGTTCCGCTGCGATGGGCCGGAAATAGTACCCACCCATGCCGAAGCCCGGCCACACCATCACCAGGGGTTTGTCACGCCCACTCCCCTGTCCATCTTCCCCGGCGCGCCAGACCTGCACGGGGGTTCGGGAGGAATCGGGCATCTCGACGTGGACGGTGGTGGTGGGTTCAGTTGCGTTCACGCGTCCCAGGGTAGCCAGAACGAGCGTCCCGGGAATGTAGGAACACCCCGCGGATACCCACGGGGTGTGCCTGCCGGGATGTGTCCCGGGCGTTCCTAGACGTCGAGGAAGCGGACATCCTTGGCGTTGCGGGTGATGAAGCTGCGGCGGGCCACCACGTCATCGCCCATGAGGATGGAGAACAGCTCGTCGGCACGCTGGGCGTCGGCGAGGTCCACGCGGCGCAGGATACGCACGCTGGGGTCCATGGTGGTCTCCCACAGCTCGTTGGGGTTCATCTCACCGAGGCCCTTGTAGCGCTGGATGCCGTCATCCTTGTTGATCTTCCGGCCGGCCGCCAGGCCCTCCTCGAGCTGCTGGTCGCGCTCCTCATCGGAGTAGGCGAAGCCCGGCTCGCCGCGCTGCCACTTGAGCTTGTACAGCGGTGGCTGCGCCAGGTAGACATGGCCCTCGGCGATGAGATCCGGCATGAAACGGAACAGCAGGGTCAGCAGCAGCGTGGCGATGTGCTGGCCGTCGACGTCGGCATCGGCCATGAGCACGATCTTGTGATAGCGCAGCTTGTTGATGTCGAATTCATCATGGATACCGGTACCCAGGGCGGTGATGATCGCCTGGACCTCCGAGTTTTTCAGCACCTTGTCCAGGCGTGCCTTCTCCACGTTGAGGATCTTGCCACGCAGCGGCAGGATCGCCTGGAACATCGAGTCACGACCCGACTTGGCGGAACCACCCGCGGAGTCACCCTCCACGATGTAGAGCTCGGACTTCTCCGGATCCTTGGAACGGCAGTCGGCCAGCTTGCCGGGCAGCCCACCGAGGTCGGTGGCGGACTTGCGACGGACCAGGTCACGGGCCTTACGGGCCGCCAGGCGCGCCTGCGCGGAACCGACAGCCTTGTTGATGATGACCTTGGCCTCGGCCGGGTTGGCCTCCAACCAGTGGCCGATGTGCTCATTGGCCATGCGCTGCACAAACGACTTGATCTCGGTGTTGCCGAGCTTGGTCTTGGTCTGACCCTCGAACTGCGGCTCGGAGACACGCACGGAGATCACCGCGGACAGGCCCTCACGGCAGTCATCACCGGTGAGGTTGGCCTCCTTCTCCTTGAGCAGTTTGTGCTCACGGGCGTACCGGTTCATCAGGGAGGTCAGCGCGGAGCGGAACCCCTCCTCATGGGTGCCACCCTCGAAGGTATTGATGGTGTTGGCGAAGGTGTGCACGGACTCCTTGTAGGAGGAGTTCCACTGCATGGCGATCTCCACCTCGTGTTCCGCGGCCTTGGCCTCGAAGGAGACGATCGACGGGTGGATCGGGGTCTTGGTGCGGTTGAGGTGGTTGACGTAGTCCTCGAGCCCGTTGGGGTAGTGGAAGATCTTCTTCTTCTCACGCTTCTTGGGCTTCTTCGGGGCGTCGGTGACCTCGGCGTCGACAAGCTGGGTTTCCCCGTCGGCGTCGATCTGGTCGAGGGAGAGCTCGACGGCGGTGTCACCCTGCTCGGCCAGCGCCTCGAGCTCGAGTTCCTCATCGGAGGCGCGGTTGTCGGTCAGGGTCATGGTCAGACCCTTGTTGAGGAAGGCCATCTCCTGCAGGCGGCGTGAGATCGTGTCGAAGTCGAAGTCCGTGGTCTCGAAGATCTCCGCATCCGGCCAGAACCGGATGGAGGTGCCGGTGCCGCGGGCGTTGGCGCCCTCCACCAGGTCCTCCGGGATGGAGTTGTTGAAATTCTGGTACCAGTGCTTGCCGTCTTTTTTGATGTGCGCCTCAACGCGCGTGGACAGGGCGTTGACCACGGAGATACCCACACCGTGCAGACCACCGGAGACAGCGTAGGAATCGGAGTCGAACTTACCGCCGGCGTGCAGCTGGGTCATGACCACCTGGACGGTGGGCGCACCTGAGGCATGCATCTCGACGGGGATGCCACGGCCGTTGTCGATGACCTCGACGCCGCCGTCCTCCAGGAGTGTCACGTCAACGCGGTCGGCGTAGCCCGCCATGGCTTCGTCCACCGAGTTGTCCACGACCTCCCAGATCAGGTGATGGAGGCCACGCGAGCCGGTGGAACCGATGTACATTCCGGGGCGCTTGCGGACTGCCTCGAGACCTTCAAGGATGGTGATCGATGAAGCGTCATAATTGTGTTCAGTGTTTGCCACTTTAAACGAACACTCCTCGCTACTTTTCCGATACAGACCTTTTAATCTTACACCCTTAGGCCCCTACGTAGTAGTGGGGCACAACGCCGGAAACGGCTAAATAGGCCCCTTTTTGAGCGTTGGTGCTTTCAACCTAACCGTAGGTGTCCCGCGGACCGCGCCCTTTCACATGCAGCGGACCCTTGCGCCAGCTCGGTGCCTGGGGCCCGAAGATACGCAGCTCCGCAATGACATCCGGACCCACCTTTTCGGCGATGACCTGCAGAATCTGCTTCTGCATCATGCGCAGATTGGTCGCCCACGCGGTGGAATCACAGGTGATGAACAGTTTTTTATCCTTGATCATCTCCACCTTCGTGTGCTGGGCGATCTTCGGTCCCACCAGCTCAGCCCAGTGCGAGGTGACCCAGCCTGCGGCAATGTCGCGGCTCCACCCCCGGGACCGGATTTCCCGGTTGAGGATGGCGCCCAGAGGCTCAGCCGAACGCACGTACGGTTTATAACGGCCGTCGGGGCCGGTGGGGCGTCCCCGTCGACGCTTGTCGACGCCTCCACCGCCTCCGTTGCCGCCGTTTGCCCGGTCGCCGATGGGGCGGGGGGTGGTGCGTCGAAAAGCATCTCTGTTGTTCAGGTCCGGCACCCGACCGTTGCGCCGCTGGGCCTCCCGGCGCACCCGCTCGAAGGCCTGGGCGATGAAATCCTCATCCTCGGTCATGGCTGTGTATCCGGTTGTTCATCCAGCAGGGAGATCCGGCCGGCATCGGTGTCGCGCACGGTGACGGTGTGGCGTGCGGTGATGGCATCGGCGAGGTTGGCGGGCAGATCATCGCTGACGGCCGCGGTGATGATCACCTGTTCAGCATCCCGGGCGATACCGACAAGTTTCTCACGCCGACCGGCATCGAGCTCGGAGAAGACATCATCGAGGATGAGGATCGGATCCGTACCGTCCGAGCGCAGCAGGTTGAACTCCGCGATCCGCATGGACAGCGCGAAAGACCAGGTCTCCCCGTGACTGGCGAACCCCTTCGCGGGTTGACCACCCAGATGTAATTCCAGATCATCGCGGTGTGGGCCCACCAGGGACATGCCACGCTCGATCTCGCGTTGACGTTTGGCGGCCAGTTCGGTGAGGAGGGTCGCCTCGATGATGCCGGCGTCGAACTCCCCGAACTGGGCCAGCCCCTGATCGATGGTGGTTTTGTAGTTCACCGCCGCCGGGCGCGATTCCGGGGCGATGGTCTGGTACGCATCACGGATCTGGGAGGACAGGTCCTGCACCAGCGCGAAACGCGCGGCCATGACCTCCGCACCGAGGCGGGCGAGCTGCCCGTCCCAGGTGTCGAGCGTGGCCAGCGCCGCGGCCCCCTCCTCGGTGCCATAACCCCGGCGCAGCGCAATGGTGGCGGTCTTGAGCAGGGCGTTTCTTTGTTTGAGCACCTTGTCATAATCCGCTTTCACCCCGGCCATACGGGGTCGGCGGGTGGCGATGATGTCATCCAGATACCGCCGGCGCTCCGCCGGTTCCCCGCGCACCAGGGCGAGATCCTCCGGGGCGAACAACACCGTCTTGATCACCCCGAGCAGCTCACGGGGGCTTTTCACCCGGGTGCGGTTGATCTGCCCCTGGTTGGCGGCATGGGGTTTGATCAGCAGGTGCGCGGCCAGTTCCCGCCCCTGGTTGACCGCCACCGCGGAGATCCGGGCGTCCCCGGCATTCGCCCGCACCAGCGGGGCATCGGTGGACACGCGGTGGGAGGACAGGTGCGCCAGGTACCCGATGGCCTCGACGATGTTGGTCTTCCCGAACCCGTTCCGGCCGATGAAAATCGTAATTCCAGGTTTGAGCTCGACCTTCAGTTCCGGCCAGGACCGGAAATCACGTAATTCCAGCGAACGGATGTACAAGGTCTGCGGTCCCTCCCTTCGGGCGCGAGATGGGATCTGGATAAGGGGTACAACATGGGCGTGATCCGGGTGTTCGCCCAGTTCACGCCCGGTTTTCCGGTCTAACCCGGCAGGCGGACCGGCATGAGCAGGTAGGTGAAGTAGGTGTCCGGGGTCTGGAAGACACCACGTTCATCAGCCTCCGGAAACTCCTCGGGTTCCGGGATCATGATGGCTGGGCGGGAGGGTTCGGTGAAGCCGAAGACCGCACGCGAGGTCGGAATGACAGAAAGTCCGTCCTTGAGATAACCCGGGTTGAAGGCGATCTTGAGATCCTTGCCGGTGAAGGCACACGGCAGCACCTCCTGGGCGTGACCGGCATCGGAACCGCCGGCGGAGAGGATGACCTGACCGTCGCTGAATTCCATGATGATCTGGGCGTTGCGGTCCGCCACCAGGGACACACGACGCACGGCGTCGAGCAGCGGGGCGATCTCCACCGAGGCGATGGCGGTGTGTTCCTTCGGCAGCAGCGGCTGGATATTCGGGAAATCCGCATCGAGCATGCGGGTGGTGCTCTCCCGGTTATCGGTGCGGATACCGAACAGGCCCTCGCGGCCGACCTGCTCACCGGTGCCTACGGCGATCCCGATCTCCTCATTGAGTCCGGTGTCGAGGGTGCGGGCGTTTTCCAGCAGGGTCTTCGCCGGGATGAGCAGCTTGGCCTCGATACCGGAGCTGGCGGGATCCCACTCGAAGGTGCGCAGTGCCAGACGGAAACGGTCGGTGGCCGCGAGGCTGATCTGGTTGCCGTGGATCTCCATGTTCACGCCGGTGAGCATGGGCAGGGAGTCATCCCGGCCGGCGGCGGAGGCCACCTGGGTAACGGCCTCGGTGAACAGCTTCGGGTTGATCGACCCGGTGCGTTCCGGCAGGGATGGCAGCGGCGGGTAGTCATCGAGCGGGATGGAGGGCAGCTCGAAGCTGGCGGAACCACAGGACACCAGGACCTTGGATCCGTCGAGGCGGAAATCAACCGGCTTGTTGGGTAGGGTGCCGATGATCTCGGAGAGGATCTTACCGGCCACCGCGATGCGGCCCGGGACAGCGACCTCGGCGGAGACCCGGACACGGGTGGACACCTCGTAGTCGTAACCGGCGAGTTCCAGACCCTCGTCATCGGCGGTGATCAGCATGGCTCGCAACACCGGCTGGGTTGGCTTGGTGGGCAGGTTTCGAGCAACCCAGCCCACTGAGGTGACCAGATCCTCCCTGGCCACACGGAATGACACGTTTTGTGGCTCCATGCTGACTTAAAGCTCCTTGCAGAAAAGTTCGTTATCGAAAAATGTCGCACCAGGGGCACCGGCCACGACAGGACACAACCCTTCGACGCCACGGATGTGGTGTGGGTTCATGGCAGGTTGCCCTGGACCCGTGCAGCCATCGGCGGGGTTGTGGAATTACACATCCCTAACGTACCTGGGCACCTGACGGTTCGGGAATTTGTAATTTCATTTCTCTGCCGTTCGGAGCGTTGCCCCGAGGCGAGATTTTTGTCATTCACCAACGTTTCTCCCCACCCCCTCTTTCTCTTAGTTAAGTTCTAGTTATAAAAGCGGGAGTAACAGTAAGTCCTGTGCACTCTGTGGATGGAGCATCATCGACCAAGGTAGCCGTGAAAAATGTGATTGTGAAACCACGTGTGGAAAACCTGTGGATAACTTGACCGAGTTGTGGATAACTTTCCGGGCCGTGTTTCTATCCCCAGTTTGGCGAAATGTATCCCCAGCTTATGCACACTTTTGCCGGGTTTGTCCACAGGGGTTCTGATCGCGGAACTCCTCCGGGAAAGTGATGCGAATCACGGAATTACAAGTTTGTAATTACACAGGTGTGAATGAGTCTGTGGATAATTTCCCGGCCGTTCCGCCCTGTTTCCGGAGTCTTTTCTTGTCATTTCACCCCTTTTTCACCTCCCACCCCGCTGACCTGTGCTTTTATCTCCCGGTCACACGGGAAAATGACAAAAATTGTGGTTTGCCGGTGACATCGGGATGCGTCGACACGCTTCTCCCCTGTGGATGACCACCGGAATGACAAGAAACCCGGCCCACTCGAAGTGAACCGGGTTTCTTGTCATTCCCACCGTGGGATCCCGCCTTGCGGGAAGGATCTAGTTGCGGCCGCGGGATTTGATCAGCTGGGTCAGCTGCTGGATCTCGTCGTAGGTGTCACGCTTCTCGGTCATCTCCTGCCGGATCTTGCGGTCGGCGTACATGACGGTGGTGTGGTCCTTGCCGCCGAACACATCACCGATCTTGGGCAGGGACATATCGGTCAGCTCGCGGCAGAGATACATGGCCAGCTGGCGGGCGTGCGCCACCGCGCGGGTCTTGCCGGCGCCACGCAGGGTATCCACCGAGATCTTGAAGTACTCGGCGGTGACCTCCATGATCACCGGTGCGGTGATCTCCATGTCCTCGGGCTCGGGGAGGATGTCACGCAGCGCGACAATGGCCATCTCCTTGTCAATCGGCTGGTTGATCAGCGAGGAGTAGGCGGAGACACGGATGAGCGCGCCCTCGAGCTCACGGATGGAGGACTCGAACCGGCTGGCGATCAGCTCCAGGACCTCACGGTCGACGTGTGTGCCGTCTGCCTGGGCCTTCTTCATCAGAATCGCAATGCGCGTCTCCAGGTCAGGTGGCTGGATGTCGGTGATCAGGCCACCCTCGAAGCGGGTGCGCAGACGGTCCTCCAGCGTGGTGAGCTGGCGTGGCGGGCGGTCGGAGGACAGGATGATCTGCTTCTCCGCCTGGTGCAGGGCGTTGAAGGTGTGGAAGAACTCCTCCTGGGTGCCTTCCTTACCGGCGAGGAACTGGATGTCATCGACCATGAGGATATCCAGGTTGCGGTACCGGCGTTTGAAGGATTCCTGCCGGTCATCACGCACGGAGTTGATGTAGTCGTTGGTGAATTCCTCACTCGAGACGTACTTGATCCGCAAGCCCGGCTGGAGTTCCTGCGCGTAGTTGCCCACCGCGTGCAGCAGGTGGGTCTTGCCCAGGCCGGACCCACCGGAGATGAACAGCGGGTTGAAGGCCTTCGCGGGACTCTCGGCCACGGCGACCGCGGCGGCGTTGGCGAACCGGTTGAACGGCCCGATCACGAAGTTCTCAAAGGTGTACTTCGGGTTGAGCGACACTTCCCTATTGGGGTTGTGAGCTGGGGTTTCCCGCGGAATGCGCAGCGGGTGGGCCGGCTGTGGCGGTGGTTCCACCGGTGCCGGACTGGGATCAAACCCCTGGTCGAAGGCCGGCATGCTGTGGGTCTGTTCCCAGGCGCCGGCGCTTTGCGACGCCTGACCCCGCTCACCACCCACGACATACTGCCCCGGAGCCTGGTTGGCGGGCGGCTGATGCTGGGCGGCCTGATGCTGACCCTGTTGGTGCGGTGCCGGCGCATGGGCCCGGACCTCCTGCTGGACCGGGTGCTGACCCTGTTGACCCTGTTGACCCTGTGGGCTCTGTGGGCCCTGGCCCGGGTACGGGTAGTTCAGTTCCTGCTGCCTGGGCGCGGGCGGGGCGTTGGGATCCTCACCGTCGCGGGAGGGTTCCACACTGACCGCGAGGCTGAATGACCTGCCCATACGCATGGACAGCACCTTGGTCAGTGACTCCCCCAGATCATGTTCGATGGCGTTCTTGGCCAGGGCATGTGGGGTGGAGAGCACGGCATAACCGTCAACCAGGGCAATCGGTTTGGCCAGGTTGAGGTAGGCGCGTTGGGTGGGGGTCAGTGGTGGTATCCCACTGTCCTGCTGTTGGCTGAGGGCGTTGAGGTCTTCGACGACCTGACGCCAGGTTTCGAGCAAAGAAGATGAGTTCTGGCTCAC